>NZ_SPVG01000020.1 GCF_004614165.1 Duganella callida | reverse complement strand
AAGCGCAGCGCCAGCACGCCGGCCCAGGGCGCCAGGTCGGCGCGCAGCGCCTCCGGCCAGTCGCCGATGGCGTTGCGTTCGACGATCTCGTCGCCGCCCTCGGGCAGCGAGGCCACCATGCGCGCCGCCAGCGCGGTATCCAGCTCGCCATGCACGCGCACCTTGCCGTATTGCGTGATCACCAGCGCTTCGGCCTGCAGCGACTGGCACAGCGCCGGCGCGTGCTGCAGCAAGGCGCGCGTCGGCTCGTCCTCGTGCAACAGGGTTTCCATGATGCGCGTGCGCACCTCGGCCGACTGTTCCACCGCCAGCGCGCGCTCGCGCGCCTCGATCGATTGCACCAGCGAGGCGATCACCTGGGCCATCACATCGGCCGCCATGCGGATCGAATACGGCACCTGGTGCGCCGTCATGTGGTGGCAGGCCAGCAAGCCCCACAGCCGGCCGTTGACCACGATCGACACGCTCATCGACGCGCCCACCCCCATGTTTTGCAGGTATTCGATGTGGATCGGCGACACGCTGCGCAACACGCTGTGGCTCAGGTCCAGCGGCGCGGCGCCGGCACGGCCGCTCAGCGGCGCCGGCGTGTAGTTGACGTCGGCGATCAGGCGCAGGCTGTTGATGATGTACAGCCGGCGCGCCTGGGCCGGGATGTCGCTGGCCGGATAGCGCCGGCCCAGATACGGTTCGAGGTCCTGGCGCCGCGCCTCGGCGATGACGTCGCCGCTGTCGTCCTGGTGGAAGCGGTAGCCCATCACGCGGTCGAAGCCGGTGATGGCGCGCACCTGTTCGGTGGCCAGCTGCAACAACGCGTCGATCGATTTCTGCCGCTTGAGGCGGTCGATGGCCGCATGCGCCTTCAGCGCGAACGCCGCCACCGTATCGCTGGGCACGTCGCGCAGCTCGAATTCGATCAGCAGCCGCGCGCCGTACGCATGCACGATGCAGTCGAACTGCCGGCCGCCGATCGCCACCTCCAGCGCGCTGGCCGGCGCTTCGCCATCCTCGACACCGGCCAGGCACTCGCCGGCCAGCTGGTGCACGTCGGCCGGCAGCGCCAGCGCCGCCAGCGGCGTTTCCAGCGCCAGCGGCAGGGCGAGCAGGCGCGCCGCGTTGTCGCTCCAGGCCAGCAGGCAGCCGGCCAGATCGAACGCCAGCAACGCCCCGTGCGGCTGGATACTGCCCGGGAGATGGATGGGCTCATCCGCACAGTTGTCCAGCGTGACAATGGCAGGCGCTTGCATCGTGCGGGATCGCTTTCTGAAGGGGGAGGATAGACGATTCTATCACCCCGGCGTTACATAGGCTAACTCCCCATCCGCCTATGTACGCCAGCGAACTTACAGCTTGTAGTTGAGGCCCAACAGGAACTGGCGGCCGTAGGTGGTGTAGCGTTCCGGCGCATACGCGCCACCCGCGAACGGATCGCCCTGACGCGTCTGGTAGGGCGAATTGTTCAGGTTGTTCACCTGGAACAGCAACGACAGGCCCTGGTAGCGGCCCTCCTCGAACGCGTAACCCAGCTGCAGGTCGATCTGGCGCTCGGCCAGGATTTCGCTGAAGGCGCGCTGCGCGAACAGGCCGGTGACCTCGCCGCGGTAGGCCGAACGGTAGCGGCGGCTGGCGCGCGCCGAGTAACCGTTTTTCTCATAGTACAAGGTGAGGTTGGACACCACGCCCGACAGGCCCGGCAGCTTTTCCTTGGTGCCCGGCCCGTTCGGGTGGATCGAACTTTCCGTACCGGAAATCGAACCGGTGACGCCGAAGCCGTCCAGCGGATCCCACACCAGGCCGGCGTCAAGCGCGCCCGACAGCTCCACGCCCTTGACCAGGCCGCCGGTGCCGTTGGCCGGCCGGTTCAGCGTGCCGAGATCCTGGAGCGGCACCACCGCCGACGGATTCGGGAAGCCGGCGAAGCTGAACTCGGTCTGCTGGTTGTAGATGTAGCTTTGCAGCTTCTTGTACCACAGCGCGCCGGCGATGTAGCTGCGCTTGCCGATATATTTTTCCATCGACAGGTCATAGGCGTTGGCGCGCCACGGTTCCAGATCCGGATTGCCGCCGCTGCCGTTCCACATGCGGGTGGTGGCGTCGACGCCGCCGCTGATGCCGGCGCGCATGTCGGACATCTGCGGCCGCGCCACGGTCTTGGCGGCGCCGAAGCGCAGGTTGGTGGTGCTCAGGTACTTGTCCAGATCGAAGTTCAGGTTCAGGCTGGGCAGCCAGTCAGTGTAGTTCTTGCCGCCGCTGATGCTGCCCAGGGTGCCGCCGTTGACCGTGGCGCCGCGCGATTTCTGATCGACATTGACCGCCTGCAGGCCGAGCGCGCCGCGCAGTGGAATCGGACCGAGCTCGGCATCGATGCCCAGCTTGGCGTAGGCGGTGGCGATCTTCTCGGTCACGCCCCAGTCCTGCAGCGCCTGATCGTTCGGCCGCGCCGGCTGCATGTCGTAATACTTGTGCAGCACCCCCAGCACGTCATAGCTCATCACCGCAGGAATGCCGGCGAAGGACAGCGAGGTCGACGGCTGCAACAGGTCGGACGATACGCTGGCCGGGGCGCGGCCGTTCTTCAGGAACCAGTAGTTGTTGGTGTCGGCGTGGGTCTTCTCGCGGCGGCTGTAGTTGATGCCGCCTTCCAGGCTGCGGAACATGCCGTCCAGCTCCTTTTTGGCCGAAAACCTGGCCGCGCCCAGGCTGTCTTCGACCAGCGGGTGGTGCATGTCCGCATCCTTGCCCCAGCCGCCGACGTCGTTCAGCTTGATGATGTTCGGGTCGGCGAAATTGATGCTCGGGGTGAAGGTCGGCAGGCCGCTGCCGGTGGGTATCTTGAACTGGAAATTGTTGTCGGTCCTGCCCGATCCCGCAGGGCCGAGACCGGCATAGGTTTCCAGCACTTCCTCGCGCCGCTTGGCGTTGGAATACGACAGGTCGCCGATCAGGGTCCAGCCATCCTGCTTGAAGGTGTTGTTCCAGCCCAGCGCGCCCAGCTTGTCCTTGCGCTGGTTGTAGTCGTTACGCACGATCGGTTCCAGATTGGTCAGCGCGCCGCCCACCAGCAGCCGGGTGCCGCCGATGTTCTCGACCTGCGGATTGACGTAGCGGATCGGATTGTCCTGATTGGAATTCCACATCAGGCCGCGCATGGTGGTGTTTTGCCTGAACTCGGAATAATACAGATCCAGCGTGGTACGGAACTCCTTGGACGGCCGGTATTCCACCACCGCCATCAGGCCGTCGCGCTTCTGTTCGCGCGACGAGGCGGTGACTTCGGCGCCGTTCAGCGTCACCACGTTCTGCATGTCGGCCGGCAGATTGCGGTTGGTGCCCCACCACCACGACTTGTATTCCTGCTGCTGGCCCGGCGAATCGAGGTGGGCGTAACCGATCGCCACGCCCAGCGTGTTGTTGAGGAACTGGTCCACGTACGACGCGCTCAGACGGTTGCCGTTGGCCGAGGTGTTCGAATTGAGCTTGCCGTTGGAATTGTGTTCGCCGCGCGCGTTCAGCACGATGGTGCGCTGGCGTACGTCCAGCGGCCGCACGGTCTGCAGGTCCACGGTGCCCGACAGGCCGCCCGACACCAGCGCCGCGTCCGGCGTCTTGTACACGGTGACGCCGTTGATCAGCTCGGATGGGTACTGGTCGTACTCGGCGCCGCGGTTGTTGCTGGTGGACACCTGCTCGCGGCCGTTCAGCAGCGTGGTGGAAAAGTCCGGCGCCAGGCCGCGGATCGAAATCACCTGGGCGCGGCCCTCGACCCGCTGCGCCGTCAGGCCGGCCAGGCGGGCGATCGATTCGGCGATCGACACGTCGGGCAGCTTGCCGATGTCCTCGGCGGTGACCGCCTCGACGATGGCATCGGCATCGCGCTTGATCGCCATCGAGGTTTCGATGCTGCGGCGGATACCGGTGACGGTCACCTGCTGGACCTCGTCACCGGCGCTCGCTTGCGCGCCCTGCTGCGCATGCACGGCGGCCGGCACGGCGGCAAACGTCAGCGCGGCGCAGGCGGCGGCGATGGGCGTCAGTTGCATGGTGTGGCTCTGTTTTTTCATTGGCATCTCTCTCTTATTTTTGAAAAAAACAGCCCCCGCCTCCATCGCGTGGAAGCGCTTCCGGGGCACTACAGAAAAAAGCTGCCGCGGCATCACGGCAGCCGACGGCTTATTTCCAGGTGAAGGTGGCGACGCTCGCTGCGGGCAGGGTGTAATCGAAACTGCGCTGGCCGACGCGCACCGCGAAGCGGCGCGGCGCCTGCGCCGAATTGGTCACCAGCAGCGCCAGCGAGCCGTCGTCGGCGTTGCGGAAGGCGACCGTGTCGAGCTGGTCATAGCCGCTGGTGGAGGCAATGCGCTGCGCGCCGGGACGCACGAAACGGCTGGCATGGGCCAGCGCGTAATATTCCTCGTTGCGGGTGATCCTGCCGTCGCGGCTGTCGATGGTGACCACGCCGCGGCAATCCTTGCAGCCGCCCAGGTGCGGACCGTCGTGCTCGTCCAGCGCCAGGTTCCATACCAGCACGCCCTTGGCCCAGCCGCGCGTGGCGCCGATCACCAACGTGCGGGTGAAATGCTGCAGATTGTCGGACCAGTTCGGCGCCCACTTGCCGCCCGAGCATTCGGTGAAATACGTCTCCTTGTCGGGCCAGCGGTCGTGCAGCGCGGCCTGCACGCGCACATCGCCGCCATAGCAGTGCCAGGCCACGCCGCTGACGTATTTGTAGGCGAGCGGATCTTTCAGCACGTCGGCCGGCGAGCCCGGCTCGTCCCAGTTGTGGTCCCAGTCGAGGATGCGCGTCTGCGGATGCTCTTTCGCCAGCAGCGGTCCCAGATGACCGCCGATGAAGGCCGCGCGCTTGGCCGGATCGACGCGCATGCCGGGATAATCCTTGGGCTCGAAGTGCGGTTCGTTCTGCAGGGTCAGCGCGTAGATCGGCACGCCTTCCTGCGCGTAGGCGCTGATGTAGCGCGACAGGTAATGCGCGAATGGCGCAAACGCTTCCGGCTTGAGGGTGCCCTGGATCAGGCTGTCGGTGGTCTTCATCCAGCCGGGTGCGCTCCACGGCGAGGCCATCACGCGCAGCTGCGGGTTGATGGCCAGCGCCGCCTTGGTCACGGGCAGCACGTCGGCGCGGTTGGGGGCTATCGAAAAGTGCTTGAGCTCGGGATCGCTCTGACCCGGCGGCATATCGTCAAAGCTGTAGTGCTGGCGCGAGAAGTCGGAGGCGCCGATGGTCAGCCGCGTGAAGCTGAAGCCGATGCCGGGGTGGCGGCCGAACAGCTCGTTCATCAGGGCGGCGCGCTGCTGCTCGTTCAGCTTGTTCTGGATCAGCCAGGCCGAGGCATCGGTGATGGCCGCGCCGAAGCCGACCATCTGCTGGAAGCGCTGCCTGGGATCGACCTCGATGATGGTGGCGGCGTCGGCGCCCGGTTTGAACTTCGCCTCCGCCGCCGGCGCCAGCAACTGCGTCCGGTCGCCGGTGGTGATCCAGGCGTGCACTGTCTGCGCCGACGCCGGCGCCAGCGCGCACAGCGCCAGCAGCGGTATCGCAAGCAGTCGGGACAGGGTTTGCAACGACGATGGGCGCAACGCCCCATCGCCCGGCCAAGCAGGGCTGAGTGCCAACATGCAGTCTCCTCGCGCAGGCGGCTCGTGGTCCGCCCGTCTCCGTTTATTCATTTATGAATTAAATGGAAGCGTTTCCATTTATTGAAGAAACTATAGCACCGGCAAATCTTCAATGTCAACGCACACACCCGTGCGACAGGTGGGGTGTGGGATTTTTGTCGGCGGCCGCCGCGGGCAACTTGTGCGCTGGCGGGAATAACCCTTATGCCCCCCGGCTTGCTACTGCGGAAAGCTGAAAAACTTCATAGTTCGTCCTGTCGCAACACACATCAACCAGCAAGGACACATCATGAAAACCTTCACCATCCCGACCGCCGCCACCGTCTCTCCTGCCAACCAGGCCATCTTCGAAAACCTCCAGCAAGGCCTGGGCATGGTGCCCAACCTGTACGCCACGCTGGCACACTCCGAGCATGCCCTCGGCAATTACCTGACCCTGCAAAACGGCAAGAGCTCGCTGAACGCCAAAGAGCGCGAAGTCATCAACCTGGTGGTCAGCCAGGTCAACGCATGCGCCTACTGCCTGGCCGCGCACACCGTCATCGGCGGCATGGTCGGCTTCACGCCGGAGCAGATCATCGCGATCCGCAAGGGCGGCGCGCCGTTCGACGCCAAGCTGGACGCGCTGGCACGCCTGGTCAAGAGCGCCACCGAACGCCGTGGCCACGCTGAGCCTGCGCTGACCGAGGCGTTCTTTGCCGCCGGCTACACGGAAGGCCATCTGGTCGACGCGGTCATGGTCATCGGCGACAAGATCATCACCAACTACCTGCATGCACTGACCCAGGTACCGGTCGATTTCCCCGCCGCGCCAGCGCTGTAAGACATCACGAGCCAACCCATACACCGAGAGAGCATAACCATGAATACCCTGCGTACCCTGAGCGCCGCGCTTGCCTTGGCCGCCGGCATGACCAGCCTGGCCCACGCCGCCGACCCGGCCTATTTCACCCAGACCGAGAACATGCGCATGACGCGCGACAGCCACGGCGTTCTGCTGGTCGAGATGCATACCAACGGCGCGCCGTTCAAGTTCACCGCCAAGGCGCACGCAGCGTTTGTCGATGCCTTCTATCACATCAGCCGCGATCGCGATAACAAGATCGTGATCCTGACCGGCAAGGGTGGGCAGTGGATGAGCGATATCG
Organism: Duganella callida; assembly: GCF_004614165.1. Classification (GTDB taxonomy): domain Bacteria; phylum Pseudomonadota; class Gammaproteobacteria; order Burkholderiales; family Burkholderiaceae_D; genus Rugamonas; species Rugamonas callida. Next base: position 10,906 of record NZ_SPVG01000020.1, on the reverse strand, counting down.
ATTTCGCGTCCTTCGGCGACGTCAGCGACCCCGATGTCTGGTCCGGGGTGCATGACGAGGGCACGCAGATCGTTGAAAACATCGCCAACATCCGCGTGCCGATGATCTGCGCGGTCGAGGGCAAGGCATGGGTGCACACGGAATACTGCGCATTGTCCAACGTGGTCGTGGCCGGCGCCGGCGCCACCTTCAACGATGCGCCGCACTTTGCCGGCGGCATCGTGCCGGGCGACGGCATCTATACCACCTGGTCCTACCGCATGGGTCCGACCCGCGCTGAAGCCCTGCTGCTCGATCCCAAGCCCTTCACGGCGGCGCAGGCCAGGGAGTACGGGCTGGTGTCCGAGGTGGTCCCCGACGGTCAGGCCGTCGCCCGGGCACGCGAACTGGCCGCTCGCTACCTGACCAAGCCGGAGGTTACCCGGCGCGACACGCGCGCCTATTTCATGCAGCCGATCAAGCTGGCGCTGATCCAGCAGACCGGTTACGGCCTGAGCCTCGAGGGCGCAAGCGCGGCCGCGCTGGTCAAGTCGATGAAGGCCGGCAAACAATAAGCCAGGGGCCGGCAGACGCCGGCCTCAACTCTTCCCCCAAGGACATGCCATGTACCAGCTCCACGCATTCGCCACACCCAACAGCATCAAGCCCGTCATCACTCTCGAAGAACTGGGCCTTGATTACGAGCTGCACGCTGTGAACGTGCGCAAGGGCGAACAAAAATCGTCGCAATTCATCGCGCTCAATCCCAACGCCAAGGTGCCCGTGCTGACGGTGACGGATGCCGGCCGGCCCATGTCGCTGACGGAATCGGCCGCCATCCTGGTGTATCTGGCCGAACGGCATGGCGCCTTGTTGCCGGCTGCCGGGCAAGCGCGCGCGCGCGTCTTCGAGCAGCTGTTCTTCCACGCCTCCGCCGTCAGTCCGGCGTTTGGACAAGCCGGCTACTTCGACAAGCTTGCGCCGCAAGTCATACCGCACGCGATCCAGCGCTTCCATGGCGAAGCGCTGCGTACGCTGGCAGTGCTCGACGGCGTGCTGGCCCGGAGCGAATTCGCCGCCGGCGATGCTTATTCGATTGCCGACATCGCGCATTTCGGCTGGCTCTGGCGACGCGCGTTTGCCGGTGTCGATCTCGATGGCAGCCCGCACGTTGCCCGCTGGTTCGACGTCATGTCGCAGCGCCCGGCGGTGCAACGCGCCATCGTCCGCCTTGATGGCCTGGCGTCGGCAACCTGAAGCCGCGGTGATGGAGCGAGTCACGCGCATAACACCTGCCTGTCTACTCACATAAAGGCATCCACCATGTCCACCATCACTCTTCATCGCGCCGGGCGCCCGGGCACTTCGCCCTCTGCTGCCGCGCGCCGTCGGCCAAACCGCTGACCACCGGTCTGCCCCGACCGACAACATGCTTCATATCGCAATATTTCACTACCCTGACAGGAGAACACATCATGACACTGCAAGCCAAACTCGACGCATTCAAAGCCGACTTCAAAGGCGGCAAAGCCCCCTACTTCGCGCCAGCGGAAATCCATCCGATCATGGAACGCGCCACCGCCGAACTGGTCGCGTCCGGCCAGGCGGGCCGCGCGCTGAAGGCAGGCGACCGTGCACCGACCTTTACCCTGAACGACCCCGAAGGCAAGCCGGTATCGTCGGCGGACCTGCTGGTCAAGGGCCCGCTGATCATCAGCTTCTACCGCGGCGTATGGTGCCCTTACTGCAACCTGGAGCTGCAGGCGCTGCAGGAAACGCTGCCACGCTTCCAGGCGCTTGGCGCCAACCTGGTGGCGATTTCGCCGCAGACCGCCGCCAACAGCCGCAAATCGCAGCGCCAGAACAAGCTGGACTTTCCGATCCTGAGCGATACCCACAACGACGTGGCCGCCGCATTCGGCCTGCGCTTCGCGCTGCCGGACTATCTGATCGACCTGTACAAGGGGTTGAAGAACGACCTGCCGGCTTTCAATGACGACCCGGCGTGGACCCTGCCGATGCCGGCCCGTTACGTCATCGGCCAGGATGGGATCATCGCCTACGCCGAAGTCAATCCCGACTACACCCGCCGTCCCGAGCCGGACAGCATGCTGCCGGCCCTGGCACGCCTGCCGGCCGCCGGCTGATGCGATAGACCAACCTTGCGTGGCCGGCGCGCATGCCGGTCCGCTTTCCTGGAGCTGATCATGGTTAAACGGACTTTCCTCGTCACCGGCGCGAGCCAGGGCATCGGCCTGGCGCTCTCCACCCGGCTCGCCCGCGTGGGGCATCACGTCGTCGGCCTCGCGCGCCATGCGGCGCGCCCCGACTTTCCCGGCACACTGGTCGCCGTCGATCTGGCCGACCGCGCGGCCACCGCCGCGACGCTGGACCACCTCACCTCACAGTACCAATTCGACGGACTGGTCAACAATGTCGGGCTGGTCCGGCCGCAGGGCCTCGCGCGCATCTCGCTGGACGACATGGATGCCGTGCTCGACCTGAATTTGCGACCCGCGGTCCAGGCGGCGCAAGCGCTGCTGCCGCACATGCGCGCGCAACGCTGGGGGCGTATCGTCAACATCGCCAGCCTGACCGTGCTCGGTACAGCCGATCGCACCGCCTATGCCGGCGCAAAGGCCGCCCTGATCACGTTCGCGCGCACCTGGGCGCTGGAACTGGCGACGACAGGTATCACCGTCAACGCCGTGGCGCCCGGTCCGACCGAGACTGAGCTGTTCCGCACAAACAACCCACCTGGCAGCCCGGGCGAACGACGCTACCTGAACGCCGTGCCGATGGCACGCTTCGGGCAACCGGACGAAATTGCCGCAGCCGTGGCTTTCCTGCTCAACGAAGACGCCGGCTTCATCACCGGACAGACACTGTTCGTCGATGGCGGCGCGTCCGTCGGCAAGGCGATGATCTGACCTCATCCTGGCCGGTTTCAATGACATCCGGCGCATCGCCAAAAAATGCGCCGTCCTGTAACCGCAGCGCGCGCACAGGCGAATTATCCACCGGTCTGCCGCAGCCGTCCCGATACGGCGGCGCGCGCAGTCCGCCATATGCCTGTCCATCCCTGGCACAGGCCAGACGTCTATCAGTGGAGAATTCAATGAGCAAGCATTATGCAGTGGCGGCCGCGGTCGCCGTCCTTCTCGCGGCCTGCGGTGGCGACAACCACCCGGCGCCGCCGCCGGTCGCCCAGTTGTTCGCGCAGACCAACGACACCGACAACCTGGTCGTGCATTTCCTGCGCAATGCCGACGGTTCGCTCGTGCCGCAAGCGCCGGTCGGCACTGGCGGCAAGGGCACGAACGGCGTCAACTACTTCATGGGCAACGCGGTGGCGCCGGACGCGCTGACCAGCAACCACAGCGTCGTGGTCTCCGATGATGGGCGCCAGTTGTTCGTGGCCAACGCGGGCGACAATACGGTCAGCGTGTTCGCGATCACACCGGCCGGCGGCCTGATGCTACAGGCAGTCTCGCCGACCGGCGGGGTCCAGCCAACCTCGCTGGCCTTCAATGCCGGGGTGTTGTACGTAACCCACCAGCGCGGCGCCAACGAACTGGGCGCCTACCGCGTCGGCACCGACGGCAAGCTGACACCACTGGGGCAATATCCGGTGCTGCAACCGGACGCACTGCCGACGGAAGTTTCGATCAGCCCCGATCACCAGTACGTGGTGGTCAACGGCTTCCTGCGCGCGCTCACGCCGACCACGCCGGGCAATACCCTGCTGGCCTACCCGATCAATGCCGACGGCACGCTGGCCAAGCCGGTGGCGTCGACCACGGCCGGGATCGGACCATTTGGCGGCGTGTTCGCGCATGGCGCGCAATCGGGTACGTACGTGACGGCCGATGCGGCCGGCACGACCGCCACCACTTACAGCTTCAGCGCCGGAGGCGCATTCTCCTTGTTGAGCGGACCGGTCAAGGTGGCCGGCCAGATGGCGCCGTGCTGGATTGCGATCACGCCGGATAACCGCTTCGTCTACGTCAGCAATGGCAGCGGTACCATAGCGCAATTCGCGCTGGACACCACGGGCAAGCTCACGCTGGTGAATGCCAGCGCGGCATCGGAGCCGGCCATCAAGGCCGGGACGTCAAGCTTCGCCGCCGACGCCTGGATCAGCCCGGACGGCAAGTATCTGTACCAGGACTATGCCGGCAACGACAAGATCGTCGTGTACGCGATCGGCCCCGACGGCACGCTCACCCGTACTGGCGAACAGCCGGTCGGCACCAAATCCGGCATCAGCCTGCAGGGCGCTGCGGGAATTTGATCCGCACGGCCAGCGCTCAGCGCTCACCGCGGATGCGGGCGGCCAATGCCTTCAGGCCGCGGTGCACGCCCACCTTCACCGCCGATTCCGACATGCCGGTACGGCTGGCCGTCTCGGCCACGGACAAGCCCTGCAACTTCACCATCTCGATCGGCAAACGCTGTCGGTCGGGCAGCGCCGCCAGCAGCACCGTGAGGTCGCGGCGCGCATCGCTGGCCTGTTCGGCAGACTCCTCGAACATGCCGCTGGCGTCGTCGAGCGGATCGTTGAGCGCGTCATGACGCATGCGCACTCGCAGGAAATCCATCAACTTGTAACGTGCTATCGCATACACCCAGGCAGTGACCGGCTGCCCGCGCCGGTAGGTCAGGCGGGCATTATGTACGGCCAGCAGGGTTTCCTGCACGATGTCTTCCACCTGGTCGTGCATGTCGAACAGACGCCGGCGCAGGAAGGCGCGCAGACGCTTGGTCAACTCGTCCAGGAATTGCCGATAGGCGCGCGCGTCCCCGTCGAGGCCGGCCAACAGCAAGGTTTGTAGTTGCTCCTCGACGGGAGAGCGTGGTCCGTTATCTTGCATCTGTGCCGTATGCCTGTTCAGATCCACCGCTCACCACCTCAGCAACGCCCGGCCCAGGGCCGCGCCCAGCACCGCCGGCGCCGACATACCGAGCAGATACCACACGGCCCAGAAAGGCAGCGTCATCTCCGGGCAATGCAGGCAGTACACCAGCAAACCCTGCGCTCCCGCCAGCAGACCGGCAGCGGCGCCAGCCTGGTGTGGCCTGGTCGGCGCCAGCCCGCGCAGCGCCCAGAACACCGCGCAAAACGCCGGCAACGACAATATCGTCACGCACAGAGTGCACACCCGCCAGGTGTCGCCGAGTATCATATGCGGCCGCAGCGCCGGCGGCGCCGCCAGCAGCACCGCGCCGGCACCGATCCAGAGCGCCGCCAGGACGGCAGCCGACAACAGCCAGCCGGCCACCGCGCTGCTGCCGGGCCGCGCCAGGTTCATGGTTACCGATAGCGTCGCGCCCAGCACGGCGGCGGGGAATGCCAGCTTGAGCCAAAACATTCCGGTCATCGCCACCTCGCCCAGATCAGGCCGCACGCCCAGCAGGGCCACCATCAAGATACCCGCGCCAGACAAGCCCAACGCCAGCGCCAGCGCGAAGCGCTTTTCCACGGCGCGCGGATCGACTGCATCGACACCCGTTGCCAGCATTGTTACAAAATCATCAGTTTTCATGCCATTCCTCGTGAAACACGCCGATACATCCAGCCCTTATTCGTGGCGCGCGGCCTGCGGGTTACACCATACCGCGAAAATATTTTGCGGGATATCAAGAACAACAACCCGATATCCGCGAAGAAAAATTTTATGCGCGTGTAACCGCGATCGCGGCCGCGCCGAATTATCCAGTGTCATCCCCAACCGAGCGATTCGCCATGTCCATGCCGCGTTATCCCGCTGCGTTCGCCAGCGCCGTACTGCTGGCGCTGGTTCCGCCAGCACCGCCGGCCCATGCCGCCGCGGCATGCGAGGTCCAGAGCGGGACGTCGACCGCTGCCCTGGTCGAGTTGTACACCAGTGAAGGCTGTTCGAGCTGCCCGCCTGCCGATAGCCGGTTACGTGCCCTGCGCAGCCAGTTGCCAGCCAACGCCGTGGTGGTTCCGCTCGGCCTGCATGTGACCTACTGGGACGGCCTGGGCTGGCGCGATCCTTTCGCCCAGCCCGCTTTCGACGCGCGCCAGCGCGCACTGCTCGACCAGCGTCGCCTGCGGGTCGCCTACACGCCCCAGTTCTTCGTCAACGGCGATGAGCTGCGTGACTGGCAGAGTGGGTTGCCCGCCACGATCCGGCGCCTCAACGCCACGCCTGCCGCCGCATCGATCATACTCAAGACCGCGTCGATCACCCGAGCGGGAACCGGCTTGCGTCTCGACGTGCAGGCGCGCCTCACCGATGCGCAAGCGGCCGGCGACCTGTACGTTGCCATCACTGAAAGCGGTCTGGTCAGCCAGGTGAAACGCGGTGAAAACGGTGGCGCGACCCTGCACCACGACGACACGGTCCGGCTCTGGCTCGGCCCCGTCGCATTCACGCATGGCCGGGCCGAGCTGCACAGCGACATCGCCCTGCCGCCGCAGTGGCGCGGCGATGGCCTGCGGGCGCTTGCTTTTGTCCAGGATCAGCGCGCGCATGTGCTGCAAGCCGTCGATACCTCTGCGTGCGTCCCGCCGATGGCGCCAACCGGGAGCCCCCAATGAGCCCATGCAACACGACCATCCATCCGGCCTGGCTGCGGATCGGCCATTGGCATCGACATGGCCACCGCGCTGCATCCACAGACGCCGATGGCGCGGAGCTACGACGGCCGGACGCTGCCGCCGCGCTACGGTTGTCCGATGACATTGCGCATGCCGACCAAGCTGGGCTACCAGAACCCCAAGCATATCCAGGCGATCTGCGTGACCAATACCTATCCCGGTGGGTATTGGGAAGACCAGGGGTACAACTGCTTCGGCGGCAGTTAAGCGTCCGACCCTATCTGCAACACCACCATCGTTTATTTCACCACGAAGGAACTACCATGAAAGCATTTGCCATGATCCTGATCGCCGCTTCGCTGATGTCGGGCGCCGCCTTTGCCGAGGACGCAATGAAGAACGACGCCATGAAGAAGAATCGCATGAGCCATGATGCGATGGCCAAGGATGGGATGGCGAAAGGCGAGATGAAAAAAGATGAGATGAGCCATTAAGCCAGCGCGTCGCGGATGCAGCCGGACAGTGCCGGCGCTCCGCCATGTTGGGGCAGCAAAACGGTGCGCATATAATTCTTTCCTGCGCGGCATGCCAGGTGTGGCGGCCAGCCGCATTGAAAAGGAATGCGATGGATCGACTTACTTTGATGGAAACTTTCGTCTGCACCGTGGAGACCGGATCGTTTTCGGCCGCGGCACGTCGTCTGGAGGTAGGCCAGCCGGCCGTGTCCAAAGCAATTGCACAGCTGGAAGAACGGCTGCAGACCCGCCTTCTGCTGCGCTCCACGCGCGGCCTGACCCCGACCGAAGCGGGCCAGGCATATTACGAATCCGCCAAGCGCGCGATTGCCATGGTCGACGATGCCGATGGCGCGGCGCGTGGCGTCAGTGCCGACCTGGTAGGCAAGCTGCGCGTCTGCGCGGCCGTGACCTTCGCCCGCTTGCACATCATCCCGCACATCAAGCGGTTTCTTGATCGTCATCCGCTGCTGGAAGTCGAGGTCATGCTCGATGATCGTCAGATCGGCCTGCTGGAGAACGGCATCGACGTGGCGTTGCGCATGGGCGACCTGGGCGATTCTTCGATGACGGCGCGTAAAATCGCCACCGGGCGTCGCATGGTCGTGGCCGCGCCGGCCTATCTTGCCGAGCGCGGCGTGCCTGAAATCCCGGCCGACCTGGCGCGGCACGAAGCGGTGGTCTATCTGTCGGACTCGGGCGGTGCGACCACGTGGTCGTTCGAACGCGATAGCAGCGAACTGTCGGTGACCGTGCAGGGGCGTTTGCGCGTGAACGCAGCGGAAGGCGTACGCGCGGCGGTGTGCGGCGGTGTCGGCGTGGCTATCGTATCGGAGTGGATGTTTGCGCCAGAATTGGCGGCAGGCGCGGTGGAACAGTTGCTTCCGCAGTGGTCATTGCCGACAATCGACTTGTGGGCCGTCTATCCCTCCGGGCGTCTGGCCAGCGCGAAAGCACGCGCATTCACGGTCTTCGTACAAGAATTGATGGTCGCGGAAGCGCCATCGCGATAGGGCTTGGGATGCCGGCGAAAACGGTGGCCAGCAAGGTGCTTGACCAGCCGCGCGCAGGCACGGTGCACCTGCGCGCTCACGCGCTGATTCAGGCGTTACCCGACATGAGGAAGATAATCATCGCTGCTTTATTGTCCAGCTTCTCGCCGAAAGCGGCCAGATCAGCAGCCATGGTTTCCTTGCTTGGCAGCTGGCAGACGGCCGGTACATAAGCAGGATCAAGCGAGATACCGATGCTGCCGAAAGCGCCGACCGGATCAGCCATCACGCGTTCACGGAAGATATCGTCGCTGGCCAGTTTGCCGATAACCGCGCCGAAATCCTGAGAGGTAGTGGTTTGCATTTCGAATTCCTTTAAAAGTTTGATCAGTTTTCGGCCACAACAATTTATGCCGCTGAACAACATTCTAGGAGTGACGACTTCCGTCCGATCGGCGAAATAAGCTAGACTTCACCCCCTTATTCTCGATACGGAAATCCGCCATGAAAATACGCCGCTGCGCCGTCTTTTACGTAGAATCGCGCGAGGATTTGACCATCGACTGGGCCAAGCTGTTTGCTGGCCAAAACACGCTTGCAGCGCAATTGAGCTGGGTGGCGCTGGTGCCGCACCTCGACCGCGAGGTAGGACTCAATACCGAACAGTTGCTGGTCCTTGGAACGATCAGCCAGACCCTCTGGACTGACCGCGAAGAAGCCGAACAACGGCACGGCGGCGCCGTGGTCGGTGCGCTGCTGGAACTGGGCTTGCTGATCGGCGATGACGATGCCAGCACACCCATGCGCGAACGCGATGAAAAGCTGCGCAGCCAGCAATGGCGGCCTTTGTCGGCCCTGATCCATACCTTCTCCCGCTGGCGCGATGTCCGTACCGAAACCGGCATGCAGACGCCCAGCTTCCAGGAACTGGTGGACCGTCACGGCCCACCACCGCCACCGACCATCCACCCCGCCGCAGTGGGCGCCAGTGTCGCGCTGCCGCCCGCCGGCAAGGGTTTGCTCGACGACGCCCTGTTGAACCGCTATACCGGGCGCAATTTCGACACCAGCGCATCTCTGTCACAGGCAGTGCTGGCACGGCTGCTGCAACGCACTTTCGGTGCCCAGTCAGTGCGCAACGTGGGGCCGGACGGCGACGTGCTGAAGAAAACCAGTCCATCGGCTGGCGGCCTGCATCCCACCGAAGCCTACGTGCTGGTGCAGCGCGTCGACGGCATCGCGCCCGGGCTTTACCATTATCATCAGGTCGAGCATGTGCTGCGCCCTCTGCGCATGCTGGAGAAAGACGAAGCCGCCGCGCTGGCGCTACAACTGGTGGCTGACCAACACTGGTTTGCCGAAGCGCCGATCCAGGTGATTCTGGTCGCACGCGTGCTCCGTAATTTCTGGAAGTACCGTAATCATCCGAAAGCGTACAAAGCCATCACCCTGGACGCCGGTCATCTGTCGCAGACGTTCTATTTGCTGGCCACTGAAGCCGGCCTGCCGGCATTTGTTACCGCTGCCGTCAATGATGTCGATATCGAACAGACGCTGGGACTCGATCATCTGAGCGAGTCTGTCATGGCAGTGATTGGCTGCGGTCCAGCATCCGGCCGTCAGGACACCATCGAACTGCGGCCGGGCGACACCGCCTGAGGTGCCGCAGGGTCCGTGATGCTATGATCGGCGTCCCGATCATTGCCATCACGGAAATCATTAGCGACATGCGAGGTTTAATTCTTCGGCCACGCAGCTGCCTATGGCTGGCCCTGACGCTGCTGGCGGCCAGCCCGGCCGCCCAGGCGCTCGACCCGCGCGTCAGCCTGCACGACTACCAGCACGACACCTGGCGCCGCAAGGATGGCGCGCCGGGCAGCATCACCAGTCTGGCGCAGAGCAGCGACGGCTGGCTGTGGATCGGCACCGACCACGGCCTCTACCGCTTCGACGGCCTCAGCTTCCAGCGCTTCCAGTCGCCTACCGGCCAACGCCTGCTCAGCGCGCGCATCTCCACGCTGACCGGCAAGGCCAATGGCGACCTGCTGGTCGGCTACCTCGACGGCGGCGTCAACCTGATCCGCCACGGCGACATCGTGCCGCTGCCGGCCTGGAACGCGGCCCGCGTCGACATGGTGTTCGACATCGCCGCCGATCAGGACGAGGTGTGGATCTGCACCAATTCCGGTCTGGTGCGCTATGCCAAGGGCAGCTGGCAGCAGATCGGCGATGGCTGGGGCCTGCCCAAACGCACGGTGGAGGAAGCCACGCTCGACCAGTACGGCCAGCTATGGGTGGTCAGCGGCGACGAGTGGTTCAAGCTGGACCGCGCGGCGCGCCGTTTCCGCCCCACCGGCCGCGCCGGCGAGGCGGGCGCCTTCTTCGCGCCGGACGGCGGCATGTGGCGCCGCAGCGGCAACCGCATCGAGCGCGTGCCCAGCGGCTACCAGGGTGCGCCACTGCCGCGCCTGGAGACCAACCGCCACCTGTTCCGCCAGACCCATGATCTGTTCGACGCCGACGGCAACCTGTGGCTGCTGCGCGCACCCAACGGCATCGCCCGCATCCGCAAGCAGGACTTGCCGGCCAGCGCCAGCTTCGATCCGTCGACCCTGCCGGCCGAGCGCCTGGATCAGGCTTGGCAGCTCAGCAATCCGCAAATCATCGGCATGCTGGAAGACCGCGAGGGCAACATCTGGGCCATGAGCACCAGCGGTCTGGAACGCTTCCGCAACCGCCGCATCCGCACCGTGGCGCTGCCCGATGGCGCCGACATCGCCAGCGTGGCGGCCGACGGCCAGGGCCAGGTCTGGGCCGGCGCCGCCAACCTGGACGGGCTGTGGGCCATCGGC
>NZ_SPVG01000101.1 GCF_004614165.1 Duganella callida | reverse complement strand
GACGCCGCCGGTCGCACCGGCGCGCGGGCGGACGGCGCCTGAGTCGAGATGATGGAACTCATGGCGCCCAATACTGCTGCAGCTTGAGGTCGACCAGCGCTTGCTGCACGAACTGCGGCGCGTACAAGTGGCCGGTGTCCAGCGGCTTCGAGATCAGGCCCGCCTGTCTGGCGTATTCCGCCTCGGCCGCGTAATGCGCCTTGACTTCCTCCGTCAGCAGCGGCGACCAGCGCGCCTTCCACGGACGGTTGTCGCCTTCGAGCTCGCGCCGCACCACGCTTTCCGGCTGGCCGGCCGCCGCCTCGGCGCGGATATAGTCGTCGCGGCCATTGTCCACGCTGGCGCTCTGGTGCGCCTTCACGTAGGCGGTGGCCACCAGCTGCGCCATTTGCGGATATCTGGCCAGGAAGTCGGCGCTGCCCCAGACTTCGGCGCGCATCTTCCAGTCCTGCGGCGGCGTCTTGCTGGCCCAGATCACGCGGCCGATCTTTTTATCTTCGAGCAGGAAGGCGTCGCTCAGGGTGAAGAAGGCGTCGGCGCTGCCGCTGGCCAGCGCGGCGGCGCCGGCTTGCGGATTCAGGTTGAGCAGCTTGACGTCGGTGTTTTTCAAGCCGTTGGCCGCCAGCAGCCGCGAAAACGGATATTCCCACGGCCGGCCGCGATGCAGGGCGATCTTCTTGCCCTTCAAATCGTTAATGGAGCGCGCCGTCGAGTTGTACGGCACCACCAGGTAAGTGTTATTCAGACTACCGCCCGGCACCACCAATCGCGTCTGCAAGCCGGACGCGTTGGCGATGATCGACGGCAGATCGCCATACTGCGCGAAGTCGATCGACTTGTTGGCAAACGCCTCGTTGACCTGCACCGCGACCGAATTGGTGGTCACCGGCACCCATTCCAGCCTGACGCCCAGCCTGGCCAGTTCCGCCGCCAGCCAGCCCTGGCTGGCGACGATGGCCGACGAGCCGGCAAACAAGACCTTGCCGCCGTTGGCGTTGACGTTGGCGCTGCGGGCCACGGCCGCGATCCGCACCGCTTCCGGCAAGCCGGCCGCCGGCGTTGCGGTCGCGCAGGTCGAGCCGGCTGCGCCCACGATCGCCGCCGCCATCAGACCCCATGCCGCCAGGGCGCGGCGGCGCTGCACAACAAATGCATCGAACATCGCGCGGTTCTCCTTACAGATCGGTGGCTGGGAGCAGATGCAGTTCGCGCGCCTTTTCGTACAGCGGGCTCATTTTCCACTGCTGGCGCAGCACGCCGGGACCGAAGTCGCGCGAGCCGCCGATGGCTTCCGCCGCGATCTGGATCTTCGCGCCCTCCTCCAGGAGCAATATGAATTCGGCGGTTTTCAGCAGCCCCTGTTTACCCCATACGGTGGCGCCGCCGTTGGCTTCCAGGATGGCGGTGTTGTATGGGTTCTTTTCGATCTGGTCGAGGATGAAGTCGACCTCCGGCTGGCGGCGGTCGATGTAGATCGGGATCTCGCGCACCAGCTGAAAGCGCTGCACAGGCACATAGCGGATCGGCAGCGTGCGGTGGGTCTGCGCCCACGCGCCCAGCGACGGCGAGTGCACGTGCGAGATGGTGGTGATGTCGGCGTGGGTGCGGAACAGCTTCAGATAGCGATTGCCGCCGCCACCGTTGTTGCCGGCGTAGACGGTGCCGTCCAGGCCCAGCACCGAGGCGACCAGTGGCTCGCCCTTGCGGAACGGGCCGGGATCGTTGACGATCACCACCAGTTCTTCGCCCGGCACGCGCTCGACGAAGCCGACGGTGCCGAAGGCGGTCAGACTGCCGGTGCTGCGCAGCGCGTCGAAGGCAATCTGCGCCTGCTTGCGGGTTTGTTCGGCGAAGGCCAGCACCTCTTCGCTCAGACGGGTGGTTACGGTGTCAGTCATGGGATTCTCCTAGGGTTGAGGGTTTGCCTGGACAGATAGTGCAATCGCTGTGCCAGCGCGGGAAGGCCGGAAAGTGGCGGCAGCCAGCAGCAACTGCTGCGCAATCAGCAGGTCGCGACGGCTGGTGCTGCCGCCCTGCTGCGCAGCCAGCAGATGGCGGCGCGGCGGCGTGACAACGCCCGGCACGCTTTCTGCTCGACTCAGCATCACCTACAACCCTGAAGGAACAACATGAGCACACCCGAAACCATCTGGTTCACCCGCTGCCCCGTCCCCACCGCCACCGGCCTGGCGTATAAACTGGGCTGGCTGGAGCAGGAATTCGCGGCCGACGGCATCGCCGTCAAGACGCTGCAGGAAGCCGGCGGCGCGCTGGCGAAACATCATTACGACCACCAGCTGGATACGCTGATACGCGAGGGCGGCAACCTGCTGGCCCTGCCGGCGTACGCGCAACGCGCCCCGACGCGCCTGATCGGCCTGACCTGGATCGACGAGTGGCAGTCGATCCTGGTGCGGCCCGGCTCCGGCATCGGCAAGCCGGCGGACCTGGAAGGCAAGCGCCTGGCGCTGCCGCCGTTCCGCGCCGAAGACATCGCCGGCAACCGCCGTGGCAACAGCATCGCGCGCGGCATGAGCCTGGCCGGCTACAAGGGCGTGCTGGCGGCGGCCGGCCTGACGCTGGAGGACGCGCAACTGGTCGAACTGGCGGAGGAGGAGAGGCGAGCGCGTGAACCGGGCGACTGGGCGCGGCGCGGCGATCTGGGCGGCGGCCTGTGGCAAGGCATCGCGGCGCTGAACCGCGGCGAGGTGGATGCGGTGTACGTGAAGGGGGCGGCGGCGGCGCAGGCGGCGCGCGAGGCCGGGCTGGTGGTGGGGATCGATATCGACCAGTTGCCTGAAAAGCGCTTCCGCGTGAATAACGGCACGCCGCGGCCGATCACGGTGCATGAGGATTTCTTGCGCAATCACCGTGAGCTGGTGGTGCGCTTCCTGACCCAGACCCTGCGCGCGGCCGAGTGGGCCAGGCACAATCTGGCGGAGCTGCGCCGCATCCTGCAGGACGAGACGCGCGGCTCGGCCGACAGCGTGGTGGAGGCGTATCGCGATGGCTTCCATCTCGATCTGGCGCCGGATCTGTCGGCCGAGCGTCTGGCGCTGTTCGCGCAGCAGAAGAACTTCCAGCTGATTCACGGTCTGCTGGACCGCGATGTCGATGTCCATGCATGGGCCGACCACGGGCCGCTGGCGGAAGCCCGCTTGCGTTTGCAATCGTCGTTCCGCGCTGCGGCTTAAGCCCTGTCGTCCCCGCGCCAGCGAGGACCCGTGCTGAACAGGCCACCCGCGTTGTATGGGTCCCGCTTGCGCGGGAACGACGGCGGGCCTTAGAAGTAGTAGGTGTAGGAGCCGCCCACCGTGCGGCGCTGGCCCCAGTAGATGGTGTCGCCGTTGGTGGTGGCGGGAACGTAGCTGGTCAGGGTGTGGTTCTTGTACACCTTGTCGCCCAGGTTGTTGCTGTACACGGTGAACACGTGGTTCCCGCCCGGCAGCGTGTAGCTGGCACGCGCGTTGATCAGCGTGTAGCCGGCCTGGTTCAGCAGGTAGCGCGCGTCGCTCTGCGGATCGACATAATAGAACTGCTTGCCCGTGTAGCGTACGTCCCCCGACAGCACCACCTTGCCGCCGTTCGCCAGCGCGATGCGGTAGTCGGCCGCCAGCAACGCGGTCAGGTGCGGCGAGCGCACGAACTCGTTGCCGTTGCGGTTGCCGCCGTTGTTCTGGATGTCGAACTGGTCGAACTCCGTGCGCAGGATGCCGACATTGGCGTTGAGGTGCAGCGCGTCGAACGGCAGCGCTTCGATTTCCAGCTCGGCGCCGTTGACGTGGGCCTTGGAGACGTTCTGCAGGTAGGCCACGCTCTGGGTCGGGTCACCGTTGTACACGCCGGTGATGTTGACCTGGACGTTCTTGTAATCGTAATGGAATACGCTGGCGTTGAAGTTCAGGCGCCGCTCCAGCCACTCCGACTTCAGGCCCAGCTCCACCGAATCCAGCTTCTCGGGGGCGACGGTGTTCAGCGCGCGCACGTCGCTGGCGCCGGTGTTGTAGCCGCCGGACTTGATGCCGTGCGCATACTTGAAGTAGGCGCGCGCCTGTTCGGTGATCTTGTATTCCGGCGTGAAGTCGTAGGTCCAGGCGCGCCAGGTGGTGGATGGCGTGGAGATGAAGTTGTTGTTCGCCACCGAGGCCGCCGTGTAGTTCCCTCCTTTCACCGTCTGCCACCAGTCGGCGGCGCTGCCGAAGGTCACCGTGCCCGATGCGGCCTGGATGCGCTTCAGGTTCAGATCCTTGGTCTCGGTGGTCCAGCGCAGCCCGGCCGTCGCCAGCCAGCGGTCGGTGAAATTCACGGTGGTGCTGCCGAACAGCGCGAAGCTGCGCGTCTTGTGGGTGAAGGTGGTGGCGTTGTAGCCAACCGGCTGGGTGCTGCCGGCCAGCGCGCCGGCGATGTCGTTGGTCAGGCGCGCGGTGGCCGATGCCGAGTTGATGCCCTCGTTGAAGTAATGCAGGCCCGTCACCCAGCTGATCTTCTCATCGCGGGCGCTGGCCAGGCGCAGCTCCTGCGAGAACTGGTGGCTGTTGGCCTTGCTCCAGCCGCGACTGATTTCCAGTGGCGTGTTGTCACTGTCGCCCAGCGTGTCGGTCTTGAAGTCCTCGTAGCCGGTGATGGAACTCAGCGTGTAGCGGCCCAGATCATACTGGATGCTCAAGTTGGCGCCGCCCTGCTTGATGGCGGTCAGCGTCGGCGCGTTGGTGCTGACGTCTTCGCTGTCGGTGCTCGGCGCGTAGCCATTGCGGTAGATGCCGTTGGCAGCGTAGCTGCCGGTGGTGGTGATGGCGCCGCTGGATTTGTAGTCGCGGTAGTGCAGATTCAGGTTGGCGCTCAGATCGCGGCTGACTTTGGCTTGCAACTGGCCGCGCGCGGCGTTGTCGTGGAAGGCGCCATCGTGCTTGCCGGTGTAGCGGTTGTGGAACGGGCCTTCGCTCTGGTTCTCTGAGTGGAAGGACAGCCGGCCGTTCAGCACATCCTCTTTCAGCGCGCCGCCGATGGCGCCTTCCACCAGCTTGGTTTCGTGGCTGCTGTAATCGGCTTTCAGGTAACCGTCGGTGTAGTCGCCAGGCTTGCGCGAGATGATGTTGATGGCGCCGCCGGTGGTGTTCTTGCCCCACAGGGTGCCCTGCGGGCCACGCAGCACTTCGACCCGTTCGACGTCGAACAGCGGGAAGCCGGTGGCGGTGGAGTTGCTGATGTAGACGTCGTCCAGGTAGAAGCCGACCGGATTCGGGAAGTCGATCTGCTGCTGGCCGGCGCCGACACCGCGTATCCACCAGCGCGGCCGGCCGTGCTGCTGGGTGCCGGCCGAGGCGTTCGGCACGTAGTTGAGGATTTCGCTGGCCGAGCGGCCGATGCCGTTATCGAGCAGCTGCTGGCCGCCCAGCACCGTGATCGCGCTGGGGACTTCCTGCACCTTGCCTTCGCGCTTTTGCGCGGTGACGGTGACCACCTGCAGCGAGGCCGCGGCGCCGGCTTCATTGGCAGTGTCGTCGGCGCCATCCTCGAGCGTGCCGCCGGCGCCGGTACCGGGAATGCTGGACGGCGGCGTGTCGGTGGCATGGGCCAGGCCGGCCATCAGCAAGGCGCCGCCGCCCATGGCGATGGCAAAGGCGGCATGCATTTCGCGCAGCAGCACGGTCAGTCTGGGTTGGGCCCTGGCGCGCGGACTGGCTGGCCGGGTCGGAAACGGAACTATGTTGGAACTGCGCATACACATCCTTATGGTGAGTGAAGAGATGTCTAGCGGTTCGCAAGCTCCGTGCCCGATCGTTTCGCCTGATTTGACGGGCTTTCTGCTGATTTCGCAGCAGTGCTGCTGGATTGCGCGCAGCCTGCCGTGCGCGCAAAAGCACAAGGCCCGGACGCCTCGCGGCGATCCGGGCCCCGGTGGCGCGCGCGATTAACCGACGGCGCGCAGCAGTTGCGGGTTGCTGTGGCCACGCACCAGCGGCAGCACTTCCTCGCCGACGCGGTAGGCTTCCTCAAGGTGTGGCGTGCTGGCCAGGATGAAGGCATCGGCGCCCAGCTGCACCAGGTCGTCCAGGCGCTCGGCCACCTGCTCGTAGCTGCCGACGATGCCCTGGGTCTGGCCGCCGCGGAACAGGTTGAAGCCGGACCACACATTCGGTTCGGTGATCAGATCCTTGTAGCTGTTGATGGTGGCCGGACGGTTGCCGCGCTGGCGCGCCGCGCCGACCGAATCGCTGCCATCCTGGCCGAGGAACTGGCGCAAGGTCTCGGGCGAGACGTTGTCGAAGCCCTTGCGCACTTCGTCCCACGCTTCCTCTTCGGTCGGACGGGCGATGATGTCGACCCGCACCGCGCACCTGATCTTGCGGCCCAGCAGATCGGTCTTCTCTTTTACGCGGCGGAATTTCTCGCGCAGCTGGTCGAATGGCTCCAGCCAAGTCAGGTAGTAATCGGCGTGCTTCGAGGCCGAGGCCAGCGCCGCGTCCGAGGAACCGGAGAAGTAAATCTCGGGGAAGTCCTGTTCCGACAGCGGGTGCGCCAGGCCGGCGTTCTCCACCTGGTAGAACTTGCCCTGGTAGGAGAACGGGCCGCCGCGCCAGACGCCGCGCACGACGTCGAGGAATTCGGTGGTACGGGTGTAGCGGTCGTCATGGCCGGCCGAGTCGCCCCACCACAGCTGGGCCGGGCCGCCGCCGCCGGTGATGACGTTGTACAGCGCGCGGCCGCCGGTGGCGCGCTGCAGGCTGGCGGTCATGCGCGCCGCCACCACCGGGTTGAGGAAACCGGGCTGGAACGGGATCATGAAGCGGAAGGTGCTGGTCTCGCGCGCCAGCAGCGAGGAGATCACCCACGGTTCGTCGGTCATCGGGAAGGACGGTATCAGGCCGCCCTGGAAGCCGGAGATTTCAGCCGCGTGGGCGATTTCGGCGATGTAGTCGAGGTAGTTGAAGCCGTCGCCGCCGCCGCCGCCCAGCCCGGCCTTGCGCAGGTGGTCGTTACCGGGGAACCAGTCGCCGCGGAATGGCGTGCGGGCGCGGTGCGAGCTCGGTTCGCCGTGAGTGGGGATGCGCCAGAAAATATCGATGGTCATGTTGGTGTCCTGTGTGAGGGGGTCAGGCGGCCTGCCGGTCGGCCGGTGCCAGGCGCGCGCGCAGCGCGGGCAGTATGTGTTCGCCGATGCGGTAGGCTTCTTCCAGCGCGGGCACGGCGCCCAGCACGAAGCTGGTCACGCCGGCGTCGGCATAGCCGGCCAGCGTGGCGATCACCTGCTCGTAGCTGCCGACCAGTTGCGGCAAGGGACTGCCGTCGCCAGCCTGGGCGCGGTAGCGGGCGGCGTCATGCCGGGCCTCTTCTTCGGTTTCGCGCGCCAGGATGCCGAGCTGCAGGCCGGCGGCGACCTGGCGGCCGTGGCTGGCGGCCTGCTGTTGCAGCGCGGCGATGGCGGTTTGCAGCTCTGCCGCCGGGATGGCGTCGAACAGGTGAACGTCGGCCTGGCGCGCCGACAGCGCCAGCGCCGCCTCGCTGGCGCCGGACAGATACACCGGCGGCACGGGATTGCCGGCCAGCGGGCCGCGGAAGCCGCCATCCAGCACTTCAAAGTAATCGCCCTTGAAGGTATAGGGCGCGCTGGTCTGCACGCCACGCGCGACGGTGATGAATTCGTCGATGCGCGCCAGCACCTCGTCTTGCGGCAGGCTGTCGCCGTGCTGACGACGGCTGGCCGCGTCGGCGCCCTGCACGATCTGCCAGGCGAAGCGGCCGTTGGTGGCGCGCTGGAAGCTGACGGCGTTCTTGGCGGCATACACCGAAGAACCCCAGGACGCTTCGAATTCGGTCAGCAGGCGGATATGGCGGGTGCCGCGCGCCAGGTAGCCGGCCACGATCCAGCTGTCGTCGCCATTGAAGTCGTGGCGCACGCGCAGGCCGTCGAAGCCCGAGATATCGGCGGCGCGCGCGACCTGGTGGGCGTAATCGAAGTAGGTGAACGTGGCGCCGCGCGGGTCGGTGACGCCGTCGGTGAACGGCGGGCGCTGGCCGGCGCCGCGTTCGCCGCGGCGCAGCGTGGCGGCGGCGCCGTAGCGGCCGTCGCCGGCCGTCGGCAACTGCCAGATGAATTCGATGCTCATGCGGTTTCCTCCTGTGGATGTGGGCTTGGTGCTACAGGTCGCATGAAGCGTGCCAGCCGAAGCGGGCCGATTTCGGCACTGCTGGTGGTGCCGCGCCAGCACACTGCTGCTGGCGCAACAGCGGCTGTTGCAATCGCTACAGGCTTGCAGCTTATGCCAAATCCGGATAAGCATGATTGGCATGATTCGTTCACGGCCGGTGGCGCGGCACGCTATATTCAATGCATGGAACTCCTCGCACACAACTTCTCCGCGGAATTCGCCCGCAGCGCCAATCTCGCCAAGGGCGAGGAGGATGGCACCACGCCGCTGATCGCTTTCCGCGATGCGCAGCAAATGAGTCTGATGGTGCGGGCCACGGCGTTTGTGTTTGCCGATCCGCGCACGCAGGCGCTGCATGACGTGATCGAACGGGTCGCGCCCAGCGAGGCGACGGTGCTGATCACCGGCGAGACGGGCACCGGCAAGGAGCTGGTGGCACGTCATGTGCATGCGCTGAGCCGGCGCCGCAATGCGGATTTCGTGGCGATCAACTGCGGCGCGTTTTCCGAGACGCTGATCGAGAGCGAATTGTTCGGCTACGAGCGCGGCGCCTACACCGGGGCGTCGCAGGGCAAGGCCGGCTGGTTCGAGACCGCGCATGGCGGCACGCTGTTCCTCGACGAGGTCGGCGATCTGCCGCTGGCGATGCAGGTCAAGCTGCTGCGCGTGCTGCAGGAGCGCGAGGTGGTGCGGCTGGGCGCGCGGCGCGCGGTGCCGATCGACGTGCGGCTGATCGCGGCCACCAATATCGATTTGTCGGAGGCGGTGCGGGCCGGGCGCTTCCGCGAGGATCTGTATTACCGTCTGCAGGTGATCGCGCTGCCGGTGATGCCGCTGCGCGAACGCAGTGGCGACGTGCTGCCGCTGGCGCACCACTTCCTGTCGACCTACGCGCGCCGGCTGCAGGTAGACGACGCGCGGCTGACGCCGGAGGCGGAGCGCGCGCTGTTGTCTTATCCGTGGCCGGGCAATATCCGCGAGCTGGAAAATGTGATGCACCGCGCGGTGCTGCTGTCGCGGGCCGGGCTGGTGTCGCCGGCGGAGCTGAATCTGCCGGGCTGGCATAGCAACCCAGGGTTCGCACCAGCCTTGGCCCCGGCGGCGGTGCCGGCGACAGCAGCGAACGCACATGCCGCCGCGCAGCCGTCGACAAACGGGGCGAACGCGCAGCATGCTACGGCGGCGGTGGCGGAGACAGCAGCGGCGGTGACGTATGCCGGGGCAACGGCTGCCCAGCATGCCGGCTGGCAGCCGCCTCCCGGATCGTACGCTGCGTCCTCGCCTGCCAAGCCGCCGTGGCACGCCAGCGACATGGCGTCATCGCCACCGGTGGCGCACACCGCCAGTGCCGCCGGGGGGCTGCTGAACGCCTGGCAGGCCCTGCTCGCCTCCGGCGAAACCATCGCGTTCGAGTCGCTGCAGCAGGAACTGGTCCTGGCCGCCTGGGAGCATTGCCAGCGCAACCAGGTGCGCGCCGCCAGACATCTGAACATCAGCCGGAACATCTTGCGCACGTATCTGAAAAAAGCCGAAGTTATCGTCTAACCAGTATCGGGGGACGTCACTGGCCCGCCATATCGAATTGCCGACGCCGGAGGTTTGTGGAGGCTCACGATATGTCTTCCAGCATGTCGTATTTGCGGCGGGTGCGGGGCATGCGGCGGTCGAGCACGGTCGTGGTCTGGTAATCGACGTGTTCGATCAGCGTGACGGCGGCGTTCAGCGCCTGACTCATGGCTTTGGCGGCCGAGCTCAGCGCATCGGCTTGCGAAACCGGGAGTTTTGCGAGCCGCTGGTTTTGTTGCATGCGCAGGCGCGCGGCATTGATCCACTGACGCTCGCCCGGCAACAGCAGCCACAGATCGCGCCAGGCATTGCGACCATCTTTGGCGATGGCGATCGTCATCTCGCGGGGCGAGACGGCGCGATCGCGGAACAGCAGTTCATCGCCGACGACTCTGGCGTAATACGCCTCGCCGTCATACGTCATGCGCACGCTGGTGCCCTCGGGTAGAAAGACTTCCTTCCATTGGTAGCCGCGCGTCGATTCGCTGGTGCGCTGGCGCGCTATCCATTCCTCGACGGCTGTAACGAGCACTTCCTGTGGTGACAAGGTGCTGCGGTTGATGCGCAGAAAAGTTCTGAGCTGGTGCAGGGTATGGGGTGGCAGAAAATCGTCCCGTGCGGCGTTCATGCTCGTTCTCCTGTCTCGTTTCGTCTCGTTTGTGCGCGTTCTGTCTCTATTGGACCTCCCGCACTGCACAAAGTTCAAACGCGAATAAACGAGACAAAACGAGACACGCAAACGAGACAGGTCGCCGCACAGACGCGGATGCGGGGGCCCCCCTGTGTATTCCCGGCGCAATTTGCAACGTTTGCTCATACCAAGTCCCTACCCCGCCTATACCTTTGTATAACTATACGCAGCGGGCCGGCTTGACGAGAATATCCCCATCAACTCATCAGGAGAGCCCACCATGCATACCGCTTCCGTCGTCATTGCCGATATCCACCCGCTGATCCGTGCCGGCATGGCCGCGCTGATCGAGGCGGACGGCCAGTTCACGCTATTGGGCCAGGCCTGCAACGGCGCCCAGGCGGTCGAGATGTGCGAGCGTCTGCGGCCCGATCTGGTGCTGTTCGACATGAACATGCCCGATTGCGACGGCGTCGAGGCCATCGGCCGCATCCGCGCACGCCAGCCCGGCGCCAAGGTGATCATCCTCAGCGGCCACGAAGGCGAGGACGACGCCGACCGCAGCATGCGCGCCGGCGCCCATGCCTACATGCTGAAAAACGCCCCGCTGGACGACCTGATGGCCTGCATCCACGCGGTCCTGCAGGGCAAAAAATTCATGATGCCTGAGCTGGCGGTCAAGCTGGCCAGCCGCATCCACGGCAACCACCTGACGCCGCGCGAGCGCGACATCCTGGTGCACCTGGCCACCGGCATGAGCAACAAGGTGATCGCGCGCGCGGCCGGCATCGGCGTCGGCACGGTCAAGTTCCACGTCAAGAGCATCATGAGCAAGCTGAACGTCTGCACCCGCACCGAGGCGGCGATGGTGGCCGCGCGGCGCGGGCTGGTGCACCTGAGTTAGCAAAAGCATCACATGCCGGCGTTCCGTGGTAGTATTTTTAATTTTTCCGGAAGCCAACATGATTGTCGGGATCGATCTGGGTACGACCAATAGTCTGATCGCGGTCTGGGAGCATGGCGCACCGCGCCTGATTCCCAACAGCCTGGGCGAGGTGCTGACGCCGTCCTGCGTCAGCCTGGACGACGACGGCAGCATCCTGGTCGGCCGCGCCGCGCGCGAGCGTCTGCAGACCCATCCCGACCGCACCGCCGCCGTGTTCAAGCGCTACATGGGCAGCGACCGGCAGATCCGTCTGGCCGACCGCGAATTCCGGCCCGAGGAACTGTCGGCGCTGGTGTTGCGCGCGCTGAAGGAAGATGCCGAGGCGGCGCTGGGCCAGCCGGTCACCGAGGCCATCATCACCGTGCCGGCGTATTTCTCCGATGCCCAGCGCAAGGCCACGCGCGCTGCCGGCCAGTTGGCCGGGCTCAAGGTCGAGCGCCTGCTGAACGAGCCCACCGCCGCCGCGCTGGCCTACGGCATCCATCTGCGCGACAGCGAAACCAAGTTCCTCGTGTTTGACCTCGGCGGCGGCACGTTCGACGTCTCGGTGCTGGACCTGTTCGAGGGCGTGATGGAAGTGCGCGCCTCGGCTGGCGACAACACGCTGGGCGGCGAAGATTTCGTCCATGCGCTGGTCAACCACTTTTTCCTGCACCACCAGTTGCCGGCGTCGCTGCGCAGCGATGCGTATTTCATGCAGCGCCTGGGCGCGCAGGCGGAGGCGGCCAAGCGTACGCTGAGCGAATCGGCCACCGCCACCATGCGCATCGCGCAACAGGGCAAGGAATACGCGCTGGCGCTGGACGAGGCGGCGCTGGAGCGCATCGGCGCCGAGCTGCTGCGCCGTCTGCGCGATCCGGTCGAGCGCGCGCTGCGCGACGCCAACCTGCGCAGCGCGGAGCTGGACAACGTGGTACTGGCCGGCGGCGCCACCCGCATGCCCATGGTGCGGCGGCTGGTGGCGCGCATGTTCGGCCGCTTCCCGTCGTGCGAGATCAATCCGGACGAGGTGGTGGCGCTGGGCGCCGCCGTGCAGGCCGGCCTGAAGATGCGTGACGCCGCGCTGGACGAGGTGGTGATGACCGACGTCGCGCCCTACTCGCTGGGCATCGAGATCGCGGTGCGGCTGGGCGACGGCAGTTATTCGTCCGGCCATTTCGATCCCATCATCGAGCGCAACACGCCGGTGCCGGTCAGCCGCGTCAAGACCTATCAGCCGCTCAACGACACGCACCGCAGCATCGAGCTGCACGTCTACCAGGGCGAGGCGCGCATGGCCAAGGACAATATCCGCCTGGGCGAGATGCTCTGCGCGCTGCCCGAGCAGCGCCACGGCGCCGACACGGTCGACATCCGCTTCACCTACGACGTCAACGGTCTGTTGCAGGTGGAGGCCACCGTCGTACGCACGCAGCAGAAGCACACGCTGGTCATCGAAGGCAATCCCGGTTTGCTGAGCGAGGACGAAATCGCGGCGCGCTTCCTCAAGCTGTCCGAGTTGAAGATCCACCCGCGCGACCGTATCGAGCACCGCACGCTGCTGGCGCGCGCCGAACGCCTGTATCAGCAGCTGCGCGGCCAGCAGCGCGAGTGGCTGGGGACGCAGATCCGCGCGTTCGAGCAGGCGCTGGAGACGCAGGACAAGCGGCACGTCGATCCGGCGCGCAAGGGATTCGAGACGGCGCTCGACGACATCGAGCAGCACAGCTACACCCAGCCGCTCCACGATCCGCTGTAGGCCGCCATGAGCGAACCACTTCCGTTTTTGGCACGGCTCGGGCTGAATGATGACGCCGACGAGCGCGCGGTGCGGCGCGCATATGCGAAAGAACTCAAGCAGGTCGACCAGGAGGCCGATCCAGCCGGCTTCCAGAGTCTGCGCGAAGCCTACGACACGGCGCTGCAATGGCTGCGGCATCGGGCGATGGCGCGGGCTCACGCGGCCGCTGCGGCGCAAGCGCCCTCAGAACTGTCGGACGCGACGGGCGGCGGGCTGGACGTGGATGCCGCCGCGCCGTCCGCCGCGAGCGCAGGCAGCGCCGCTTGGCATCCGCCAGCCACGGCCGGACCCGGCACAGCGGTCAACCCGGACGCGCTGGGCGCCCAACCGGAGGTCGACCTGGATGCGCTGGGCGCCGCCGTGTTTGCCGATTTCCAGCGGCGCTGCCAGTCCATCGTCACCGAGCGCCCGGCGCTGGCCGACGCACCGTGGCAGCGCGAGCTGCGATTCAGCCTCGACGATCCGCGCCTGATCAACATCCGCGCGCGCGACATCTTCGAGCGCCACGTCGCCATGCTACTGGTCGACGGCTGGCAGGCGGGCCACGAAGCGCTGCTGGTGGCGGCCGTGAAAGTGTTCGGCTGGAGCCAGGACCGCCGGCGCGTGCTCAGCCTGGGCCGCGCGGGCGGCCTGCTCGATGCGGCCATCGACGAACGCGCCACCTTCGACCTGCAAGCGGACGAACTGCGCGACGCCCAGGCCCGGCTGATCGCCCGCCTGCGCGACGACCGTCCGCCCGGCACGCGCGAACTGGTGGCCGACTCGTCCCTGCTGGAACTGCTGATCGCGCGCTACCCCCACTGGCTGGCGCTGATCACCAGCGCGCCCAACATCGTGCGCTGGCGCGCGCTGAACGCCGCGCTGCCGGGCTGGAAGCGCACGCTGAGCTTGACCCGCGAACGGCGTTCGCAACCGGCGCGGCGCGGCGGCGCCGGCGTCAACTGGGTCTGGCTGCTGCTGATGGGCCTGATCTTCCTCGGCCGCCTGCTGTCGCACAGCGGCGGTGACGCCGGCGGCAGCACGGCGCCGCCCGCTGCCAAGCCGGGCCAGAGCTACACCCAGCAAGCCTCCGAACAGCTCAGCCAGGGCAACACCCGCGCCGCCATCGGCCAGCTGGACCTTGCCATCCGGCGCGACCCGCGCGACCACGCCGCCTACGCGCTGCGCGCCATCGCCCACCTGTGGAACGACGACGCCGCGCGGGCGCAGAAAGATCTCGACGCCGCCGCCGCCATCAACCCATCCACCGCCCTGCTGTTCCGCGCGCGCGGGCTGCTCGAATACGACCAGAAACAGTACGTGGCCGCCATCGCCTCCTTCACCCGCTCGCTGGAAATGGAACCCGACCATTCCTTCACGCGGTTGCGCCGCGCCTACGTCTACACCGACGATGGCGACTACGACCAGGCGCTGGCCGACCTCACCCGGCTGATACGCGACGACCCGGCCATGGCCTTCCCGGTGGACCGGCAGCGCATCGAGATCGCCGTGCGCCAGGACCGCAGGGCCGACGCCGTCAAACAGGCCGAGACGCTGCTGGCGGCCTACCCGCGCAACAGCTATGCGTACGTCTTCGTCGCGCAGATGTACCGTCAATGGCAGCAGCCGCGCACGGCGCGCGCCATCGCCGACCGCGGCGTGGCGGCCGCGCCGGACGCTGACCTGTATCTGTACCGCGCGCAACTGCGGCCCGCCGCCGAACAGGACGGCCGCCGCCAGGATCTGGCCCAGGCCGTCGCGCTGTCGAAACAGCCTTCTCTGTCGACCGTACACCAATTGGTGCGGCTCGACCTGCAGAGCCGCGACTACCACCAGGCCACCGTCGCGCTGGACAAGGCGCTCGACAACGCCCACGGCGATGGCGAACGCAGCGGCCTGCTGACCCTGCGCGCCATCGTCCACAGCAAGGCCGGCGCGGCGGCGGTGGCGCAGGACGATTACACCCGCGCCCGCGCGCTGGCCACCACCGCCGGCCAGCTGAACAACTATTGCTGGGAACTGGCGACCTGGAACGTCAATCTGCCGGCCGCGCTGTCGGCCTGCGAGGCGGCGCTGGCGCTGCGGCCGACCGACGCTTACGCGCTGGACAGCAAAGCCTTCGTGCTGCTGCGCCTGCAACGCTACCGCGAGGCGCGGGCCGCCTACGACCAGGCGCTGGCGCAGCGGCCCGACCTGCCCGCCTCGCTGTTCGGTCGCGGCCTGGCGAGGTTACGGCTGGGCGACAGCACCGGCGGCCAGGCCGACCTGCGGGCGGCGCGGACGCGCGACGCCGGCGTCGATGCCGAGTTCGCGGCGATGGGCATCAAGGCCGACTGAACTGAGCTTAATACAGGCGCGAGCCGGCCGCGCTTGCGCTAGTATCGGCGCGTTCGTCACCCTCACCAAGGAGTCCCCGTGCCCTACCCCTTCCCCGCCGCCCGAGTCCCTGCCGCCGCGGTCCTTGCCGCCCCCACCGCGCGCCGGCGCACGCGCCGCCTGGCCACCCTGTTGCTGGCCTGTCTGCTGCCGCTGACCGTCATCGGCCCCGTCCACGCCGCCGCGCCGCTGGCGCACAGCCAGGCGCCCGGTTATTACCGCATCCAGGTCGGCAGCTTCGAAGTCACCGCGCTGTCCGACGGCACCCACGTGTTCCCGGTCGACACTGTGATGACCGACATCAGCCCGCAGCAGGCGCTACAGGACCTGGCCGCGTCCGAACTGGCGCTGCCGGTGCAGGGCTCGATCAACGCCTTCCTGATCAACACCGGCAGCAAGCTGATCCTGATCGACAGCGGCGCCGGCGCGCTGTACGGCGACTGCTGCGGCAAGCTGCTGAGCCGCCTGCGCGCGGCCGGCTACCAGCCCGAGCAGGTCGATGAAATCCTCATCACCCATCTGCACAAGGACCACGCCGGCGGCATCATGGCCCAGGGCCGGGCGGTGTTTCCCAACGCCGTGCTGCGGCTGTCGCAGGCCGAGGCCGACTATTGGCTGACGCCGGCCAACAAGGCCACCGCGCCCGACTTCCTGGCCAGCTTCTTCGACGCCGCCCAGGCCGCCGTGGCGCCCTACCGGGCGGCCGGCCGCTTCCGGCCGTACGCCGCCTTCGGCCCGCTCGAAGCCGGCATCGAGGCGCTGCCGGCGCCCGGCCACACGCCAGGCCACGCCGGCTACCTGATCAGCAGCGGCGGCCAGCAGTTGCTGGTGTGGGGCGACATCGTCCACGTCGCCCCGATCCAGCTGCCGCACCCGGCCGCCAGCGTCAAGTACGACAGCAGCGCGGCCGCTGCGCAAGCCAGCCGCGCCGCCCTGCTGCAGCGCGCCGCCGGCCAGCACCTGACCATCGCCGCCGCCCACATCGCCTTCCCCGGCCTCGGCCACATCCGCCGCCACCAGGGCGAATACCAGTGGCTGCCGCTTAACTACAACGAGGCGCCCTGACTCGGCCGTAAGGGGGAACTGATCCTTTGGCAGAGGTGTTCCTGGCGTGCGCTGCTTACACTGCCCTACGCAGCAACCTTCACCCACTACTTAGGAGCACCGCATGTCCAACAGCAAACTCTCGGTCGACAGCATCATCGTCGAAGACGGCACCCGCATCCACTTCAAGGACTGGGGCAGCGGCCCGGCCGTGGTGTTCAGCCACGGCTGGCCGCTGCAGGGCGACGCCTGGGAAGACCAGATGATCTTCCTGGCCAGCCACGGCTACCGCGTGATCGCCCACGACCGCCGCGGCCACGGCCTGTCGAGCCAGCCATGGAAGGGCAACGACATGGACACCTACGCCGACGACCTGGCCACCCTGCTCAACGCGCTCGACATCCAGGACGCCACGCTGGTCGGCCATTCCACCGGCGGCGGCGAAGTGGCGCACTACATCGGCCGCCACGGCAGCGCGCGCGTGAAAAAGGCCGTGCTGGTCGGCGCCGTGCCGCCGCAGATGGTGCAGTCGCCAACCAATCCGGGCGGCCTGCCGATGGCCGTGTTCGACGGCATCCGCGACGGCGTGCTGAAAGACCGCTCGCAATTCTTCCAGGACCTGAGCATCCCGTTCTACGGCTACAACCGTCCGGGCGCCAAGGAATCGAAGGGCGTGCGCGATACCTTCTGGCTACAAGGCATGCAATGCGGCATCAAAAACGCCTATGACTGCATCAAGCAGTTCTCGGAAGTCGACTACACCGAAGACTTGAAGAAAATCGACGTGCCGACCCTGTTCGTGCACGGCGACGACGACCAGATCGTGCCGATCGACGCCGCCGCCCGCGCCGCCGTCAAGCTGGTGAAAAACGCCACCCTGCTGGTCTACGAGGGCGCGCCGCATGGCCTGCCGACCACCCACAAGGACCGCCTCAACGCCGACCTGCTGGCGTTTATCCAGTCCTGAGCATGGTAAGCGCCGGCTAACCCGATCGGGTAAGCCGGCGGTTATAACTATGCCGTATTTCCCGGCTGCGCCGTTTGCTGCATGATGTCCATACTCACCCGCATGGAATCACCGTATGGCCAGCCTACACCCTCCCCCCGACCTGCGGCCCGCGCGCCTGAATGCGCTGGGCGAATTTGCCGCCTCGATCGCGCACGAGGTGCGCCAGCCGCTGGCGGCGGTCACGCTCAACGCCGACGCCTGCCTGGCGCTGCTGGCGCACGATCCGCCGCGGCTGGACGAGGCGCGCGC
>NZ_SPVG01000113.1 GCF_004614165.1 Duganella callida | reverse complement strand
CGGCGGTGGCGTCACCGCCGCGCGTAACGGGCTCGGCAGCCGGCGCGTTGTGGCCGGCGCAGGCGACAGTGGCCCGCAGGTCGCGCCATTCGTCGCCGCTCCAGCCCAGCAGCGCGGCCGGATCGGCGTTCAATTCGCTCAGCAGCAGGCAGCTGTGACCGCGCCCTTCCAGCTCGGATAGCAGCACGCAGGCCAGCATCAGCTGCGGCGACGTATCGGCCGGCGTCGCGCCCAGTGTCGCGATGAAGCGCGCGAACACGCCGCTCAGACGGCGCAACTTGCCCGCCTCGGTCAGCGCATCGATCTGCGCAAAAAACTTAGTACTCATTGGTCTCACCCAGCAAGCTGTCCAGTCCGTCCAGCAGTTCGGGATCCGGCGCGATGCGGTAGCAGCCGCGCGTCTGCGGGTTGCCTATGCCGCGCAGGAACATGAAAATCGCGCCGCCGAGGTGTTCGGCCGGATCGTAGGCGTCGCCCAGCCGGCTTTGCAGCAGGCGGTGCAGCGCCAGCATGTAGATCGCGCCCTGGATGTCGTAGCGATGCTCGGCCATGGCGGCGATCAGCGCCGGCTCATGGTAGGCGGCGTCGCCGCTGCCCAGCGCGTTCGATTTGTAGTCCAGCACCCAGTAGCGGCCCGCATGTTCGAACACCAGGTCGCAGAAACCTTTCAGCATGCCGTGCAGTTCGCGCTCGGGCAGCGCCGGCCGGCTGGCGCCGCCCAGCAGGTGCTGCGCGCACAGCCGGTCCAGCGCGGCGGTGCCGAGACGGTCGCTGGGGAACCAGAATTCCATTTCCGGCAGCGGCGCGGCGATGGCGCTCAGCGGCGCATCGAGATACGGCAGCGGCGTGGCGGCGATCACGCGCAGCCACGTTAGCGTGTCTTCGAGCCTGTTGGCCCAGCCGGCCCGCTCGATGCGGCGCGTCAGGCGGCTGTCGAAATGCTCGTGATCGACCATGTCGAAGCCCTCCTGCCCCATCCACTCCAGCTGCTCGTGCAGGAAATTGCCGGGCACTGAGCCGCGCGGGAAGCGGTGCCAAGGCGCGTCTTCCACCCGCAGCGGCTGCACCATGGCCGGTTGCCCGCCGTCCTCCAGCAGCTTTTCCTGCAAGGCGTCGCGCGGGACCACGCCGGCAGCGCTGATGGTGCCGGTCGGCCCGGTACGCCGCGCCAGCGAACTGAAACTGCCGACCGACCAGTCACGCTCGAAGTGAGCACCGTAATGCTGCGGATCCAGCAGCGGCGGCCGGGTTTCGACGCGGCTCAGGCGCGTCAGCTGGCCGGTCTGCGCCGGCAAGGTGCCGAGGCAGATGGCGTCGCAGCCCTGGCAGGCGTGCTGCCAGCGTTCCACCATCAGGTCGGACGGCAGCGCCGCGCCGCCGGTGAGCAGGTAGCCGAGCGCCGATTCGTGCAGCGTGTTTTCGCCGGACTTGCGGCTGGCCAGCGCGGTCACGCCCAGCCACAGGAAGTGGCGCGCGCGCGTCAGCGCCACGTACATCAGGCGCAGGTCTTCCTGCAGGCGCGCTTTTTCGACCAGCTCCAGCGCGGTGTCGGTGAGCGCCATGTCGATGCGGCGCACGCCATCGTCATCGCTGAATTCGAAGAAGCTGCGGTTGCGCCGCTCGACCTTGCGCGCGGTGACGGCAAACGGCAGGTACACCAGCGGATACTCCAGGCCTTTGGATTTGTGGACCGTGACCACCTTGACCAGCTCCGCGTCGCTTTCCAGACGCAGCACGCGCTCGTCGCTGGCGCCCTCGCCGCCTTCGATCTGCTCGGCGAGCCAGCGTATCAGCGCCTGTTCGCCGTCGAGCTGGCGGCTGGCCGACTGCAGCAGTTCGGCCAGGTGCAGCAGATTGGTCAGACGGCGCTCGCCGCCGATCTGCTGCAGCAGCGACGCGGGCAGGCGCAATTCGTGGATGAAGCGGCGCAGCATGGCCAGCACGCCCTGGCGCTGCCAGACGATGTGCAGCGCCTTCAGTTGTTCGACACGTTCCTCCCACGCCAGTTCGTCCGACGACAGGCGCGCCAGCTCGGCCAGCGGCAGGCCGGCGGTACGGGTGGCGAAGGCGGCGCGCGCCAGGCCGCCGTCGAGCGGATTGGCGACGGCGGTCAGCCAGCGCAGCACATCGGCCGCTTCCTCGCTGTCGGTGACGGCGTCCTTGTCCGACAAATACACGCTGGGCACGCCGCGCCGCTGCAGCGCGCGGCGGATGGCGGCGGCCTCCTTGCGGTCGCGCACCAGCACGGCGATATCGGCCGGCTGCAGGCGCTGGAAGCCTTCCGGGCCGTCGAAGCCGGTGCCGGCGTCATTCAACCTGGCGACGATGTCTTCCGCGCAGTGATGGGCGAAGTAGTCGCGGTAGCCGTCGGCCTTCAGATCCTGCGCGGCGCTGCAGGCGATCATCAGCGCCGGGATGTCGCCGTCGGCGCCGACCATGCGCTCCTTGCGGCCCTTGGCGTCCACCGCCTCGAACGGCAGCGGGTTGTCGCGCGTGACCGGATCGCGGAAACGGAAGGCGCCGCGCGCGAAGCCGTCGTCGGCGCCCCGGCCTTCGGCATGCAGGAACAGGTGGTTGACCGCCTCCACCACCGGCCGTGTCGAGCGGTAATTGGTGCCCAGCTGGTAGTGGCGCCCCGCCGTTGCGCGGCGCGCGGACAGATAGCTGTGGATGTCGGCGCCGCGGAAACCGTAGATCGACTGCTTCGGATCGCCGATCAGGAACAGGCCCGTTGCCGGATCGTTGTCGGCCACGCGGTACAGCTGATTGAAGATCTGGTACTGATTGGGTGCCGTGTCCTGGAATTCGTCCACCAGCGCCACCGGGTACTGCTCGGTGATGCGCTTGCGCAGCGCCGCGCCGTTTTCCCCCTGCAGCGCGGCATTCAGGCGGTCCAGCATGTCGGCAAAGCCGAACTGGCGGCTGCGTTTTTTCAGCTCGGCCATGCGGTCGGCCACGGCGGCGGCGGCGTGTCGGTACAGCGCATGCGACAGCGGTTCGATCTGGTCCAGCGCCTGCTTGAGCGGCTCGATGGCGTCGAAGTCGTCCGGCACGGCGGCGCTGAAATTCTTGGCGAAGGCATCCTCGATGCCCCACGGCGTCAGGCGCTTCCAGGCGGTGTCGGAGATATCGGGCATCACGGCGGCGGGATGCCGCGCCCATTCGCGCAGGCCGTTGAACCAGGCCGCCAGCGAATCGGCGCGCATCTTGTTGCCGTTGAAGCACTTGGGGTCGACCGCGCGGTGCTGTGCGATCCACTGTTCCATGCGATCGGCGCGCTCGTACCAGCCGGCTTTCAGTTGCGCGAGCCGGGCCTGATACTGGCGCTGCATCTGTTCGATCAGCACGGCCAGCGAAACACCACGCGCGGCGCCATCGCCGATGATGTCGGCGCGGCGCACCAGGTCGCGGATCGAGCGCTTCAGGGCGCCGACATCGGCCCAGCAGGACAGCAGCGCTTCCAGCGAGACGGCGTTCAGCGGATAGACTTGCTGACGCCAGTAGTCGTGCGCCGCGTCTTCGAACAGCGCCTGCTCGTCGCTGACCAGTTCCTCGTCGAACAGGCTGCCGCTGTCGAAGGCGTGCTCGCGCAGCATGCGCTGGCACCAGGCGTCGATGGTGAAGATGGCCGCTTCGTCCATGGTCTCCGCCGCCAGCTGCAGACGGTGCGCGGCCTGCTGCTGGGCGCCGTGGTCGGGATAGGATTCCAGCAGCGCGTCGAGATAGTCGTCGCGGTCGGCGCGGCCTGCGTGGGTGCGGAAGTAGTCGGCGGCAGCCACCAGCCGCTCGCGCACGCGGTTGGACAGCTCGCGCGTGGCGGCGCGGGTGAAGGTCATCACCAGGATGTCGGCCGGCAGCAGCGGGCGCTGGTAGGCATGGTCGCCGCCATGGCCCAACACCAGCCGCACGTACAGCGCGGCGATGGTCCAGGTCTTGCCGGTGCCGGCGCTGGCCTCGATCAGGCGCGAGCCGTGCAGCGGGAAGGTCAGCGGGGCCAGTTGATTGGCGCCGTTGTTACCAGTACCGCTCATGCCGCGCCCTCGCCTTCTATCTGTTCGATCGTCATATGCTGCTCCATCCAGTTCGCCAGTGGCTCGTACAGCGCGCGCGAGACGTCGTCGAAATCCGGTTCGGCGCTGAGCGCCATGAATTCCGGCCACAAGCGCCGCAGGCACAAGTCTTGGTTTTCGCCATTGACGTCGAAGCCGCCGTCGTAGACCGCGCGCGGATCGCCGTCGCGCACCAGCGCCAGCGCGGTCTTGCAGGCGGTCGGCAGCGGACGGTTCATGCCGTCGCGCCACAGGCAGACCAGTTCGCGCAGTGCTTCCTGGGCTTCCTCCGGGTCCAGCGGGCGCATGGTGACGATGGCGTCGCGCGCCACCAGGTAGCCGGTGACCGGCATGCCGGCGGCCGATACGGCCAGCTGGCGCAGCCACATGGCGATCAGCTTGTCGCCGCGCGGCCTGCCCTGCTTGTCGGCGACGCGCGAGGACAGCTGCGCCAGCCAGACGGTGTCGCTGCCGTTGCTGCGCAACTGGTCGATCCAGTCGTCCAGCGGCACCCGCGCCAGCATCAGGTTGACCGCGACCTTGGGCGCGGCATACGGATAATGCTGGCGCAGCGTCAGCCAGGCACAGCGTACCGGCACCAGCGCGTTGACCAGTTGGTCCTGGTACTGACGGCCGATCAGGCCGATCGGCAGCACGCCCTCGCGCGCCAGGCGTTCGGCGCGCTGGCTCAATTTATCGTAGACCTGCTCGATTTCTTCCGGCGTGTCGGCGTCGTCGAGCATGGTGTCTTCGAGCAGATAGCGTTCCAGCGCGTTGAGCGAGAACGGTTCCTCGTCTTCGCCGACCAGCGCCGCTTCGCCGAACGTCACGCCCAGGCGCTCGCGGAAGAAGTAGCGCACCGGCTGACGCACGAAGTTCACCAGCGCGCCCAGCTTGAGGCGGAATTTGTCGTCGATCTCGAACGGCGGCAGCGTGCTGTTGACGATGTCGGCGGTCTCCTCGCCGTGGGCCTCGCGCCACTCGCGCGCGTAGGTCAGCAGGCCGCCGTGCTCGAAGTAGCGGCGGCTGAACGGTTGCAGCGCGTGTTCCGTGGTGCGCGCGCGCAGGTCTGACGCCTGCATGGCCCAGCCGTTGACGAGGTAATCGCGCAGCTGCGACACCAGCACCGATGGCGGCTGTTCGCTGTTGTCGCGCACATTGCGCCCCACCCAGCTGATATACAGCTTGTCGCGCGCGGCCAACACCGCTTCCAGCATCAGATAGCGGTCGTCATCGCGGCGCGAGCGGTCGCCGGGGCGGTGCATGCCCGGCAGCGCCAACAGGTCGAAGTCGGCCTTGGGCGCGCGGCGCGGGAAGTCGCCGTCGTTCATGCCCAGCAGGCAGACCACGCGGAACGGCACGGCGCGCATCGGCATCAGCGTGCAGAAGGTGACGCCGCCCGAAACGAACTGGTGGTTCAGAGTCGGCTCTTCCATCAACCCCAGCCAGGCTTCGCGCAGCACCGACAGCGGCACCGCTTCCTCGAACGCGGCGCCGTCGCAGGTTTCCAGCCATTTGTTCAGGGCGTCGCTGAGCTGGGCCAGCGTCAGGCGGTCGTTTTCCTCGTTGGCCTTGAAGAAGGCGGCCAACAGCGCGCGCGCCTGCACGCCCCATTCGGCCGGGGTGCGCGACTGGGCCAGCACCGCGCGCCAGTGCAGCAGCGCTTCCACCAGTTGCGCCAGCGAGCCGGCCAGCGCGGCGTCCAGGCCGCCGACTTCGGCATACGGCTCGATGCCGGCGAAACTGCCGCCGCTTTCGCCACCGCCGCCGCTGGCATAGCCGAGCAGCATGCGGCGCACGCCGAAGATCCAGGCATTCTGCTCGCCGGCCGGCCCGAGTCCCAGGCCGCTGCGGTGCTGCTGGTCCAGACCCCAGCGCACGCCGGCGCCCTCGATCCAGCGGCCCAGCGTCGGCAGATCTTCCTCGTACAAGCCGAAACGCGCGGCCAGCGCCGGCACATCCAGCAGGTCGCGCACCTCGCTCTGGCGGCAGCGCTGTTGGGGCAGGCGCAGCAGCCATTCCAGCGCCACCAGCAGCGGATTCACGCTGCGATCGTTGACGTCGCCGATCTCGAACGGGATGTAGCGCGCGTCGCTGCGGCGGTGCTGCGCGAAGACGGCATGGATGGCGGCCGAGAAGGTGTCGATGTCGGGCACCATCACCACCACGTCGCGCGGGCGCAGCGGACGGCCGCTGTGTTGCGCCTCGGCGAACATGCGCAGCAGCTGGTCGTGCAGCACTTCGACTTCGCGCTGCACGCTGTGGGTGACGTGGAATTCGATGGAGCGGTCGTCGTCCGGCGGCGGCGTGTGCGGGTGTTCGGACAGCGGCAGCAGTTCGCGCACGGCGGCCTGCACCTGCTCCAGCAGGGTTTCGCCGGCACCGTCGCTGAACAGGTCGACGCGTAGCGGCGCCACGCTGTCGTCTTCGGCGGCGGCCGCCGCGGCCTGCGCCGCTTCGTCGAATTCGTCCAGCATGCGCACGAAGTCGCGGCCCTGGCGTCCCCAGCTCGCCAGCAGCGGATGGCTGTGCGCGTGCAGTTCCTCCAGCGGGATCTGGCCCAGGTCCTGGCCGTTGCGCAGCTGCTGGCGGCGGTGCGCGCTGCGCAGCAGGTCGCGGCCTTCGATGATGTCGCCCCAGTAGTACTGGCAGGGATTGGGCACGGCCAGCAGCACCTGGGTGTAGCGGGCGATGGCCGCCAGCGCCTGCAGGGTCTGGAACGGCAGCGCCGAGACGCCGAAGATCACCACGCGGCGCGGCAGGCGGCCCAGCGGTTCCTCGCCGGCGGCGCTGGCGCGCACGAATTCGGTGTGCACGGTGGCGCGGCCCAGGCCACGCTCGTGCGGCTCGACGTCATCGATCACGGCGCGCCACAACTGCGCCTGCCAGCGCTGGTCGTCCGGCAGCGGCAGCACGTCGCCGCGCGCGCCGCGCAGCTGATCACGGCCGGCGGCCCAGTCGTCCAGCCAGTCGGCGCGGTAGACCTGGTACTGGTCGAACAGG
The DNA here is from genome assembly GCF_004614165.1 of Duganella callida. Lineage (GTDB taxonomy): Bacteria > Pseudomonadota > Gammaproteobacteria > Burkholderiales > Burkholderiaceae_D > Rugamonas > Rugamonas callida. Next base: position 10,773 of record NZ_SPVG01000113.1, on the reverse strand, counting down.
TCGGCCAGGCGTTCGGCCAGTTGCAAACGGCGCTCGCCGTCGCCGTCGGCCAGGAAGTGGCGCAGCGGCGCGAACACCGGCTCGGACAGCAGCGCCGGCAGCAAACGCATCAGGCGCCAGGTCAGCGGCCCCTTGTCGAAGGCGGAGATGGGCGGCACGCGCTCGCGGCCCAGCATGCCGCGGTAGGCGTCCCACAGGAAGCGCGCCGGCAGCGCCACGCGGGCGGCGGCGCAGATACCCATTTCCTCGGCCAGGGCGATTTTCAGCCACTCGGCCACGCCGTTGGACTGCACCAGGAAAATTTCCGATTCCAGCGCCCCCAGCGGGTGGTTGCGCAGCCACTGGAATACGGCGGCGCGCAGCTGTTCCATCTGGTTGCCGTGCAAAATCAGCAAGCCGGGGGTGATGCCAGGGTGCATAGGAATGTCGGAAATGATCGAAGCCGTATTATCGCTCTAGCCCGGAGCGTATGCCAGCAGTTCCTGTTCGATATGCTGATCCAGCACAGACAACATGGCGTGCAGCTCGCGCACGATGCGGCTGGCGTTGGCGGCGTCGGCATCCTTGCGCACCTGCTCCAGCGCATAGCACAGGTTGCCGAACTGCATGGCGCCGACCGCGCGCGCGGCCGACTTGATGCGGTGCCCCAGTTCCGACAGGTGTTCCAGGTCTTCCATGGCCAGCGCTTCGTCGACTTCCTGCAGGCCGTCGCGGGCCGAGCTCAGGAACAGCAGCGCATATTTGCGCATCTTGTCCGGCTTGCCGCCGAAGGTCAGCGCCAGCGCGGCGACGTCGAACAGCTCGGCCGGCGCGTCGGCATCGACCGGCGGCGCCGTGGCCGGCGACACCGGCGCCGAGAGCAACTGCCCCGGCAGGGTGACGCCCGACAACGGCTGCTCGCGCGCGGATTGCAGCGGCGGCGCGGAGATATACGAAGGTGGTGGCTGCGGCGTCGGCGGCGCCGGCCTGGCGCGCTGGCGCATCCATTTGCACAGCATGTTGAACAGCTGCTTGGGCGCGATCGGCTTGGTCACGAATTCGTCCATGCCGGCGTCCAGGCAGCGCTGCTGGTCGTCGCGGCCGGCGTTGGCGGTCATGGCGATGATCAGCGTGGCGGCCAGCCGCGGGTGGGCGCGGATCAGGCGCGTGGCCTCGTAACCGTCCATCACCGGCATCTGCACATCCATCAGCACGCAGTCGAAATGCTCCTTGAGCAGCAGGTCGATCGCCTCCTTGCCGTTGTTGGCGACGCAGACGGTGGCGCCGGCGTCTTCCAGCAGTTCCTGGCCCACCTGCTGGCTGAAGATATTGTCCTCCACCAGCAGGATGGAGGCGCCGCCGATGCTGTCCAATACATCCTGGTGCACCGGCTCGTCGCTGGGCTGCAGGAAGCGCACGCCTTTCGCCAGCCGCGCGGTGAACCAGAAGGTGCTGCCCGCGCCCGGCGTGCTGTCGACGCCCACCGCGCCGCCCATCAGTTCTGCCAGCTGCTTGCTGATCACCAGCCCCAGCCCGGTGCCGCCGTAGCGGCGCGTGGTCGAGGTGTCGGCCTGGTGGAAGGACTGGAACAGTTCCGCCACCTGCGAGGCCGACATGCCGATGCCGTGGTCCTGCACCTCGAAGCGCACCATGATGTGCGTATCGCGCTCCTCCACCGGACGCGCACGCACGATCACCTGGCCGTCGCGCGAGAACTTGATGGCGTTGCTGGTGAAGTTGAGCAGCACCTGCTCCAGCCGCAGCGGATCGCCGCGCAGCTGGTGCGACAGCCCGGGCGCGATCTCGTACACCAGCGCCAGTCCGCGCGTGGTGGCGCTCTCGCCCAGCTGGGCCGACAGGTTGGCCAGCAGCGCGTCGAGCGTAAAGTCCAGCACTTCCAGGTCCATCTTGCCGGCTTCGATCTTGGAAAAGTCGAGGATGTCGTTGATGATGCCCAGCAGGTGCTGGCCCGAGTGGTAAATCTTCTGCAGGTAATCGCGCTGCTTGGGATGGGTGACCGATTTCAGCGCCAGGTGCGCCATGCCGATGATGGAGTTCATCGGCGTGCGGATCTCGTGGCTCATGTTGGAGAGGAAATCGGACTTGGCCTGATTGGCGGCGTCGGCCTCCTCCTTCAGCTTGTGCAGCGCGGTGACGTCGGTCGACAGGCCGATCACCGCGTTGAACGAGCGCCCCAGCTCGACCGGCACCTTGACGGTCCACAGATGCTGCACCGCGCCGTCGCGGCCGGTGAAGCAGGTGTCGCCGCTGCGCTTGAGGTTGTCGGCGAACACCGGCCGCTCCATGGCCCATTCAGCATCGGCCGCCGCCTGCGGCATCAGCTCGCGATCGAGCTTGCCGATGATGTCGCGCACCGGCAGCCCGATCGACTCGGCCTTGCGCGCGTTGACGTAGATGTAGCGCCGCTGCTGATCCTTCATGTAGACGTGGGCGTCGACGTTGTTCAGCACCGTATCGAGCAGCACGCCCTGCTTGATGGCGCGCCGGCGCGAGGCATACAGCAGGAACATATAGCTGTATAACAGCAGCGCGCCCGCAAAGCCGGTCAGCGCGGCGATCCACGGGAAGTAATGGTCGAAGCGGGTCAGCAGCGCATCCTTGCGCACCTGGAACTGCGCCTTCCACAGGCTGCCGTGGAAATCGATCGGCAGCACGGTCTCGAAATAGCGGCCGCGCTGGTCGGGCGGCAGCGGCGTGATGCTCATGGCGCCGCTGTCGTTGAACAGCAGGCGGTCGCCGGGTTCGATCACCAGGCGGCGCTGTTCGACGTCGCTGCTGCCGTCGGCGTACAGGTTCAAATGCACCTGGCGCACCGTCATTTCATCGATGGCGCCCTGCACCAGGCGCGGGATGCTGAAGCCGGCGCCGACCGAGCCCAGATACGCGGCGCGGCGCTGTTCCACCGTGTCCAACGGCAGGCCGCGGCGGTACACCGGCATGCGCACCCCCATGCCGTAGTGCGGCGTCGGCGTCTGCAGGATCAGCGGCTGGCCGGAGGTGCCGACCTGACCGCTGTCGCGCGAGGCCGCCAGCTGGCGCGCCACCAGCGGAATGGCGGCAATGTCCACGCCCATCCGTTCGGCGCGCATGGCGGCCGGCTCCAGGTAAGTCAGCACCGCGTACTGGTCGCGCCGGCCCGGCGGGCGGATGTCGAAATCGGCATAGCCCTCGGCGCGCACGGCGGCGACATAGGCATCGCGTTCGGCGTCACTGATCTGCGGCGCCCAGCTCAGCGCTTCGATGGCCGGGAAGTGACGCGCGATATCCAGGCTTTCCACATATTGATGGAACTGGGTGCGCGTGATCTGTTCCGATGTCTGGAACAGCGCCACCAGGCCGCGTGTCAGGTCGGCATAGGATTTGATCCGCGCCGAGACGCCGTACTGGGTGCTGCGCGCCAGGTTCTCGAAACGCTGCGCCGCATCGTCGTCGACGGTTTTCAGCGCCAGGCCATACAGCAAGGCGCCCAGGGCCGCCGCCAGCGCGCAGCCGGCGCCCCAGAACGCCAGACGCGCGCCGATGCGGCCCTTTCTCGTTTTCGCCGTTGTGAGCACTCTTTGCATGACAGCAGCATACTATTAATGCCGCGCGGGAACCAGTGAAAGAATTAGTGAGAATTCAACGGTTCATGCTCAATCGTGCGCAGAAGAAAATTTAGTTCCGATAATATTTTTTGCGTGGCAGAGGGCTAGTAGTTTCATTAACAAATATATAAAATCACACGAAGTGCTGCTGTGTGGCGTCGCACAATATTGCTGGCAACGCAGCACTGATAAGAGTATCTTTTTACCGTCCAAAACCGATACAGAACTTCCAGCCGTGCAGATCCCGAAAGTTTTACTCGTCAATGACGACCAGGCCAGCCTGTACGCGCTGGAAAGCCTGCTGCTGGAGGCGGCCGGCCAGCAGGTGTATGAGCTGATCAGCGCCGGTTCCGGCAAGGAGGCGCTGCGCCAGGTGCTGCTGAACGAGTTTGCCGTGATCCTGCTCGATGTCAGCATGCCCGGCATGGACGGCTTCGAAACGGCCGAGGCGATCCACTCGCATCCGCGCTCGGCCGGCACGCCGATCATTTTCATCACCGCCCACTACGCCGACGAAATCAACCGCCTGAAGGGCTACCAGCGCGGCGCCGCCGATTATCTGTTCACGCCGGTGATTCCGCAGATCTTGCAGGCCAAGGTGGCGGTGTTCGTGGAAATGAGCAAAAAGAACATGCTGATGCGGCGGCAGGCCGAGGAGCTGGCGCGGCTGAACCAGGACCTGCGCGTGCAGCGGCTGCAGGACCTGGAGCGCATCAACGCCGAACTGGAGCAGGAGATCCGCGAGCGCAAACAGGCCGAGCTGCGCGCGCACGAGCTGTCGACGCGCGACGCGCTGACCAATCTGCTCAACCGGCGCGCGCTGATCCAGCAGCTGGAGCACGCCGTGGCCACGGCCGACCGCAGCGGCGTCGGCTTCGCCCTGCTGTTCCTCGATCTGGACAAGTTCAAGCCGATCAACGACACCTACGGCCACGAGGTCGGCGACGAGCTGCTGCGCCAGGTGGCCGCGCGGCTGACGGCGGCGGTGCGCGTGGCCGACATCGTGGCGCGGCTGGGCGGCGATGAATTCGTCGTGCTGATCGAGGGGAAGTCGGCGTCGGCCAACGCCGCCCGCGTCGGCCGCAAGATCGAGATGGCCTGCGGGCTGCCGTTCGACATCGGCGCGCACCGGCTGAAGACCGCCGCCAGCATCGGCATCGCCCTGTATCCGCAGGACGGCGCCGACGCCCAGGCGCTGATGAAAAACGCCGACACCGCGATGTACCACGCCAAGCAGCACGGCGCCACCCCGGTGCAATTCTTCCACGAGGAGCTGAACGTGCGCGAGCGCGAACGCGAGCAGTGGACGCTGGAGCTGCGCAAGGCGCTGGCCGCCGGCCAGCTGGAGTTGCGCTATCAGCCGCAGGTCGATCTGCACAGCGGCCAGATCACCGCGGCCGAAGCGCTGTTGTACTGGCGCCATCCGCAGCGCGGCCTGCTGGACGCGCCGCAGTTCCTGCCGCAGGTGCAGGAGCGCGCGCTGCTGGAACGCGTCGACGCCTGGGTGATCGGCCAGAGCTGCGCCCAGGCCTCGCTGTGGCAAAGCCTGCACCGCGGTGGCCACGGTGGCCAGAGCGGCGCGCCGTTGTGCATCTGGCTCAATCTGGCGGCGCCGCAGCTGCACGCGGAGGTGGCGCACGCGCTGCTGCCGGCCATGCGCCGGCATGGCCTGGCGCCGGGCAGCATCGGCATCGAGCTGCATGAAAAACTGCTGCTGGGCGCCGCCGAACCGCTGGGCCAGTTGCTGACGCAGCTGCAGAATGCCGGCGTGCGCGTGGCGCTCGACGATTTCGGCAGCGCGCGCTCGTCGCTGGCGGCCTGCAAGCGCTGGCAGCTGAACGTATTGAAGATCGACCGCCATTTCGTCCACGGCATCGGTGTGGACGAAGGCGGCGCCGATCTGGTCGCGGCCGTGATCCACCTGGCGCGCGCGCTGGCGATGCGTACCGTGGCCATCGGCGTGGAAACACGCGCGCAACTGGAAACGCTGCGCGCCCTCGGCTGCCACGCCGCCCAGGGCGACCTGTTTTATCCGCCGCTGCCGGCGGCCAGCCTGCTGGAACAAGGCGGCGGCGCGGACTTCCCTTCCAAGACTCCTTCCCTCCTGAACAACGAGGACTAGAACCATGAACGATATGACCGACCTGGGCGAACAGCTGGATGCCAAGACCCTGCTCTCCACGCTGATGGCACTGAAAAAAGGCGATTTTTCAGTGCGCATGCCATCCGACTGGATAGGCATGGCCGGCAAGATTGCCGATACCCTCAACGATATCATCGACACCAAGGCGCGCATGGTCAGCGAGGTGACGGAGGTCAGCCGCGTGGTGGGCCGCGAGGGCCGGCTGACGCAGCGCGCCGAGATGCCGCACGCGGCCGGCGGCTGGGCCACCATCATTTCGTCGGTGAATGCGCTGATCGACGACCTGGTGCGTCCGACCACGGAAATGGCGCGCGTGATCGGCGCGGTGGCCAAGGGCGACCTGTCGCAGACCATGGCGCTGGAGGTGGACGGCCATCCGCTGAAGGGGCAGTACCTGCGCGCGGCGATGACGGCGAACACCATGGTGGAACAGCTGTCATCGTTCTCGTCCGAGGTGACGCGCGTGGCGCGCGAGGTGGGCACGGAAGGCAAGCTGGGCGGCCAGGCGCAGGTGAAGGGCGTGGCCGGCACCTGGAAGGACTTGACCGACTCGGTGAACTCGATGGCGGGTAACCTGACGTCGCAGGTGCGTAACATCGCCGAGGTGACCACGGCGGTGGCGAACGGCGACTTGTCGAAGAAGATCACGGTCGACGTGCGCGGCGAGATCCTGCAGCTGAAGGACACCATCAACGTGATGGTGGACCAGCTGCGTTCCTTCGCGTCCGAGGTGACGCGGGTGGCGCGCGAGGTGGGCACCGAGGGTAAACTGGGCGGCCAGGCCTACGTGCCGGGCGTGGGCGGCACCTGGAAGGACTTGACCGACAACGTGAACTTCATGGCGTCCAACCTGACCGACCAGGTGCGCAACATCGCGGCGGTGACGACGGCGGTGGCGAACGGCGACCTGTCGAAGAAGATCACGGTGGACGTGAAGGGCGAGATCCTGGAGCTGAAGAACACCATCAACGTGATGGTGGACCAGCTGTCCTCGTTCGCGTCGGAGGTGACCCGCGTGGCGCGCGAGGTGGGTACGGAAGGTAAACTGGGCGGCCAGGCGCAGGTGAAGGGCGTGGCCGGTACGTGGAAGGACTTGACCGACTCGGTGAACTCGATGGCGGGCAACCTGACCGGCCAGGTGCGTAACATCGCCGAGGTGACCACGGCGGTGGCGAACGGCGACTTGTCGAAGAAGATCACGGTGGACGTGAAGGGCGAGATCCTGGAGCTGAAAAACACCATCAACGTGATGGTGGACCAGCTGAACTCCTTCGCTTCCGAAGTGACGCGGGTGGCGCGCGAGGTGGGTACGGAGGGCAAGCTGGGCGGCCAGGCGAATGTGTCGGGCGTGGCCGGCACGTGGAAGGACTTGACCGACAACGTGAACTTCATGGCGTCCAACCTGACGGGCCAGGTGCGTAACATCGCGGACGTGACCACGGCGGTGGCGAACGGCGACCTGTCGAAGAAGATCACGGTGGACGTGAAAGGCGAGATTCTGGAACTGAAAAACACCATCAACGTGATGGTGGACCAGTTGTCCTCGTTCGCCTCGGAAGTGACGCGGGTGGCGCGCGAGGTCGGTACGGAAGGCAAGCTGGGCGGCCAGGCCTACGTGCCGGGCGTGGGCGGCACCTGGAAGGACTTGACCGACAACGTGAACTTCATGGCGTCCAATCTGACCGGCCAGGTGCGTAACATCGCCGCGGTGACCACGGCGGTGGCGCGCGGCGACCTGTCCAAGAAGATCACGGTGGACGTCAAGGGCGAGATCCTGGAGCTGAAGGACACCATCAACGTGATGGTGGACCAGCTGTCGTCGTTCGCGTCGGAAGTGACGCGGGTGGCGCGCGAGGTGGGTACGGAAGGTAAGCTGGGCGGCCAGGCCAACGTGTCCGGCGTGGCGGGAACGTGGAAGGACCTGACCGAGAACGTCAACCAGCTGGCGGCGAACCTGACCAACCAGGTGCGCGCGATCGCCGAGGTGGCGACGGCGGTGACGCGCGGCGACTTGTCGCGTTCCATCCAGGTCGAGGCGCGCGGCGAGGTGTCCTACCTGAAGGACAACATCAACGAGATGATCCGCAACCTGAAGGACACGACGCTGAAGAACGCGCAGCAGGACTGGCTGAAGACCAACCTGGCGCGCTTCACCCGTCTGCTGCAGGGCCAGCGCGACCTGCAGGCGGTGACCAAGCTGATTCTGTCCGAGCTGGCGCCGCTGGTGTCGGCGCACCACGGCGTGTTCTACATGATGGATTCGGGCGATTCCGATGCGCGCCTGCGCATGATCGCCAGCTACGGCTACCGTTCCAGCCGCAAGCTGCCGACCTCCTTCCTGCCGGGCGAGGGCCTGGTCGGCCAGTGCGCGCTGGAGAAGGTGCGGATCTGGCTGACCGACGTGCCGCGCGATTACATCGTGGTGTCGTCCGGCCTGGGCGCGGCGCCGCCGACCAATATCGTGGTGCTGCCGATCCTGTTCGAGCAGCAGGTCAAGGCGGTGATCGAGATCGCCTCGCTGGACCGCTTCACCGAGACCCACCTGTCCTTCCTGGACCAGCTGATGGAGTCGATCGGCGTGGTGCTGAACACCATCGAGGCGAACAGCCGCACCGAGTCGCTGCTGACGCAGTCGCAGTCGCTGGCGCAGGAACTGCAGCAGACCAACCAGGAACTGGCGGAAAAGGCGCGCCTGCTGTCCGAGCAGAATATCGAGGTGGAGCGCAAGAACCGCGAGGTGGAACAGGCCAAGCTGGCGCTGGAAGAGAAAGCCACGCAGCTGGCGCTGTCCTCCAAGTATAAATCCGAGTTCCTGGCGAATATGTCGCACGAGCTGCGCACGCCGCTGAATTCCTTGCTGATCCTGGCACAGCAGCTGGGCGACAACCCGGACGGCAACCTGTCGCCGAAACAGGTGGAATTCGCCAAGACCATTCACGGCTCGGGCTCCGACCTGCTGACGCTGATCAACGATATTCTGGACCTGTCGAAGATCGAATCGGGCACGGTCACGCTGGACGTGTCGGAGTACCGCTTCCAGAACCTGCGCAATTACGTCGAGCGGACCTTCCGCCACATGGCGGAGGCCAAGCACCTGGGCTTCCACGTCGAGCTGCGCGACGGCCTGCCGACCGCGATGATGACCGATACCACGCGCCTGCAGCAGGTGCTGAAAAACCTGCTGTCGAACGCGTTCAAGTTCACCACCCACGGCCAGGTGTCGCTGGCCATCAGTCTGGTGAGCAGCGGCTTCTCGGCCGACCACCCCAACCTGCTGCATGCCGACGCGGTGCTGTCGTTCGCGGTCAGCGATACCGGCGTCGGCATCGCGGCCGACAAGCTGCAGCTGATCTTCGAGGCGTTCCAGCAGGCGGACGGTTCGACCGCGCGCAAATACGGCGGCACCGGCCTGGGCCTGTCGATTTCGCGCGAGCTGGCGCGCCTGCTGGGCGGCGAGATCCGCGTCGAGTCGGTGGTCGGCAGCGGTTCGACCTTCACGCTGTTCCTGCCGTATAACCGCGCCGGCTTCGTCAACTACGACATGACGCGCGCGCCGCAGGTGCGGCTGCCGGCGCCGTCGCCGCAGGTGGTGTACACGCCGCCGGCCTACACCGAGCATCTGCCGGATCACGATGTGGCCAGCGTGGCCTCCGAGCTCGATGCGGACCTGGACGAATACAGCTCCAGCGACGACCGCGGACTGGTGGCGCCGGGCGATCCGTCGGTGCTGATCATCGAGGACGACGAGCGCTTCGCGCAGATCGTGCTGGGCTTCGCGCGCGAGAAGAATTTCAAGGGCATCGTCACCATGCACGGCGATTCGGCCCTCAGCCTGGCGCGCGATTACCTGCCGTCGGCGATCTTCCTGGACCTGGACCTGCCGGACATCGACGGCTTCACGGTGCTGGACCGCCTGAAACGCGATCCAAGCACGCGCCATATCCCGGTGCACGTGATGTCCAGCCTGCGCGAGCGCGAGCGCGCGCTGCGGCTGGGGGCGATATCGTACCTGAACAAGCCGGTCAGCAAGGATGCGCTGCAGGAGGAATTCTCGCGCATCCAGAAGTTCCTGCTGGGCGGCAAACGCAGCCTGCTGGTGGTCGACGACGAGCCGGCGCAGCGCGAGTCCATCGTGTCGCTGATCGGCGACGCGGACATCCATATCGTGGCGGTGGATACCGGTCAGGCGGCGCTGGATGCGCTGCGCGAGCAGCATTTCGACTGCATGGTGCTGGACCTGACGCTGCCCGATATCAGCGGCTTCGACCTGCTGGACATCATCGGCAAGGACGAGTCGCTGCGCGATCTGCCGATCGTGATCAACACCGCCAAGGATCTGAACCGCAAGGAGGTGGCCAAGCTGAAGCGCTACGCCAAGACCATCGTGATCAAGGATGCGCGTTCGCCCGAGCGGCTGCTGGACGAGACGGCGCTGTTCCTGCACCGTTCGCAGGCCAGCCTGCCGGAGGCGCAGCGGCGCATGCTGGAGGAGATTCACGCGGCCGAGGGCGGGCTGGCGGGACGCAGGGTGCTGATCGTCGACGATGACTTGCGCAACATCTTCGCGCTGTCGTCGCTGCTGGAGCGCCAGCAAATGCAGGTGCTGTTCGCCGAGAATGGCCGCGACGGCATCGAGGTGCTGGAGCGCGATCCGTCGATCGAGATCGTGCTGATGGATATCATGATGCCGGAGATGGACGGCTACGACACGATGCGGGCGATCCGCCGCATCCCGAAGTTCAAGTCGCTGCCGATCATCACGCTGACGGCGAAGGCGATGAAGGGGGACCGCGACAAGTGCATCGCGGCGGGTGCGTCGGACTACATCACCAAGCCGGTGGATGTGGCGCAGCTGCTGTCGCTGATGCGCGTGTGGCTGCACTGATATGAATTCCTTGTTCGATTCGATCAAGGCGGCGCTGCGCGGGGGCGCGGCGCACGAACCACCCGTGTCAACGCCGCCGCCGGCAACGCCGGAGCCGCGCCAGGCCGGCGACGAACCGCCGCAATACGCCGTGCTGCCGCTGCCGCCGCGCCGGCATGCGG
>NZ_SPVG01000070.1 GCF_004614165.1 Duganella callida | reverse complement strand
GCCAATCGCACACGGGCTCTGCCGTAGCGGCCGCTACGGCAGAGCCCGTGTGCGATTGGCAGAACTGACCCCGGATTTATTCGTAGCGCAGGGCTTCGGCCGGGTTGGTGCGGGTGGCCCACCAGCTCGGGTAGAGCGTCGACAGGAAGGACAGGGCCACCGCGACGCCGATCACGCTCAGCACGTCGCTCGTTTGCAACTGCGACGGTACGGTGCTGATGAAGTAGATGTTTTTGTCCAGCAGGTGGATGCCCAGCACGCTTTCGACGCCGCTGACGATCGCCGGCAGCTGCCACGCGATCAGCACGCCCGCCAGCGCGCCGGCCGCCACCCCCAGCAGGCCGGACAGCAAGCCCTGCACCACGAAGATTTTCATCACCGAACGCGGACTGGCGCCCAGCGTGCGCAGGATGGCGATGTCGGCCCGCTTGTCGGTCACCGACATCACCAGCATGGCCACCACGTTGAACGCCGCCACCGCGACGATCAGGGTCAGGATGATGAACATCATGTGCTTCTGGCTCTGCAGCGCGGCAAACCAGGTGGAGTTGCGCTGGGTCCAGTCGCGCACCAGGTAGTTGCCGTTCATGCTGTTCTTCAGTTCACGCGCCACCCGCGGCGCCTGGTTGGCGTCGGCGATGCGCAGGCGCAGGCCGATCGGCCGGTCGATGTGCAGCAGATCTTCGCCGTCGCGCAGGTGGATGAAGGCCAGGCTGGAGTCGAATTCGAAGTGGCCGACTTCAAACGTGCCCGCCACCTTGAAACGCCGCGTCTGCGGCATCACGCTGCGCAGCGACGATTCCTGCGAGGGCAGGGCGACGATGACGTTGTCGCCAGTCTTGACCTTGAGCGCCTTGGCCAGTTCCACGCCCAGCACGATCTGGTTCTCTCCCGGCTTGAGCGCGGCCAGGGCAGCGGCGTTTTTGCCTTGCATGAACTCGCTCACGCGCGATTCCTGCTCCGGCAGGATGCCGCGCAGGATGGCCGGCTTCATGCCGTCTTCCTGCAGCAGCATGCCGGCCAGTTCGACGAACGGCGCCGCCGCCTGCACCGCCGGATTGCGCGCCGCGTCGGCCGCCGTCGCCTGCCAGTCGGGCAGCACGCCGCGCGCATCGTAGACTTCGATGTGCGACAGGATCGACACCATGCGCGCGCCGACGTCGCGCTGGAAGCCGTTCATCACCGACAGCACCACGATCAGCGCCGCCACGCCCAGGCCGACGCCGGCGATCGACACCGCCGAGATGAACGAGATAAAACTGTTGCGGCCGCTGCGCCGTCCCGCGCGCAGGTAGCGCACGCCGATCTGCCATTCGTAGGGGAAGGCCATCATTGCCCCAGCAGCAGAAAGACGGTGGGCTTTTTGTGGAAGTCCGGCGCCTTGGCCGATTTCCACTGCGCCGCCGGCATGGTGCGGATGGTTTCCGATGGCAGGCTGAGGTCGGTCGCGACGCACAGCAGCGTGGCCGGCGCGCACGCGCCGATCAGCGCTTCCAGCATGGCGGCGTTGCGGTAGGGCGTTTCGATGAACAGCTGGGTTTGCTTTTCCTTGCGCGAGCGCTGCTCCAGTTCCCTGATGCGCTTGTCGCGCTGGGCGGCGTCGGTCGGCAGGTAGCCGTTGAAGGCGAAGCTTTGACCGTTGAGGCCGCTCGCCATCACGGCCAGCAGCAGCGACGACGGCCCCACCAGCGGCCGCACCGGAATGCCGTGCCGATGCGCCAGGCGCACCAGGTCGGCGCCCGGATCGGCCACGGCCGGCACGCCGGCTTCCGACACCAGGCCGCCATCCTGGCCGGCCAGCAGCGGCGCCAGCAGTTCAGTGAGCGCCGCCGCCGGGGTGTTGACGTTGAGTTCGGCGATGCGGATTTCCTGCATGGGCTTGCACAGCGGATGCCGGGCGCCGACCAGTTTCAAAAACGCGCGCGCGGTCTTGGCGTTTTCCGCCACGAAGTAGTCGAGCTGTGCGGTGATGTGCTGCACCTGTTCGGGCAGCACCTGGGCGAGCGCTTCGGTCTCGCCCAGGGTGTTGGGGATTAAAAAGAGGGTGCCGGTCATTATTGTTGATGAAAGAAGGTGACGCCGATGTTGCGCAGCATGCCTGTCAGCGCGATTAAAGGCAAGCCGGTCAGGGCGGTCGGATCGCTGCTGTCGATGCGTTCGAGGATGGCGATGCCCAGCGCCTCGTTCTTGGCGCTGCCGGCGCAGTCGTACGGCTGCTCGATGCGCAGGTAGGCGTCCAGCTCGGCGTCGGGCAGGTCGCGGAAGCGCACCACGGTCTGGATGTCTTCGACCTGGGCGCTGCCGTCGCGCCCGTCCCAGACGCACAGGGCGGTGTGGAACACCACGTCGCGGCCGCGCATTTTCTGCAGCTGGGCCAGGGCGTTGGCATGGTTGCCGGGCTTGCCGATCTGTTCGTCGTCCAGCGTGGCCACCTGGTCGGAGCCGATCACGATCGCGCCGGGCCTCCTGGCGGCCACGGCCGCCGCCTTCCCGCGCGCCAGCCGCAGCGCGGTGGCGCTGGGCGTTTCGCCCGGCAGCGGGGTTTCGTCGATGTCGGGCACGGCCACCTCGAACGGCAGCTGCAAACGCGATAGCAATTCCTTGCGGTAGGCGGAACTGGAAGCCAGTACGAGTAAACTTGATGTCATGAAGGGAATGTTATATGCTCTCTCGCCGGTAAGCGGTGGCTGACTGCGGCGACAAAAACCACGAAAAAAGCGCCAATGCTTTGACGTGAATACGAAAACCCTGTTATTATCGCAGGTTTTCCGGGGAATCTTCTGTAATGAATGCTTTTGTGATCGACACCTTTGAATTTTGTCGGACCAACAGCAGCCAGGAGGGCGCCACGCCTGTCGCTGACATGACCCGTCTGGCAAAGGATTGCGCCGACCCGTCCGGCACGATTACCTGGAGCGCAGTCGGAAGCACCCACAAACTGGGCTTCCCGCAGATGACGTTGTCGGTCGCCGGCGACGTGAATCTGGTCTGCCAGCGCTGCCTGCAGCCTTTCGCATACCACATCGATTCGTCGACCGTGCTGATGCTGGGAAAGGACGATGCGGAAGCGGATGAAATTGAAGAAACCATCGACGATGAATCGATCGATGTGATTGTCGGCAGCCGCAGCATGGAGCTGATGTACCTGGTGGAAGACGAAGCCTTGCTGGCCCTGCCGCAATCGCCGCGTCACGCTGTCTGCCCGGATTCCAGCCTGCTGGACAAGGCGAAGAACGACAAGGTATCGCCTTTCGACGCTCTGAAGAGCCTCAAATCCGAATAAGTAGTGTAGTAAAGAACGTGTCAAAACGCGTGTGTAGCGAGCGAGTCTTGGCAAGTTGGCAGTGAAAGTAGTAGGGCTCGATTCGCATGTCATATGCCGGTCGACTGTGTTAGAATTTTAGAACTTATGTATTAGGAGTCATATAACATGGCAGTTCAACAGAACAAGAAATCCCCATCGAAGCGCGGTATGCACCGTTCGCACGATTTCCTGGTTGCTCCGCAACTGGCAATCGAGCCAACCACCGGTGAAACCCACCTGCGTCACCACATCAGCCCTAACGGCTTCTATCGTGGTCGTAAAGTCCTGAAAACCAAGAACGACGAGTAATCGACGTTTTTGCTGGACCCGGAACAGGCGGTGCTGACTTGTGTAGCATCGCTTTTTCTTTTTTAATCGGCTGCAATTTGCTTTTGCACACCGTCATGTTCCAACGCGGCGCCTTTGGCAGTTTGAAGTTCCGCCTCTTGCCATAACAATGACAATCAAAATTTCTATCGACTGCATGGGTGGCGATCATGGCCCGTCTGTCACCATTCCCGCAGCTGTTTCCTTCGTCAAACGCGAACCTGATGCCGAGCTGATCCTCGTAGGGCTCGAAGACGTCATCCGCGCCGAACTGAAGAAACACCATGCCGAGGCGCACCCGCGCCTGAGCGTGGTGCATGCCTCCGAACAAGTCACCATGGACGATCCGCTGGAAGTGGCGCTGCGCCGCAAGAAGGATTCGTCGATGCGCGTCGCCATCGAACAGGTCAAGGAAGGCCAGGCGCAGGCCTCGGTCTCGGCCGGCAATACCGGCGCGCTGATGGCGGTGGCGCGCTACGTGCTGAAAACCATGAGCGGCGTCGACCGCCCGGCCATCTGCAGCATCATGCCCAACCAGAAGGGTGGCCCGACCTACATGCTGGACCTGGGCGCCAACGTCGACTGCGAGCCGCACCACTTGCACCAGTTCGCCATCATGGGCTCGGTGCTGGTGTCGGCCATGGAAAACATTCCGCGTCCGACCATCGGCCTGCTCAACGTCGGCACCGAGGATATCAAGGGCAACGACGTGGTGAAAGCCACCAGCAAGCTGCTGCAGCTCGACCACGAGCGCGGCGCCCTCAACTTCCACGGCAACGTGGAAGGCAACGACATCTTCAAAGGCACCACCGACATCGTGGTGTGCGACGGCTTCACCGGCAATGTCACGCTGAAGGCGGTGGAGGGCGTGGCCCGCTTCTTTGCCGATACCGTCAAATCCGAATTCACCCGCAACCCGCTGACCATGCTGAGCGCACTGATCGGCCGCGGCGCACTGAACAACATCAAAAAACGCCTGTCCCCGTCGCGTTACAACGGCGCCAGCCTGCTGGGCCTGCGCGGCCTGGTGTTCAAAAGCCATGGCGGCGCCGACGCATATTCCTTTGAATGGGCGATCAAGCGGGCGTATGATGCTGCAAAAAATGACGTGTTGCCGCATATCTCGACTTTGATTGCCGAGTTGATGCCGCGCAACACCGACCCCTCGGAAGTACCAAGCTCAACTATTTGATGGACGGTGGCATGACCCTGTATAGCAAAATTATCGGCACCGGCAGCTATCTGCCGGAAAAGCGGGTGACCAACCAGGAACTGGCGGATCAGCTTGCAGCCAAAGGCATCGAAACCTCGGACGAATGGATCGTCACCCGCAGCGGCATCGCGGCGCGCCATTTCGCCGCACCGGAACAAAAGTCGTCCGACCTGGCGGCGATCGCCGCCCGGCGCGCGCTGGAGATGGCCGGCATGCAGCCCAACGATATCGACCTGATCATCGTCGCCAGCTCGACCCCGGATTTCTTCGGCAGCTTCCCCAGCACCGCCTGCATCGTGCAGCAGAAGCTGGGCATCACCAACCACGGCGCGGCCGTCGATGTGCAGGCCGTCTGCAGCGGCTTCGTCTACGCGCTGTCCACCGCCGACGCCTTCATCCGCGCTGGCGTGCACAAGAATGTGCTGGTGATCGGTTCGGAAGTGTTCTCGCGCATCCTCGACTTCAACGACCGCACCACCTGCGTGCTGTTCGGCGACGGCGCCGGTGCCGTGGTGCTGAGCGCGTCGCAGGAGCCGGGCATTCTCTCGTCCGCGCTGCACGCCGATGGCAGCCACTCGCACATCCTGTGCATGCCGGACAGCTTCGGCGGCGCCACCGCCGGCGAGGCGTATCTGTACATGGATGGTCCGGCCGTGTTCAAGCTGGCCGTGTCGGTGCTGGAAAAGGTGGCGCACGAAGCGCTGGCCAAGGCCGAGATGCAGCAGGACGATATCGACTGGCTGATTCCGCACCAGGCCAATCTGCGCATCATGAGCGGCACCGCCAAAAAACTGGGCCTGCCGATGGAGAAGATGGTGGTGACCGTCGATCAGCACGGCAATACCTCGGCCGCCTCGATCCCGCTGGCACTGGACGCCGCCGTGCGCGACGGCCGCATCAAGCCGGGCCAGAACATCATGATGGAAGGCGTCGGTGGCGGTTTCACCTGGGGCGCGGTGCTGGCCAAATTTTGACCCTGAATTAGAATTAGAGTTCTAACGAGCTCGCAGGTAGCGGGGCTGTCATCAATGCATGATAGCTTTGCTGCCCATAATAAAAGATGGAAGACGTTATGACCAAATTTGCTTTTGTATTCCCGGGCCAGGGCTCGCAGGCGATCGGCATGCTGGATGGCTTTGCCGGCAACCCGGTGGTGGCGCAGACCATCGCCGAAGCATCCGATGCCCTGCAAGTCGACCTCGGCAAGCTGATCGCCGAGGGGCCGAAGGAAGAGCTGGACCTGACCACCAATACCCAGCCGGTGATGCTGACCGCCGCGGTCGCCGCCTACCGCGCCTGGATCGCCGCCGGCGGCCCGCTGCCGTCGCTGGTGGCCGGCCACAGCCTGGGCGAGTACTCGGCGCTGGTGGCGGCCGGCGTGATCGAGTTCAAGGATGCGGTGCCGCTGGTGCGCTTCCGCGCGCAGGCGATGCAGGAAGCCGTGCCGGTCGGGATGGGCACCATGGCCGCCGTGCTGGGCCTGTCCGATGACGAGGTGCGCGCCGCCTGCGCCGAAGCCGCCGCCGGCGGTGGCGTGGTGGAAGCCGTCAACTTCAACGCGCCCGCGCAAGTGGTGATCGCCGGCGAAACCGCCGCGGTCGAACGCGCCTGCGACATCGCCAAGGCCAAGGGCGCCAAGCGCGCCATGAAGCTGCCGGTGTCGGCGCCGTTCCACTCGTCGCTGCTCAAGCCGGCCTCGGACCGCCTGCGCGACTACATGGAAACACTGACCTTCTCGGCGCCGCGGATCGCGCTGATCAACAACGTCGACGTGGCGGTGGTGAGCGATCCGGCCGCCATCAAGGATGCGCTGGTGCGCCAGGCCGCCGCGCCGGTGCGCTGGGTGGAAACCGTGCAGAAGATCGCCGCCGACGGCGTCACCAAGGTGGTCGAGTGCGGCCCGGGCAAGGTGCTGATGGGGCTGACCAAGCGCATCGACGCCACCCTGGCCGGCGACGCCATCTTCGATCAGGCCACGCTGGAACGCGTATTGAGCGAGCTCAAATAATCGCCGGTGCATTCAGGCACACTGCGTATTTACTGTAGAAAGACTTACATGACTTTAGCAAATCAAGTTGCCCTGGTAACGGGGGCATCGCGCGGCATCGGCAAGGCGATTGCCCAGGAACTGGCGCGCCAGGGCGCGAAAGTGATCGGCACCGCCACCAGCGAGGCTGGCGCGGAAGCGATTTCCGCCTACCTGGCCGAGATCGGCGCCGAGGCGGGCAAGGGCCTGGTGTTGAACGTGACCGACGCCGAGCGCTGCGCCGCCGTGATCGACGAGATCGGCAAAACCTATGGCGCGGTGGGCATCCTGGTCAACAACGCCGGCATCACCCAGGACCAGCTGGCCATGCGCATGAAGGACGAGGAGTGGGACAGCGTGATCGCCACCAACCTGACCTCGGTCGGCCGTTTGTCGCGCGCGGTGCTGCGCGGCATGATGAAGGCCAAGACCGGCCGCATCATCAACATCACCTCGGTGGTGGCCTCGTCCGGCAATCCGGGCCAGATGAATTACGCCGCCGCCAAGGCCGGCGTGGAAGGCATGACGCGCGCGCTGGCGCGCGAAATCGGCAGCCGCAACATCACGGTCAACAGCGTGGCGCCGGGCTTCATCGATACCGACATGACCAAGGCGCTGGGCGATGAACAGCACGCCGCCTTGCTGACCCAGATTCCGCTGGCGCGCCTCGGCAAGCCGGAGGATATCGCCGCAGCGGTCGCCTTCCTGGCGTCGCCGCAAGCCGCTTATATTACCGGCACCACCCTTCACGTGAACGGCGGTATGTATATGAACTGATGCGCGCCGGCGCTTATAATTCAAGCCGGTTCGTATCTTTTAGCAGTGATTTCGGTTTATTTAGCAGCAGACACCGAAATTAGTTTTTCAGTGCGCAAACCTGATAAAATGCGCGCTTTCCGTAACAAACAAAATGGAGCCATAACATGTCGGATATCGAACAACGCGTTAAGAAAATCGTCGCTGAGCAACTGGGCGTCGCAGAAGCAGACATCAAAAACGAATCCTCGTTCGTCGACGATCTGGGCGCAGACTCGCTGGACACCGTGGAACTGGTGATGGCCCTGGAAGACGAATTCGAAATGGAAATCCCGGACGAACAAGCAGAGAAAATCACCACCGTGCAGCAAGCGATCGACTACGCTACCGCGCACGTCAAGGCGTAACTCTGCCCGATCGACTTTAGGAGAATCGCTTGAGAGGTTCTAAAAACCGTCGTGTTGTCGTAACCGGCCTCGGCGCCGTGTCCCCGATCGGCAATAACCTTGCCGACACCTGGGCCGCGGCCGTCGAGGGCAAATCCGGGATCGCCAGCATCACCAAGTTTGACGCAACAGCTTTCAGCACCCGCTTTGCCGGCGAAGTCAAAGGCTTCAACATCGAGGATTACATCTCGGCCAAGGAAGCCCGCCACATGGATACCTTCATCCACTACGGCATGGCGGCCAGCATCCAGGCTGTGGAAGACTCCGGCGTGGTTGTGACCGAAGAGAACGCCGATCGTATCGGCGTGCTGGTCGGTTCGGGCATCGGCGGCCTGCCGATGATCGAAGAACAGAAGGAAGATTACGACAAGCGCGGTCCGCGCCGTATCTCGCCGTTCTTCGTGCCCGCCTCGATCATCAACATGATCTCGGGCAACCTGTCGATCAAGTACGGCATGCGCGGTCCTAACCTGTCGATCGTGACGGCTTGCACCACCGGTCTGCATTGCATCGGCGCCGCCGCTCGTCTGATCGAGTACGGCGATGCCGACGTGATGGTGGCCGGCGGTGCCGAATCGACCGTGTCGCCGCTCGGCCTGGGCGGTTTCGCCTCGGCCAAGGCGCTGTCGTCGCGCAATGACGATCCGGCCACCGCTTCCCGCCCATGGGATGCGGACCGTGACGGCTTCGTGCTGGGCGAGGGCGCCGGCGTGATGGTGCTCGAAGAGTACGAACACGCCAAGGCGCGCGGCGCCAAAATTTACGCGGAAGTGGTGGGCTTCGGCATGAGCGCCGATGCATATCACATGACCTCGCCGCTGGAAGATGGCAGCGGCGGCAGCAAGTCGGCGCAGTCCGCGCTGGCCAATGCCGGCATCAACCCGGACCAGGTGCAGTACGTGAACGCGCACGGCACCTCGACCCCGCTGGGCGATGTGGCGGAAGTGCAGGGCATCAAGCGTACCTTCGGCGACCACGCCAAAAAGCTGGTGGTCAACTCGACCAAGTCGATGACCGGTCACCTGCTGGGCGGCGCCGGCGGTCTGGAATCGGTGTTCACGGTGCTGGCGATCCACAACCAGGTGTCGCCACCGACCATCAACATCTTCAACCAGGACCCGGCCTGCGATCTCGACTTCTGCGCCAATGTCGCCCGCGACATGAAGATCGACTATGCGGTCAAGAATTCGTTCGGCTTCGGCGGTACGAACGGCAGCCTGGTCTTCGCCAAAGTCTGAAAATAGTTTGAACCATTTCTCTGCTCATCCTGTCCAAACAGGGTGAGCGAGAATCAGGCGCCAGCGTTCGCTGGCGTTTCTCTTTCACGTAGGTCCCCCTCCGTTTATTTCGTTGTGCTGTGATGTGCTGCTGTCATGTCGATCGCGGTGTCCGTCATCGTTCGCCCCTCGTTCGGCTTGCGCCTGGCGCATGCCGGCTTGTGCTGTGGCGTGCTGGCGTCGGCCGCCGCGTGCCCGGGCGTGCTGGCGCCGCTGCTGTGCCTGCTGCTGGGCGTGCTGGGCTGGATCGCCGGCCGGCCGCGCGCAATTGCGTGCCGGCTTGATATATCCGGTATCGGCCTCTGGCGGCTGACGGTATACCAGCAACGCGGCGGTACGCAGCGCTTGCTGGACGGCTCGACCCTGTGGCCGCGGCTGCTGCTGTTGCGGCTGGCCGGCGAGGATGGCCGGGTGCGGGTGCTGGCGGTGCTGCCGGACAGCGTGGCGGCGGCCGCGTGGCGGCCGTTGGCGCTGGCTTGCCGCGCCGCCGCCACGCACAGCGAAATAAACACGCCGGCAGTGTGAACTTCTTGCAGCGGGCTAACTCTATAGCGTATGGCTATACGAAGTCGCTGCAGGCCACCGAGGAATGCAGGAGTGACGACAGAACGCGAGTGTGACCAGATGCTGGTCGAGCGGGTCCGGGCAGGCGACAAGCAGGCGTTTGATTTGCTGGTGGCGAAGTACCAACGCCGGCTGATGCGTCTGCTGTCGCGTATCGTGCACGACCCGGCCGAGGCGGAGGATGTGGTGCAGGAAACCTTTATCAAGGCATACCGGGCGTTGCGGCATTTCCGCGGCGATTCGGCCTTCTACACCTGGCTGTACCGCATCGGCATCAATACCGCCAAGAATTTCCTGGCGACGCAGGGCCGGCGTGCGCCCGCGCTGCCCGATACCGACAGCGACCAGGCCGACCTGCATCACGAAGGCGAGCATCTGCGCGACATCAATACGCCGGAATCCATGCTGGCCAGCAAGCAGATCGCGCAAACGGTGAATGCGGCGATGGATGCCTTGCCGGTCGACCTGCGCACCGCCATTGCCCTGCGCGAGATCGAGGGGCTGAGTTATGAAGAGATTTCCGACATCATGGCCTGCCCGATCGGCACGGTGCGCAGCCGGATTTACCGGGCGCGCGAGGTGATTGCCGAAAAATTGCGCCCCCTGCTCGACTTGCCGGTTGACAAGCGCTGGTAGGGCGGCAATGATGAGTTGAACCCTGCATGGCGGACACGCGATGGTTACCCAGAAAAAACTGCACGAAAACATCTCGGCCCTTGCCGACGGTGAGCTGGCGGACAGCGAGCGCGAGCTGACGTTTGCCGCGCTGGGCACCAGCGAAGGGCAGGCGGCCTGGCGCGCCTACCACCTGGCCGGCGATGTGCTGCGGGCCGAGGCCGGACCGGAACTCAGCGCGGCGTTCCAGGCCCGCCTGGCCGCGCGGCTGGCGGCCGAACCCGCGCACGCCCCTCTTGAAGATCAGCCGGCCGACATCATTTTCCCTTAAGTAAGCTGTCCTTATAATAACTTCGCACGCCGGTGTGGCGATTTTTCGCTTACCATGTGCTAGCCTCATGTCGCGCGCAACCGCTGCGACGGTGGGCGCTTGCATCCTGGAACTTTATAGAGATCGAACTGTCCATGAAAAATAAATACTCTGCTGGTAGTAAAACTCTGTCCGCGCTGGTCCTCGGCGCAAGCTTATGGATGTCGATGGGCATGGCGCCGGCGATGGCGGCGTCGCCGGTGACCGGCGCCGTGATCGGCCTGCCGGACTTTGCCGACCTGGTCGACCGCGTCGGTCCGGCCGTGGTGAACATCCGCACCACCGAGCGCCCCAAGCAGGCGCAGCGCGGCGGCAACGGCATGCCCGGCGATGAAGACATGCAGGAATTCCTGCGCCGCTTCTTCGGCGGCCAGATGCCCGGCCCCAACGGCCGCGCGCCGCGCCGCCAGGCGCCGTCCGACGAGCCGGTGCAGCGCGGCGTCGGTTCCGGCTTCATCCTGTCGGCCGACGGCTACGTGATGACCAATGCCCACGTGGTGGACGGCGCCGACGAAGTGTTCGTCACGCTGACCGACAAGCGCGAATTCAAGGCCAAGGTGCTGGGCGCCGATACCCGCACCGATGTGGCGGTGCTGAAGATCGACGGCGAAAAACTGCCGTTCCTGCTGATGGGCGATTCGGACAAGATCCGCGCCGGCGAATGGGTGATCGCGATCGGCTCGCCGTTCAACCTGGAAAACACGGTCACCGCCGGCATCATCTCGGCCAAGACCCGCGATACCGGTGAATACCTGCCGCTGATCCAGTCGGATGTGGCGGTCAATCCCGGCAACTCGGGCGGCCCGCTGATCAATATGCGCGGCGAGGTGATCGGCATCAACTCGCAGATTGCCACGCTGTCGGGCGGTTCCAACGGCATTTCGTTCGCGGTGCCGATCAACGAGGCGATGCGCGTGTCCGAGCAGCTGAAGAAGGCCGGCAAGGTGACGCGCGGCCGCATCGGCGTGCAGATTGGCGAGGTCGGCAAGGAAGTGGCCGAATCGCTGGGCCTGAAGACGGCCCACGGCGCCGAGGTGTCGCTGGTGGAGCCGGGCGGTCCCGCCGACAAGGCCGGCATCAAGGCCGGGGACATCATCCTGAAGTTCAACGGCAAGGATGTGAACCGTTCCAGCGATCTGCCGCGCCTGGTCGGCGATACCGCGTTGGGCAGCAAGGCCAATGTCACCATCTGGCGTAAGGGCGCCGAGCTGACCCTGCCGGTCAAGGTCGAGGAACTGGACGCCGACAAGGACAAGAACGCCAAGGGCGGCAAGGGCAAGGGCGGCAAGGCCGAGCCGGACACCGGCAAGTCCAACGCGCTGGGCCTGAAGGTCAGCGACCTGAGCGCCGATCAGAAGAAAGAGCTGAACGTCAGCGGCGGCGTGGTGGTCGACGATGTGGAAGGGGTGGCCGAACGCGCCCAGCTGGAAGAGGGCGACGTGCTGCTGCAGCTGAATAACATCGAGATCAAGGACGCCAAGCAGTTCAACGCGGCGGTGGCCAAGCTCGATCCGAAGCGGGCGTCGGTGCTGCTGGTGTACCGCGACGGCGCCACCCGCTTCATCTCGCTGCGTCCGACCGCCAAGGCCGAGAAGTAAGCCCGTCCGCCGCTTGCGCGCAAGCGCAGGCGGCGCCGCCGCCATGCAATTTACCCTGTATTCGCGCAGTTATTGTCATTTATGCCAGGACATGCTGGACGCGCTGCTGCGCCTGCAAACGCCGCAGCAGCCGTTCAGCGTGGACGTGATCGATATCGATGCCGCCGACGACCCGGCGCTGCTGGCCCGCTACGACGAGCTGGTGCCCGTGCTGTTCGCCGACCTGGCCCAGCCTGAGCTGTGCCATTACTTCCTGAATGAAGATAAAGTGCGGGAAGTGCTTAAAAGTACACTCCCGCTGCATAATCCGGGCTTTCCACTCTGAAATCCGGTAAAATGCCGGGGTATAGGATATGTCTTCAAGGCGCTCGCCGGGCACATGCCCAGCTGGAAGCGCTTTTTTTGTATTGCGCGCGTCTCTCTGCGCCGTCGTGCCAAACCCGTTTTTGAATATCTGTTAATGAACAACATACGCAATTTCTCCATCATCGCCCACATCGACCACGGCAAATCGACGCTGGCTGACCGCATCATTCAGCTGTGCGGCGGCTTGTCCGACCGCGAGATGGAGGCGCAGGTGCTCGATTCGATGGATCTGGAGCGCGAGCGCGGCATCACCATCAAGGCCCAGACCGCCGCGCTGCAATACAAGGCGCGCGATGGCCAGACCTATAACCTGAACCTGATCGACACCCCCGGCCACGTCGACTTCTCGTATGAGGTGTCGCGCTCGCTGTCGGCCTGCGAAGGCGCGCTGCTGGTGGTCGACGCCTCGCAGGGCGTGGAAGCGCAGACGGTGGCCAACTGCTACACCGCGCTCGACCTGGGCGTGGAGGTGGTGCCGGTGCTGAACAAGATCGACCTGCCGAACGCCGACCCGCCGACCGCCATCAAGGAAATCGAGGACGTGATCGGCATCGAGGCCGGCGACGCCGTGCAATGCTCGGCCAAGACCGGCTTCGGCGTGGAAGACGTGCTGGAGTCCATCATCGCCAAGGTGCCGCCGCCGAAGGGCGACGCCGAGGCGCCGCTGCAGGCGCTGATCATCGACTCCTGGTACGACGCCTACGTGGGCGTGGTGATGCTGGTGCGCGTGGTCAACGGCACGCTCAAGCCGAAGGACAAGATCAAGCTGATGGCGACCGAATCGGTGCAGCTGGTGGAAGACATCGGCATCTTCTCGCCGCGTTCGGTCTCGCTGCCGCAGCTGACCGCCGGCCAGGTGGGCTTCGTCATCGCCGGCATCAAGGAACTGAAGGCCGCCAAGGTGGGCGACACCATCACCCTGGCCACCAAGCCGGCGCCGGCGCCGCTGCCCGGCTTCAAGGAAGTGCAGCCGCAGGTGTTCGCCGGCCTGTTCCCGGTCGAGGCCAACCAGTATGACGCCCTGCGCGACGCGCTGGAAAAACTGAAACTGAACGACGCCGCCCTGATGTACGAGCCGGAAGTGTCGCAGGCGCTGGGCTTCGGCTTCCGCTGCGGCTTCCTCGGCCTGTTGCACATGGAAATCGTGCAGGAACGCCTGGAGCGCGAATTCGACCAGGACCTGATCACGACGGCGCCGACCGTGGTGTACGAGGTCGAGATGCGCGACGGTTCCGTGATCAAGGTGGACAACCCGTCGCGCATGCCGGAAACCACCAAGTACAACGAGATCCGCGAGCCTATCGTCACCGTGAACCTGTACATGCCGCAAGAGTATGTCGGTTCGGTGATCACCCTGTGCATCAGCAAGCGCGGCGTGCAGATGGACATGAGCTACCACGGCCGCCAGGTCAAGCTGGTGTACGAAATGCCGATGGGCGAGATCGTGCTGGACTTCTTCGACAAGCTGAAGTCGACCTCGCGCGGCTATGCCTCGATGGACTACGAGTTCAAGGAATACCGCGCCTCGGACGTGGTCAAGGTCGACATGCTGATCAACGGCGACAAGGTCGACGCGCTGGCCATCATCGTGCACCGTTCGAACAGCCAGTACCGCGGCCGCCAGGTGGCCGCCAAGATGCGCGAACTGATTCCGCGCCAGATGTTCGACGTGGCGATCCAGGCCGCGATCGGCGTCAACGTGATTTCGCGGGAAAACGTCAAGGCGCTGCGCAAGAACGTGCTGGCCAAGTGCTATGGCGGTGACGTCAGCCGTAAGAAGAAGCTGCTCGAAAAACAAAAAGCCGGTAAGAAACGCATGAAGCAGGTGGGCTCGGTGGAGATCCCGCAAGAGGCGTTCCTGGCAATCTTACAAGTGGATGAGAAATGAACCTGCAACTGATTCTTGGCAATTTCGCCCTGATTTTGTTTGTGCTGATGGTCGTTACCGGAGTGATCTGGTTCTTCGATGTGTTTTACCTTGCCAAGCAGCGCCGTGCCGCCGCCGACCGCGCGCTGGCCGAGTACGACGCCCGCAACGCCAAGCTGACCGCCGACGGCATCAAGGTCGACAACACCGGCAACCGCGCCCAGCTGGAAGCCGGCATCCTGCGCCAGCCGACCTGGATCGAATACTCGGGCAGCTTCTTCCCGGTGATTGCGCTGGTGTTCTTCCTGCGCTCGTTCCTGTACGAGCCGTTCAAGATCCCGTCGTCGTCGATGGTGCCGACCCTGCTGGTGGGCGACCTGATCCTGGTCAACAAGTTCACCTACGGCATCCGTCTGCCGGTGATCAACCAGAAGATCGTCCAGATCAACGATCCGCAGCGCGGCGACGTGATGGTGTTCAAATATCCGCTGGACATGAGCCAGGATTACATCAAGCGCGTGATCGGCGTGCCCGGTGATAAAATCACGTATGAAAACAAGCGCTTAACGGTAAATGGCGTGGAAGTGAAGTACGCGCCGCTGGATGATTACCTGGATGACGAAAAGCTGGTTTACAACAAGCAATACCAGGAAAACCTGACCGGCGTCAGCCATCGCATCCTCAACAATGAAGCGGCGCCGACCTACACGCGCGAAGCGGTGCGCCCGTTCCCGTACAGCGAGAACTGCACCTACCGCTACGAAGGCTTTACCTGCGTGGTTCCGGCCGGCAACTACTTCATGATGGGTGACAACCGCGACAACAGTGCCGACAGCCGTTACTGGGGCTTTGTCCCGGATAAGAACATTGTCGGAAAAGCAATTGTGGTCTGGATGAATCTGGGTAACCTGCGCCGCATCGGCAGCATCCACTAACGGCGGGTTGGCGCGAAAGGGACTAAGATGAAGAGGCAGAACGGTATTTCGCTGGTCGGGCTGATCGTGGTCCTGGCTGTACTGGGCTTCCTCGGCGTGCTGGCGATGAAGATCATCCCGACTTATACCGAATACCGCGCCATCCAGAACGCCATCGTGACCGCCAAAAATACCGGCGGTTCGGTGCTCGAGATGCAGAAGTCCTTCGACGCCAACGCGACCGCAGGCTACATCAGCTCGATCAACAGCCGCGATCTGATGTTCGAGAAAGTCGATGGGCAGACCGAAATCAGCTTTGCGTACGAAAAGAAAATCCCGCTGGTCGGACCGGCCAGTTTGCTGCTCGAATATGAGGGCACCACCGCCAAGGGTGGCGCCAAACCCGTGAAAACCGAATAAAGACCGTACAGAACAATGAATCTCCAGTTATTGCAAACTCGTTTAGGCTACACGTTCCAGGATGCTGGCCTTTTGCAGCAGGCCCTGACGCACCGCAGCCATAGCAGTGTGCATAACGAGCGGCTGGAGTTTCTTGGCGATTCGATTCTGAACTGCGTGGTGGCCTCGCTGCTGTACGAGCGCTATGTGGCGATCGACGAGGGCGATTTGTCGCGCCTGCGCGCCAACCTGGTCAAGCAGCAATCGCTGTACGAGATCGCGCAAAAGCTCGAACTGTCCAACTTCCTGCGCCTGGGCGAGGGCGAGCTGAAATCGGGCGGCTTCCGTCGCCCGTCGATTCTGGCCGACACGCTGGAGGCGCTGCTGGGCGCGATTTTCCTCGATACTGGCTTCGAATCGGCGCGCGCGGTGATCCGCGCGTTCTACGTGCCCATCCTCGATTCGGTCGACCCGCAGACCCTGGGCAAGGACGCCAAGACGCTGCTGCAGGAATTCCTGCAATCGAAAAAGATCTCGCTGCCGCAGTACAACGTGATCGCCACCCACGGCGCCGCGCACAGCCAGGAATTCGAGATCGAATGCCTGGTGCCCAAGCTGGGCATCCAGGTCTACGGCCGCGGCGGCAGCCGCCGCGCCGGCGAACAGGCCGCCGCCAAGCTGGCGCTGGACGTGGCCGAGGAAGCGCTGAAAAAAGCCCCGGCCGCGGCGCGCAAGAGCAAGCCGCGCGCCGCCCAGCTCAAGCTGGCCGGCATCGCCACCGTGCAGACGTCCGAAGCCGGCAACGAAGCAGCGCGCCCGCCCAAGGCCGCCAATAAATAAAAGAGAAACACCATGACCACCGAAACGACCTCCGCCGACAACTTCCGCTGCGGCTACATCGCCATTGT
Source organism: Duganella callida (assembly GCF_004614165.1). Classification (GTDB taxonomy): domain Bacteria; phylum Pseudomonadota; class Gammaproteobacteria; order Burkholderiales; family Burkholderiaceae_D; genus Rugamonas; species Rugamonas callida. The sequence continues at coordinate 961 of NZ_SPVG01000070.1, read as the reverse complement.
CGGCCGCCCCAACGTGGGCAAGTCGACCCTGATGAACACCCTGATCGGCGCCAAGGTCAGCATCACCTCGCGCAAGGCGCAGACCACGCGCCACCGCATCACCGGCATCCAGACCTATGACGATGCGCAGTTCATCTATGTCGACACGCCGGGCTTCCAGACCCGCCACGCCAATGCGCTGAACAAGACCCTGAACAAGACCGTCACCAACACGCTGATCTCGGCCGACGTGATCCTGTTCGTGGTGGAGGCGGGCACCTTCGGCCCGGCCGACCAGCAGGTGCTGGACCTGTTGCCGACCGATGCGCCGGTGATCCTGGTGATCAACAAGTCGGACCGCGCCAAGGACAAGGCCACCCTGATGCCGTTCGCGCAGCAGGTGGCGTCCAGGTTCAACTTCGCCGCCATCGTGCCGGTGTCGGCCAAGCTGCGCTTCCAGCTGGACGGGCTGGAGAAGGAATTGAAGAAGTTCCTGCCCGAAAACGAGGCCATCTTCGGACCGGACGACATCACCGACCGCAGCGAGCGCTTCATGGCGTCCGAGATCGTGCGCGAGAAGCTGTTCCGCTTCGTCGGCGACGAGCTGCCGTACACCAGTACCGTGCTGATCGAGAAGTTCGAGCAGGAGGGCGATCTGCGCCGCGTGTTCGCCGCCATCCTGGTCGAGCGCGATACGCACAAGTCCATGATCATCGGCAACAAGGGGGTGCGCCTGAAGGAAGTCTCGACCCAGGCGCGGCTGGACATGGAAAAACTGTTCGGCGGCCCGGTGTACCTGGAAATCTGGGTCAAAGTGAAATCCGGCTGGGCTGACAACGAAGCCGGCCTGCGCGCCTACGGCTACGAGTAAGGCCGCCCCCGCCAGCATGTCCACCACGCCAGACGCCGACACCCTGGACGCGCCGCCCGCCGCGGCGCCGGTGGAGGCGGGCGTACCTGCGGCGGCCCTGGTGGCCGGCGC
>NZ_SPVG01000167.1 GCF_004614165.1 Duganella callida | reverse complement strand
CGGCGTCGGCCGCAGTGCCTGCGCTGTTGCCGGCGATACCGACGGCGCGCGCCGCCCAGCCGGTGGCCAGGCCAAGGCCTGCGGCGCCGCGCAGCAGCGTGCGGCGATAATGGAAAGAGGATGCGTCGCGCATGGATATCCTGAATCGATTAATATCCTTGTAATGTACGCCCTCCGTCCGCCCACGTCTTGCACGACAGGAGCACGAAAAATGACGAATTCTGCACAGCCATGAACGTCGCCGCGCAACAGAATTGCGACCGCGCCATCGCCGCCGGCGTCCCGCCCTGCCCGGACGCAGCCAGCGCGCACCCCAACCTGGTGCTGGCCACCACCATCCTCGCCTCCAGCCTGGCCTTCATCGACGGCTCGGTGGTCAACGTCGGCCTGCCGGCCATCGGCCGCAGCCTGCATGCGGATGGCGGCGCGCTGTCCTGGATCATCAACGGCTACCTGCTGCCGCTCAGCGCCCTGCTGCTGCTGGGCGGGGCGGCCGGCGACCGCTTCGGCCGGCGCCGCGTGCTGCTGGCCGGCGTGATGCTGTTCGCGCTGGCGTCCGTGCTGTGCGCACTGGCGCCGTCAGTGGGACTGCTGGTGGCCGGGCGCATCCTGCAGGGCATCGGCGCGGCGCTGCTGATGCCGAACAGCCTCGCCATCCTCGGCACGCATTTCGAAGGCGAAGCGCGCGGTCGCGCCATCGGCGTCTGGGCCGCGGTGGGCGCGGCGGCGGGCGCGCTGGGTCCGCTGCTGGGCGGCTGGCTGATCGACGTCACCGGCTGGCGCGCCATCTTCTTCATCAATCTGCCGTTGGCGCTGGCCGCCATCTGGCTGGCGCTGCGCTATCTGCGCAATGATGCGCAACCCGACACCGCCTCACTGGACATCGCCGGCGCCGCGCTGGCCAGCATCGGCCTGGGCGCGCTGACCTGGGGACTGACGGTCGCCACCAGCAGCGCGGGCCTGCATTGGCAAAGCGCGCTGGCGATCGTCGTCGGCTTGGTGCTGATGGTGCTGTTCCTGCGCGCCGAGCGGCGCGCCGGCGATAAGGCCATGCTGCCGCTGTCGCTGTTCCGCTCCCACAGCTTCAGCGGCCTGAATCTGATGACCTTTCTGCTGTACGGCGCGCTGGGCGCCTTGTTGCTGGTGCTGCCGTTCGTGCTGATCGAATACGATCGCTATTCGGCCAGCACGGCGGGCGCCGCGCTGCTGCCGCTGCCGGTGGTGATCGCGCTCGCCTCGTCCACCATGGGCAAGCTGGCCGGGCGGCTTGGCCCGCGCCTGCCGCTGACGGCCGGACCGGTGATCGTCGCCGCCGGCTTCCTGCTGTCCATGCGCATCGGCGGCGGCAGCTACTGGACCACTACCTTACCGGCCATGCTGGTGATCGCCATCGGCATGGCGGTGGCGGTAGCGCCGCTGACCACCGCGGTGCTGTCATCGGTGGACGCCGGCCACAGCGGCGTCGCCTCCGGCTTCAACAGCGCGGTGGCGCGCGCCGGCGGCCTGTTTACCACCGCGCTGCTGGGCGGCGTGCTGTCCGCGCATGGCGCGGCGCTGCTCGACGGATTTCATGTCGCCGCGCTGGCGTGCGCGCTCACCGCGCTGGCCAGTGCCGCCTGCGCCTTCCTCTGGATAGGCAAGTAGTCAGATCGGATCGAACATCTTGCGGTCGATATAGCACCAGCCCCAGGTCTCGCCAGGCTCGCCGGAACGCATCATGGCGTGATTCGTCTCATGAAAATGCTTGGTGGCGTGGCGGTTGGGCGACTGGTCGCAGCAGCCCACATGCCCGCAGACCATGCAGACGCGCAGATGCACCCAGCGGCTGCCGATCTTCAGGCATTCTTCGCAGCCGTTGGTGTTGGCGTCACGGGTGTGGATCTGGTTGAAATGCTGGCACGGTGTGCTCATCGCGGCTCCTTGAAGTGGTTGATCAGAACGCGCCCATGCCGGCCAGAGGGCTGCCGGACCGTACGTGGTAACTGCGCAGTACGGGCAGGCTGCCATCTGCCTGGCGCGGCGCGTCCCAGCCGGCATCGGAGACATCTTCAAAGTCGGCATCAGTGGGCGGCGATGACAGCGTCCAGGAATTATGCGCCATTTCCAGTCCTTCGGTATGGACGGTCAGCTTGCCCTTGTAGGCGATGTTGTCGCGCAGGTTGTCGAGGTTGACCGCAGCACCATCGGCGGCGATGCCCAGCATGTTGTAGTCGGCGCCGTTGGCAAAGGCGGTGTTGTTGAAAAAGTCGATCGCCAGCGGGTGGTGATTGGCATAGAAGCCGGCCGCCTTGTTGTCGAAGGCGACCGAATGGTGCACCACGTGTTTGACGCCGTTCGGCACATACTTGCCGCCATAACCGCCGGCCTTGATGCCGTTGCCATTTCCCGCTTCCAGCGGCGTATGCGTCCCTGGCAGATAGCCCTGCTGCCAGGCCCACGAATATTCGATCGTCACTGGCGAATAGGCGTTGATCAGGTCAAAGCCGTCATCCGAATTGGCCCAGGCGCGGCAGCCGCGAAACACATTGCCCGGCTGGCCGGCCTTGATGTGGGCGCCGAAACCATCGGCACTCTGTCCCGCGCCGTTGGAGGTGTAAGGATCGTAGTTGTGGTGCGAATCGCTGTTCAGCACCAGGTTCCAGGCGCCATCCTTGATGAACAGCCCCGGCCCCATGTTGTGGTGCAGGTTTAGCCGCTCGAAGATATTGTGGCTGCCGTTGACCCAGATGCCCCAGGATTCGTGATTAAGGCGGTTCTGCGGCTGCTGCGGCGCGCCGGTGACTTCGATGCCTTTCAAGTGTATCCAGCTGGCGGTGACGTTGAAGCCCTTGACGCGGCAATCGTCCTTCATCGGCGAGAAATCGAACACCGGCATTTCATCCCGATAGGCCCAATAGCGTATCGGCTTGTCCTCGCTGCCGCTCTTGTCCAGTGTGACGCCGTTGACGACGGCGGTGCGGCTGGCGCAGACGTTCTCGCCGGCCGCATAAATGTAACGGCCGCCGCGCAGGTATACCGTGTCGCCGGGCTGCGCCGCCTGTTGCGCGCGCGCCAGCGATTTCCAGGGCGCGGCGAGCGTGCCGGCGCCGGCGTCATCGCCGTCGGGGGCGACAAAATAATCAGCGGATTGAGCGGAGCATGCGGCTGTCAGTAAAGCGGTCAACAAGAACTTGTTCATGCGCGGCGGATGACGGGGTTGGCGGGGTCGGCGCTCCATTCGCACCAGCCGCCATCGTACACACTTATGCGCGGCCAGGCCATCAGCCATGCGTAATAAAACGCCATCGAGGCGCGCCAGCCGGTGCCGCAGTAGAACGCCACCTGGCGGCACGGCGTGATGCCGCCGTCGGCCCATTGCGACGCGATCTCGCCGGCATGCTTCATGCGGCCGTTCGCATCATGGTAGGCGCTCATGCTGTTGACGTCTCCGTCCTCGCCGGCGCGGCCCCAGCGCGCACCGGCGATGTCGCCACGCGCGGCGATATAGCTGTAGCCAGAAACCTTGCCCATGAATTCCGCCTCGGTGCGTATGCTGGCCAGCACGCCGTCCTCCCGCGCCAGCAGTGCGCGCGCCTGCGCGGTATCGATCAGGTATTCGGGGTGCGCCGGGAAAATGCTGCCGAAATCGCGCGCCACCGCCACCGGACGCGCGTGACCGCTTTCGCAGGCACGGCCCGCCGCCTGCCAGGCATCGAATCCGCCGTCCAGAAGACGCACATCGGCCACGCCAGCATACAGCATCAGATGCGCCGCACGCGCGGCGGCCAGCGGGCTGCGACCATACAGCACCACGGTCGTGTCATGGCGTATGCCGTGCGCCAGCAGCGTAGCCAGCAAAGCCTGATCGGCGACCTTGTTCCACAACGGCGCCTGCTCGATCTCGCAGGTGTCGAGGTAACCGGCTCCGGGGATGTGTGCCTGTTCGAATTGCGAGCGGCCGCCGCAGCCGACTTCCAGCAAGCGCCATCCGGCCGGCAGGCCGACGAGGCGTGCAGGCGTCATCAACTGACGCGCGCGCGCCAGGTCCGTGCGCAAGGCGGGAGCGGCAATCTTGTCGGAATCGGCAATCATCAATCATCAATCATCAACCAGTCAATCGGGGGCTATTTTACCAGCCCATCTTCTGGCGGATGAACGCGGTCAGCTGCGCGGCATTGGCCTGGTGCTGTTTGACGCGCGGGTGGCCGCCGAAACCGGTGAACGGGAAGACGATGGTGTCGATGCGCGCATCGCCGCTCTGCGCGCGGATCTGGTCGACGGCGCTGCGCACGTAGCCGGGCCATTTCGAGCCTTCCTGCACCGCGTCCATGCTGCCCAGCGCGCAGACGATGTAGGCTTTTGGGTACAGCGCGCGGATTTTCTGCACGAAGGCACGGTAGGCGGCGACGCGCTGGGCGTCATCCGGCATCGGCTGCAAACGCTTTTCGCGGTCGACCAGCCAGCGGTCGTTCTGGAACAGGTTGATCACCACCACGTCCGGCGTCCAGGAACGGAAGTCCCAGTGCGTATCGTTGTTGCCGACGGCGCTGAGCTGGTCGTAGAAGTCCGGCATGGTGAACGGGAACCAGCTGATCATCACGCCGATGCCGCTCTGCGAGGTGATGTGCGCTTCCGCATCCAGCGCGCGCGCCGTGATCGAGGAATACGACATGAAGTTGTTCTTGTCCTTCAGGCGGTCGTCCGGCCCATCGTCGGGCGACTCGTTGCCCATGCCGGTGGTGATGGAGTCGCCGAAGAATTCGATGCGGCGCTGCTTGCGCGGCGGCGGCGCCAGCAACTTGCCGCCGTCCGCCAGCTCCAGTCCCTGGAACCAGGTGCCGCCCTCCTCGCCTTCGGTGCGCTTGGTGAGCAGGAAGCGGTGCGCGCCCGGCTGCAGGCCGGTGGCCACGGCATAGCTCTTGCTGCCCTTGGCCGCTTCGATCACCACCGGGTGCGCCAGGTCGCCGTCGATGAAGACGTTGAAGAAGTTCTTGCCCAGCTGGTCGTCCAGCCTGACCGCCAGGCTGGCGCCGGTGAAGTTCGCTTCGATGCTGGTGCCGGGCCAGGACAGCATGGGCCGCGCCGGATCGGCGAAGTCGATGCGCCCGGTGTATTGCAATTGCGCGTCATCCGCCTGCACGGCGACGCCGGCCCACGCGCATGCCTGGCCGGCCAGCATCAACGCCGCCATCACTGTTTTCCACTGCCGCTTCATCGTTGTATGTCTCCTTTGGGTTGAATATGAAAGCGCGCGGCCAGCCCGCTGGTGCGGAACTGTTCGACGATGTAATCGACGAATACCCGCACCTTGGCCGGCACCAGCTTGCGGCTCGAATAATAAATCGACAGCGGCCGCGTGTCCGCGTGCCAGTCCGGCAGCACGCGCACCAGCGCGCCGCCATCCAGCAGCGGCAAGGCGTGCGGCAGCGGCAGCATGCCGATGCCCATGCCGCCGGCCGCCGCGCGCGCGATGGCTTCGGGATCGTCCAGCACCATCACTGGCCGCACGCTGGCCACCACTTCCTGGCCGGCGCTGTTTTTCAGGGTCCACGGTATCAACCGGCCGGAGCTCAGCGAGCGGCGCAGCAGGCCGCGATGGCGCGCCAGTTCCTGCGGCGTGCCGGGTGCGGGATACGCCTTCAGATAAGCCGGCGAAGCCGCCAGCACGATGGACACCGGCGCCAGTTCGCGCGCAATCAGCGCGTCGGTCAATTCGATGCCGCCGCCGATGGCGGCATCGAAGCCTTCCGCGATCAGGTCGACCTGGCGGTTATCGAAATGCAGATCAGGCACCACATCCGGATAGCGGCGCACGAATTCGTCCATCAGCGGCAGGAAGTATTCGCGGCCGACAGCGTAGGCCAGCGACACCTTCAGCGTGCCGGCCGGCTTGCCGGCGCCCTGGCGCAGGTCGGTCAGCGCGTCGCCGATCTCACCCCACGGCAGGCGCACCTGGGCGTACAGCCGTTCGCCGTCGGTGGTCAGCGCCAGGCTGCGCGTGCTGCGCTGGAACAGCCGTACGCCCAGCCGCGCCTCCAGCTGGCCCACGCTCTTGCTGACGGCGGCCGGCGTGATGCCCAGCCGGCGCGCCGCCGCCGAGAAACTACCCTCGTCGGCGGCGGCGATGAAGGCGTCGAGATAGCTACTGAGTTCGGTCAACATGACGACATCTTATACCAACGGTTGAAACTGAACACGAGTTTTAACGACTAGCGCGATCAGGTAGCGGCGACCATACTGTGTTCATCAACCAACCCCACTGAAAGGAATTATCATGAGCACCCAACTGAACGGTAAAGTTGCTTTCATCAACGGCGGTTCGCGCGGCATTGGCGCCGCCACCGCGCGCCGCCTGGCCCGCGACGGCGCCACCGTCGCCATCGGTTACGCCGCCTCGGCCATCGCCGCCGAAGCGCTGGCCGAGGAAATCAATGCCGGCGGCGGCAAGGCCATCGCCATCAAGGCCGACGCCACCGACGCTGCCGCGCTGACCAAGGCGATCGATAGCTTGGCCACGCAGTTCGGCCGTCTGGACATCCTGGTCAACAGCGCCGGCGTGCTGCTGCTGGGCCCGGTCGACCAGTTCTCGCTGGAAGACTTCGACAAGACCGTCGCCGTCAACGTGCGCGCCGTGTTCGTGGCCACGCAGGCCGCCGCCAAACACATGCAGGACGGCGGCCGCATCATCAACATCGGCAGCACCAACGGCCAGCGCATGCCGTTCGCCGGCGGCGCCGCCTACGCCATGAGCAAATCGGCCCTGGTCGGCCTGGTCAAAGGCCTGGCGCGCGACCTCGGTCCGCGCGGCATCACCGTCAACAACGTCGCCCCTGGCCCGGTCGACACCGACATGAACCCGGCCGACAGCGACTTCGCCGCCGGCCTGCACGGCCTGATGGCCCTGCCGCGCCACGGCCACGCCGATGAAATCGCCGGCATGGTGGCCTACCTGGCCGGCCCGGAAGCGGCGTTTGTCACCGGCGCCGACCTGCTGATCGACGGCGGCTTCGCGGCCTGAGCTCAGTCCTTGCCGGCTGCTTCGACGTAAATCTCGTCGGCGCAGCCGAGCGCGCGGACGCCAGACGGCTTGGCGTTCGCCATCATCCGCGGCAGATCGCGGTCGGTGCTGAAATCGGTGGCCAGCGAGACGCGGATCTCCTGCAGGTATTTGTGGCCGGTGCAGACCAGCGTGATGCTGTCGGCCACCTGCGCGCCGTAGCGCTGCTTGATGCGGTCGAAGAAGTCGCTGACGCGGATGTTCTTGCCGACGTTGCCCAGCACGATGCTGCCCACCTCCGAATCGTTCACCACCCGCACCGCCGACACGGCCTTGAGGAAATAATCGTCCGGCGCCAGCGACTGGCATTTGCCGTGCTTGTTCCATTCATAGGCGCCGAACGTGCGCTCGTAGAAGAAGTTCGGCATCCACGGCGCGATTTTTTCGACGGTGTCCTTGGACAGCGCGAATTGCTGACCCTGGCAACTGCCGTAATTGGTGCCGCATTCCTTTTTGTTCGGCCACAGGCCGTGCAGGCTCAGCGTCTTGGCCGGCAGCGTGCCGCCGTTCATGGCGTCGCATTCCGGCTTCTTGCCGTTGTATTTGGTGTGTTCGCAAAAGCCCGGCTGCCAGGTGATGGCCAGCACATAGCTGTCTTCCTGGTTGGGCAGGCTGCAGACTTCGCCGCTGGCGCCGGCCGGTGGCGCGGCGGGCTTCTCGCTCAGCGCCGGCGTGCCGCAGTCGCGCTGCACCCAGCGCAGCGATGGCTGGGCGCCAGGCACTTCCACGCGCAGCCAGTCGTAGTCCACCTTGTTGATTTCGCGCACGGTGTAGGCGGTGCCGGCGGCAACCTTGACCTCACCGGGATTGGTGCGCTTGGCGAAGGACGAATACGCCTCGCAGACCTTGTTGGCGGTGAAGCTGCCGCTGGCGGATTCACTGGCGCCGGCGTCGAGCGCGACACAGGCCAGCAGGGTAAGGGCAAAGGACACGTAGCGGCGCATGGAATCTCCTCGGTTTGGACGAAATGCCAACATTTTGCCATACCTCACGAGCAATAGTCCTACAAGCGCACTGCAAAAATGCCGATATGGCACGATCTCAGGAATGGATACGATGCTATTCGACTTATCCAACCAAGGAGGAATCGTCATGAAACAACTGAACCTGACCAGCAAAATTGCTTGTGCTTTGATTGTGACCTCGGCCGCCCTTGCCGGCTGCCATAAGAAAGACGAAACCGCGCCACCCGTCCCGGAAGCGACTCCGGTGCCAGCGCCGGCGCCAGCCCCGGCCACCCCGCCGGCTGACACCGCCACCCCGGCCCCAAGCACCACGCCAACCCCGGACGCACCGACTCCAGCGCCAGCGCCAACCACCGGCGAAACCCCGCCGCCAGCCAACCGCTAATCCTGACGGCGCCCCGCCGTCCGGGACCGGCGTCGGGGACAGACCACGTTTTTGCAATGTTCTAAAAACGTGGTCTGTCCCCTTATTGCTTTTTTAGCCCAGCTCTTCCGCTAGTACACGCACCAGCTCGGCCGACGGTAATTCGCGTGCCAGCGGGGCGCCCTGCCCGGCCCATTGCGCCGCGAATTCATGGTTGCCCGCCTTGGACGCGGCGGCATGCAGCTGTTTGCCGATGTCGTATGCCACCGGATACGCGGCCGGCGCCGGCGCGCCTGTGGCGTCGCCGTGCGTCATGAAGCGGTTCACCATGCCGCGCGCCAGACGGCCGGAAATCGCCGCCGTCAGTTTCGTCGCGCCGGCACGCGGACTTTTCAGGTTGTCCTTGTAGGCAGCGCTGGCGGCCGATTCGGGCGCCAGCACGAAGGCCGTCCCCAGTTGCGCCGCCGCCGCGCCCAGGTCCAGCGCCGCGCGGATACCGGCGCCGTCCATGATGCCGCCAGTCGCGATCACCGGCAGCCTGGTCTGTTTCACCAACAGCCGCACCAGCACGGACGTGCTCAGGCGCTCATCCACCGCCTGCGGATCGAAGGCGCCGCGATGGCCGCCGGCTTCCACGCCCTGCGCCACGATGGCGTCGATTCCGGCCTCTTCGATCAACCGCGCTTCCTCCGGATTGGTGGCCGTGCCCATGGTGTAGATGCCGGCTGCGCGCAACGCCTGTATCCACGCCAGCGGCGGCAAGCCGAAATGGAAGCTGACCACCGCCGGCCTCGTTTCCAGCAGCATGTGGTACATCGCTTCGTCCTCGTTGAAGGTTTTGTAGATCTCGGCCAGCGCGGCCGGCGGCGTCGCGCCGAATTCCGTGAACAGCGGAGCGAGGTGGGCGATCCACGCCGCTTCGGCCGCCGCGTCGCGCCGGGCCGGGGCATGGGTGAACACGTTGATGTTGAACGGTTTGTCGGTCAGCGCGCGGGTGTCCGCAATCATCTGACGCGCCTGCGCAACGGTGCTGGCGCCTATGCCCAGGGAACCCAGGCCGCCCGCGTTCGATACTTCGGCCGCCATGCGCGGGGTGGAGACGCCGGCCATCGGCGCCTGAATGATGGGATAACGGAGCGACAGGCGGGCAAGCAGCGCCTGCGTGGTTGGTGAGGGATGCATGACTTCTCCTTTCGGTAACGACATCCAGTTTTTGTTCTCTATTAGAGAATGACGTGATAATATCATTCTTGATGGAGGAATGAAATGGATACCGAATCGTTAAAAATCTTCTGCGCCGTCGCGGCCGAACTGAGCATCACCCAGGCCGCGACCCGGCTGGGCCGCGCGCCGTCCAACGTCACCACCCGCATCCAGCAGCTGGAAGCCGACGTCGGCGCCGATTTGTTGGTCCGCACCGGCAAGCGTATCGCACTGTCGGCCGCCGGCGAGCGTTTTCTCGACTATGCCCAACGGCTGATGGCGCTGGAAGAAGAAGCGCGCCACGTCGTCACCGGCGGGCGCGACGGCGGCACGCTGCGCATCGGCAGCATGGAAAGCACGGCCGCCAGCCGTTTGCCGGTGGTGCTGGCCGGCTACCATCTGCGCTACCCGGACACCCGCATCGACCTCGCCACCAGCCCGTCGCGCCAGCTGATCGAGCAGGTCCGCACCGGCAAGCTCGATTGCGCCTTCGCCGCCCTGCCGCCGTCACTGGACAGCGCCGACGCCATGCGCGACCTAGGCCTGCAAATCCGTCCGGCCTGGACCGAGGAACTGCTGCTGCTGCTGCCGGCCAGCGAGGCCGACGCCGCTGACGTCGGCGCGATCCGCACCCGCACGCTGGCCGCCTTCCCGCAGGGCTGCACCTACCGCAATCTGGCCGAAGCGTGGCTGGGCACGGCCGCCTCGACCGACTGGCGCGTGCACGAGATGGATTCTTACCACGCCATGATCGCCTGTGTCGCGGCCGGCGCCTGCGTCACCATCCTGCCGCGCAGCGTGCTGCAACTGACCGCCGCCCCGGCCGCGCTGAGGACGCTATCACTGGGCCGCGCCGATACCTGCCTGATCTGGCGCACCGGCTTCGACGTCCCCGCCTTCAGCAATCTGGTCGCCCAAATCTGGGAGGACCCGGCATGAACACGCTCACCCTGCCCCGCGCGCCGTCACTGCGCGCCGCCATCGACGCCGCGCTGGTGATGGCCATCGGCATGGGCTTTGGCCGTTTCGCCTTCACCGCCATCTATCCGCACATGCTGGAGGAAGGCCGCATCACGCTGACGCAGGGCGGCTGGGCCGCGTCGGCCAACTACGCCGGCTACCTGCTGGGCGCCATCGTCGGCATGCGCGCGCAGGCGCACAACGCGCACCGCATGTGCCTGTGGTCGGTGCTGGGGACGGCGTTCTGCCTGGCGTTTCTGGCGGTATTGCAGTCGCCGGCCATGCTGATCCTGATCCGGCTGGTCGCCGGCGTGTTCAGCGCGCTGGCCATGATCGCCGCCTCGCTGTGGCTGCTGGAGCACCGGCGCCAGGCCAGCCAGGCGCCCTTGCTGTACGCGGGCGTCGGCGTCGGCATCGCGGCATCGGCCGAGCTGCTGGCGGCCGGCTCCTGGGCCGGGCTGCACAGCTGCGGACTGTGGCTGCTGCTGGGCGGCGTCAGTGTCCTGATCGTCGCCGAGCTCAAGCCATGGCCGCTGGTGCTGTTGTACGGTCTGGCCGGATTCGGCTACATCGTCACCGCCACCTATTTGCCGACGCTGGTCAAGGCCGCCTTGCCGGGCCTGGACGCGTCCCACGTGTGGGCCGTGTTCGGCCTGGGCGCGGCGCCGTCCTGCTTCCTGTGGCACCACCTGCATCAACGCCACGGCACGCGCAAGGCGCTGTTCGTGAATCTGGGCGTGCAGGCGCTCGGCGTGGTCCTGCCGGTGTTCCTGCCGGGCGTGACCGGCTATCTGCTCAGCGCCGTGCTGGTCGGCGGCACCTTCACCGGCACCGTCACCATCGCCATGCCGGCCGCGCAACGACTGGCGCGCAGCACCGGCATCCGGCTGGTGGCCATCATGACGCTGGTGTATGGCATCGGCCAGATCGCCGGCCCGCTGGTCGCCAGCACGTTTTACGGCTACAGCCACAGTTTTTCCCCGTCGCTGCTCGCGGCCGCCGGCGCACTGGGCTTGGCCGGGCTGATCAGCCGCTACGCGCTGTGACGCGCCTGTTCATTACATGACGTATCAATTGAAGTAAATCCAGGTGGCTTTATTGCCATCCTCGGCAGGCATATAGTGTTTCCAACAGCAAGCACATGGAGGGAAACACCATGAACCACCTGGAAAAAATCGTCGACCAGTATTTCCACGGCGTCTATCACGGCGACACCGCGTTGCTGGCATCGCTGTTCGATGCGGATGCCCAAGTCTACGGCATGATTGACGGCCAGCCCTACCACAAGACCGCCGCCGCCTACATCGACGGTGTGGGCAAGCGCCGGAGCCCGGCCTCGCTGGGCGAACCCTACCGCATGAAGCTGCTGAGCATCGACCTGCTCGGCGCCATCGCCACCGTGCGGCTGCACTCGCCCATGCTGGGCTTCGATTACCACCTGTACCTGACGCTGGCCCAGCGTCAGGACGGCTGGAAGATCGTCAACAAAACTTTTAATCACCAAGGAGCTTAATCATGAACGCCAATATCGTCATCGTGTATCACAGTGGCTATGGCCACACCAGCAAAGTCGCCGAGGCCGTCGCGGCCGGCAGCGGCGGCCGCCTGCTGGCCATCGACGCCGAAGGCAATTTGCCGGAGGGCGGCTGGGAAGTACTGGAGCGCGCCTCGACCATCATCTTCGGCTCGCCGACCTACATGGGCAACGTCAGCTGGCAGTTCAAGAAGTTTGCCGACCAGTCGTCCAGGGTCTGGATGGCGCAGGGCTGGAAAGACAAGCTGGGCGCGGCCTTCACCAACTCGGCCTCGGTGAACGGCGACAAGCAGACCACCCTGTACACCCTGTTCACCCTGGCGCAGCAGCATGGCATGCTGTGGGCCGGCACCGGTCTGATGCCGAGCAATGCCAAGACGGCGGACCGCAACGACATCAACTACCTGTCCTCGTTCGCCGGTCTGGCCACGGCGACGCCGTCGGACGCCTCGGTGGATGAACTGGTCGCCGGCGACCTGGCCACCGCCCGCGCCTTCGGCGAACGCATCGCCGCCGCCTCGCGCCGCCTCGCCTGAGCGGACTCGGCATTCGGGGTCAGAGCCGACTTATTTGAGCGCGGTGGCGGCGTCGACGATGTCCACGCCCTGCAACTGACCGAGCCAGCCGTCGAACCAGGGCTTGTGCGTGGCGCCGACAATCGACAGCACGCGCGCGCCCGGGCGTTCGCGGAAGGTCTCGCGGATGTTGGCCACCATGCGCAGGTTGCGGATTTCCCAACCGGCCACCCAGATCTGCGGATAGCCCTCCGCCGACTTCGCTTGCAGCGCGGCACGGACGTTGGCGTCGGCGGCGATGCGCAGACCTTCCGGCTGGTTGATGTAGCGATACAGCGGCAACAGATCGCCGCCCTGCATCAGCGCCTGCTCGTGCGTCGCGCGTTCCTTCTGCGCCGCGCCGCCTGCCGCCCAGGCACGCTCTATCGATGTGACGAAGGCCTTGATGTCCGGCACGTCGATGTGATCGCCGGTGTGATTGTCCACCGGATAGACCCGTTGTAGCCCCAGCCGCGCCGCCAGCCGCGCGGCGATCTGGTAGTTTTCGTTATTGCGGCTGGCGGTCTTGTCCAGCACGCTCACCAGCGCCGCATCCAGGCTGTCGCCGGCATGCCGCTCCGATTCAGGCAATTGCAGCCACTGCACATACGCCGACGCCACATCGTTCGATGCCAGCAACAAGGCGGCCAGGCGCCGCCGCTGCGCAGGCGTCGCTTGCGCCGGCCAGGTTTTCAGCGTCTGGTCCACCGCGGCCAGGGCGGCCGGCACGTCGAGGCCGGTGGCCGCCCTGGCCGCTTCGGTCGGGGCACAGTAATTCGCGCCATATTTCGCCGGGTGGCGCGCGGCCAGGTCGCATTCCTCGCCGGATTCCGTTTCGATCGTGATGATGCCGGGCTTGTAAGCCGCCAGCTTATCCAGCAACCCGTCCAGCGCGGTCGGGTTGAAACCGGCCGGCATCGCATTCAGGTGCACCGTGCCGAGCACCAGTACCTGCGAGCGCGGCCCGCTCATGTCGCGATCCAGCGTGGTCAGGTCCACCTGGGCCTGGGCCGCCAGCGGCCATGCCGCCATCCATATCCATCCTATCCATTTCATCATGCCGGTGCTCTCCCCAGTCTGGAAAACTGCACTGTAGAGGTCCCGGCCGGCGCGCGCGACGGTCATTGGGACAGAATGCATTTTCAGCAGGCTGAAATGCAGAAGCTGGCCGTTTTTCCGCCATGGCGGATGCCGCCACGTCCGCACCGGACCGATCGGCCCTACCGTTGGCACGTGAACGATGGCGAGGAGGTATTTGCCGTGATGGCCGGCGAGGTGGCAATGCGCTATCGCCAGGACGGCGTGGAAAAACAGGTCACGCTGCAGGCAGGCGACCTGTGTTAAGTGAAGCGCGGCGAGGCGCGCCTCCTCGCCAGCGAAAAAGCCGGCAGTCCGTAAAGCAATGTCCGAATGTCGGCTCTGACCCCGACTGATGGGTCAGGCTGCGAGAGCCTGGCGCAGTTGCGCGTCGAGCTGGGCGGCGTGGGCGTAGCCGGGGCTGATTTCGACGATGCGGTCACCGTGGTCCAGCAGCAGCGCCGGGAAGCTGCGCACACCGAGCGCGCGGGCGCGCACGAAGTCGGCCTTCGCCAGCGCCACGGTGTTGGCATCGGACCAGACGCGATACACGGCGTCGGCGTCGAAGTCCAGCCCTTGCGCCTGTAGTTCGGCGGCCACCGCCAGCGCCAGCACGCGGCCGTCGGTGGTGTCCAGCGCATCGACGTAGAAGCTGCGCTGCACCGCGCGGAATACCGCCAGCAGGTCGGCTTCCGGCGCCAGCAGGCGCGCCGCCACCACGGCGCGGCAGATCGGCTCGGTGTCGTAGACGAAGTTTTCACGCGCCATCAAGCCTTCGCGGTTGAACGGCAGGCCGCTGGCCGCTTCCACCCGCGCCCAGTGCATCAGGCGGAATTCCTTGCCGGCCTGGTCCAGCACGTCGGTGGCGCCGGCGCGCAGGCCGCCCACCACGATGTCCAGTTCCAGTTCCGGATGGCGCTCCATCAGTTCCGTCATTTCCTTGCCGAAGCCGTAGCACCACGAGCACATCGGGTCGCCCACATAGATCAGTTTCATGGCTGTCTCCTTACCAGGTGCCGGCGCTGGCGCCGCCGTCCACCGGCAGCACGGCGCCGCTGGTGAAGCTGGATTCGGTCAGGTACAGCACGGCGTCGACGATGTCCCGGGTCTCGCCAAAGGTGCCGCTCGGCGACAGCGTGCGGAAGAAGCTGCGCGTGGCTTCGTCGTCACTGTGCATCGGGGTGGTGATGATGCCGGGCGCCACTGCGTTGACTTTGACGTTGGACGCCGCCAGTTCGATCGCCAGGCCGCGGGTCGCGTGGTTCAGGCCGCCCTTGATCAGCACCGGCAGCACGGCCGGCACCTTGACGTTGGGCTGCATGGCGATGCTGGCGGTGATGGTGACGATGTGGCCGGAGCGGTTGGCGCTCATGTGCCTGGCGGCCTGCTGCGACGGGTAGAAGAAGCCCTTGAGGTTGGTGCTGACGATGGTGTCCAGGTCGTCTTCGGTGTAGTCGGTGATCGGCTTGGCGATGAAGATGCCGGCGTTGTTGATCAGGATGTCGACCTTGCCGAACGCGGCCACGGCGCGCTCGAACAGCGCCTTCGCGGTCTCCGCCTTCGAAATATCGCCCGGTACCAGCACGAAGTTGGCCGGATTGCCCAGCTTGGTCGCGGCCTGCTTCAGGCGCTCGATGGTGCGGGCGTTGCCGACCACGTTGTAGCCGCGTTTCAGATACGCTTCCGCGACGGCGAAGCCGATGCCGCTCGAGGCGCCGGTGACGATGACTGTCTTGCTCATGATGTGCTCCTGTTCAGGTGGAATATCGATGAGCCCACTATACTTTTGCGCAGCACCTTGATAAACAGCTTGAAAAGCAAGACAATTAATACGTCGTGTAATCAATATACCGCCATGAAACGTCAATTCGATGATGTACTGCTGGGCAGCATAGAACTGTTCTGTCTGGCCGCGGAGCTGTCCAGTTTTACCGCCGCCGCCACCGCCGCCGGGGTGACGCCGGCCGCCGTCAGCCGCTCGGTGTCGCGCCTGGAGGAACGCCTGGGCGTGCGCCTGTTCGTGCGCACCACCCGCCAGATCCGCCTGACCGACGGCGGTCGCGTGTATTTCGAGCAGTGCCGGCAGGCGCTGTCGCAACTGAGCGAGGCCGAACGCCAGGTCACCGGCCAGCAGGCCCATCCGTCCGGTCCGCTGCGCATCAGCACACCGACGCCGTATGCGCATTACCGTCTGCTGCCGCTGCTGGGCGAATTCCGCCGCACCTATCCCGACGTCACCATCGACATCCACGTCAGCAACCGCAACATCGATTTTGCCGACGAGGGCTACGACCTGGCGATCCGCGGCCGCGCGCCGGCCGATTCCAACCTGATCGCGCGCAAGCTGGAGGATGCGGAACTGGTGCTGGTGGCCGCGCCCGCCTATCTGCAGCGAGCCGGCACGCCGAAATCGCTGGACGATCTGGCCAGCCACGAATGCCTGCAGTTCGACCTGCCCAGCACCGGCAAACGGATTCCCTGGCCGTTCAGGCAGGATGGCGCGCTGGTCGATGTGGCGACCGAGGGCGGCTTGTGCTGTTCGGAGGACGTGCTGGGCATCGTCACGCTGGCGCGCCATGGTGCCGGGCTGGTGCAGACCTACCGCTTCATCGTCGCCCGCGATCTGGCCGACGGCACGCTGGTGGAACTGCTGCCGCAGCACGGCGGCACCTCGCGGCCGTTTTTCCTGCTGTATCCGCACGCGCGCCATCTGTCGCTGCGGGTGCGCACTTTTGTCGATTTCATCACCGCCAGGCTGCAGACCAAAACGCCACGCTGACGCCTCAGCGCCGCAGCCAGCGCGCCATGTCGCGCGCGTCCTGCTCGCTGACCTGCAGCTCGGGCATGGCGGTGCCGGGCTTGACCTGGTCGGGATGGCGTATCCAGCGCACCAGGTTGTCGTCGGAATTCGGTAAGTACCCGGCGATGTAACGCTGCTCCGCGTAGCCGCGCGGCAGCGCCGGCCCGACCTCGACCGTCGGTCCCGCCACGCCGTCGATCTGATGACAGGAATGGCAGGCGTACTGGGTCAGCGCCACGCGGCCGCGGTCGGCATCGGGAGGCCGCAGCGGCGGCGGCGGCGATGGATGATCGTCGCGCGCGGCCTGCGCCAGCAAGGCTTTGCCCTCCGCCGGCGACAACCGCGGCAGCTGCTGCAGGAACGCCACCACGCTCCACAATTCCTCTTCGCTCAGGCGGTACTGCCAGGCCGGCATGCCGGTCATCTTGATGCCGTTGGCGACCAGCCAGTACAGCTCATGCGGCTGCCAGCGGCGCGCCATGTGCAGCAGCGGGCCGGGCTGCGGCTGCAGCGCCAGCGCGGCCTGCTCCGGCGCCACGCCGGGCGCGCCGTGGCACTGCACGCAGAAGCGCGCATACAGCTGGGCGCCGCGTTGCGCCATGGCGTCGGTCAGCGGCGGCGCATGGATCTCGCGCGCGTGGTGCCGCACCGAATAGCGCAGCCCCAGCTCCAGCAGCTGGTAGGTCAGCTGGTAATGCTGCTTGATGGCGCCGGCGTCGTACCAGCCGCCGCGCAGCAGCAGCCCGCCCGCCAGCGCGGCCAGCAGCGCGCCGCCGGCCACGGTCGCCAGCACGATGCGCCAGCGCTTCATGGCGGCACCTGTTGGTACAGATAGGCCGCCATGTCGCGCGCCTCGGCCGGACTGACGCCCAGCTCCGGCATCGCGGTGCCGGGACTGATGGCGCGCGGATGGACGATCCAGCGTTCCATGTTGGCCTGCGTGTTCGGCAGCAGTCCGGCCAGATAACTCTGGTAGGCGACGCGTTCCAGCGGCGGCCCGGATTGTCCGGACAGCTCCGGCAAGCCACGGATGCGGTGGCAGGCCACGCAACCGTAGCTGAGCAGCAGCGCCTTGCCGGTGTAGCGGTTGCCGCTGCGCTCGGCCGGCGGCACCGCCGCCCGGTCCTGTTCGCAGGCGCTGCAAGAGACGGCCAGCGCCAGCAGGGCCGCCACTGTCCTCATGTGCGCTTGCCCTGCGGCTGCGGCGCCAGCCAGCCGGCGCACAGCAGCAGCGCCGCCAGCAAATAGGCCAGGCCGCCGGGCACCCACATGATCAGGCCGCCCAGTTGCTGGTCTTCCAGCGCCGACAGGCCGTAGTGCATGGCCGCGCCGCCGTAGGCGGGATACCAGATGGTCGACGACAGCGCCAGCAGCGCACCCAGCGCGCCGGTATGCAGCATGGTGGTGAACAGATAAATTAGCGCGCCGCTGCGCGAGGTACCGCCGTCCACCAGCACCGCCCACCAGAACAGCAGCGCCGGGAACAGGAAGCTGGCGTGCTGCAGCGCGTGCCAGCCCGGATGCAGCAGCGCCGCCTGGAAGAAGCCCGGCACGTGCCACAGCCACAGCGCGGCGAAATGCAGCAGCCAGGCGTTGAGCGGGCGCGTCAGCGCGTGCCAGGCCGTCTTCAGCCAGCGGGCGCGGGT
>NZ_SPVG01000170.1 GCF_004614165.1 Duganella callida | reverse complement strand
CAGGCCCGGGATTGCGCGCCGCCATCGCACCGCGCCGCGGCTTGAGCCCGAGCCCCGCCGCCACCACCGCCAGACCGACGGCGGCCGCCAGGTAGCCGCCGCGCGCATAGCAGACCACCAGGGCATAACAGCCGAGCAAACACATCAGCACGCCGGCGAGCCGGCGCCAGCCGCGCATGGTCAACGCCCACCAGGCCGCGAACGGCAGGCTCATGGCGAACCACGCTTCGATGCAGGCGCCGCCCACGTGCATGCCGGTGAACAGGCCGACCACGCGATAGCCGCTGCTGAAATTGAGCAGGCCGGGAAACGTGGCGCGCTCCCACAGCACCGCCAGCGTGGCCGTCACCAGCCCCAGGCTCATGCCCAGCGCAAAGCGACGGCGCGCGGCGTCCGCATCGTGTTGCAGCTCCTCCGCCAACGCCGGCCACAGCATTAATGCCCACAGCAATCCCTTGGCCAGACGCAGGCCGTTATACGCGCTGTAATAATTGTTGAAGGAATTCGGTCCCGGCACGGGCAACGGCCAGCAGCCGATGATCAGGGAGCTGGCGGTGGTCAGTGCCACCAGCCCCAGCGCCAGCGCCGGCCAGCGCCCCAGCCTGGCGGCCGGCCGCGCCGGGCCCAAGGCCTGCGCCAGCACGGTGGCCGCCAACAGGCAATCGAATTCGTCCAGGTACAGGCGCCCGCTCCACTGGGCGCCGTCCAGTACGGGCAGCAGCGCCAGCACGCCCGGCAGCCAGGCTTGCGGCCAGCGCCGCAACAGCAGCAGCCACGCCAGCAAGCCGGTCGACAGCCAGCCGGCGCCGAGCGGATAACCGGCGATGGCGGCGGCCAGCAAGAGGGCGCAGGGCAAGGCGGCGCAGCGTTGAGGGCGTAGCGTCACGGAGTCCGATGAAAGTTGAGCGCGGCGCTATGCGCCGCGAATGGGAAATGGTACTTTATCAAAATGTTATGCCTAAAACACATCTTACTACGGTCCACTTGCGTTTTGCTATGCCTGCTGGCCCCGTCTCCCGTCAGCGCCGGGCTAGTCGACACCATTCCCGCCGTCAAACCGTCGGTGGTCGGTGTCGGTACCTACCTGCGCACGCGCAGCCCGGCGATCAATTTCACCGGCACCGGTTTCGTCACCGGCGACGGCCTGAGTGTGATCACCAACGCCCACGTGGTGCCGCAGGCGCTGGATAGCGAGCACATGGAAACACTGGGCATCGTGCTCGGTAGCGCTGACGCCGTCGAGTTCCGGCCGGCCACGGTGGAAGCCATCGACCGCGAGCACGATCTTGCCCATCTGCGCCTGCGCGGCACGCCGTTGCCGGCGCTGAAACTGGGCGATTCGGACAGCGTGCGCGAAGGCCAGTCGCTGGCCTTCACCGGTTTTCCGCTGGGCATGGTGCTGGGCCTGCACCGCGCCACCCATCGCGCCACGCTGGCGGCCATCACCCCCATCCTGATGCCGACGCTGAATTCGCGCAAGCTCGATGCGCGCCTGATCAACCGCCTGCAAAAACCGCCGTTTGCCATCTTCCAGCTGGACGGCACCGCTTATCCGGGCAACAGCGGCAGTCCTGTGTATGATCCCGACAACGGCCTGGTCTACGGCGTGATCAACATGGTGCTGGTCAAGGGCCTGAAGGAAAACGCCATCACCAACCCCAGCGGCATCACCTATGCCATCCCCGCCAACTACATCCGTGAACTGCTACAACAAAAGACCCCGTAACAACTATTTTCTTGCCAATATGATGTATTGTTGAGGCAAGTCATGGTATAAAATAAGCATGTCAAAATGGAAAATACCATATGACAAGTCCACGCCGAATGATAAGAACCCGCTCCAGAGGATATCCAGGTGAATTCCGTGCACAAAACTATCGTGAAATGGCTGGGCCATGCTGTTATAGCCCTGTCGGCGCTGATGCTGGGCGGTTGCGCCAGCAGTAATCCCACGCCATCGGCGCCGCTGGCATCCGGCGGCGACACGCCCGATTACCTGATCGGCCCGGGCGACTCGGTCAACATCATCGTCTGGCGCAATCCCGAAGTCTCGATGACGGTGCCGGTGCGGCCGGACGGCAAGATCACCACGCCGCTGGTCGAAGACCTGGCCGCCAGCGGCAAGACATCGACCCAGCTGGCGCGCGATATCGAAAAAGAGCTGGCCAAGTACATCCAGCAACCGGTGGTGACGGTGATCGTCACCAGCTTTGTCGGCACGTATGGCGAGCAGATCCGCGTGATCGGCCAGGCCGCGCGTCCGCAGGCGTTGCCGTACCGGCGCGACATGTCGCTGATGGACGTGCTGATCGCGGTCGGCGGCGTCACCGAGTTCGCCTCCGGCAACAAGGCCAGCATCATCCGCACGGTCAACGGCCAGCAGCAGAAACTGCCGGTGCGCTTGAACGACCTGATCAAGGATGGCGACATTTCCGCCAACATGCTGATGCGCCCGGGCGATGTGCTGGTGATCCCGGAAAGCTTCTTCTGATCCGGCGGCGACCGACTGTCGGAAATTTTTACAGTGTCAGCCGGTTTCTTCGAGCGAAAGCCGGACGATTGCCGCAAGGCCTTGATTTTAAAGCTGGCAGCGAGCGCGGCACGGCGTGGGAACGGAAATTGCTCTGTCAAAGGCATGCATTTTGAGGGTATCGACGTGACTATCCAACAACCAGATCAAGACCAGGCCGCAAGCTCCGCCGGCGCCAGTCCCGCACTGTCGGACAAGGGCGCGGCGCGGCGCCGCTTCGCCAAGTCCGGTGCGGCAGTCACCGGCGTGCTGCTGACCGTCACCAGCCGTCCGGGCATGGCGTGCGACATCTGCACCACGCCGTCGGGCTATGCCTCGGCCAATCTGAAAAGCACGCACGCGACCAAGCCGGTGGTGTGCGCCGGCCGCTCGCCGGGCTACTGGAAAAACGCCAGCGCCTGGCCCAAGGGCTGCAAGACCACCAATACCTACGGCACCGTGTTCAGCTGCAACAGCGTCAACACCAGCTACCGCAATTGCAAGATGGGCACCATCCTGTCGCCGCAGTCCTTCGACCGCTACAACGTCGGCATGCACTTGACCGCCGCCTACCTGAACGTCCAGGCCGGCATCACCAGCTACCTGACCATCGGCATGCTGCAGGCGATCTGGAACGAATACCAGAGCAAGGGCTATTACACGCCCACCTACGGCAAGAAGTGGTACGGCGCCGATATCGTGGCTTACCTGCAAGGTACGATGTATTGAACAATTCCGTGTGGCGGCTGATGCCTGGCCAGACCCTGCGGCACCGGGGCTGGGACGATGAATACGTACTCTACAACGCGCTGTCGGGCGATACCCATTTGCTGAATCCGGCCGCCATGCATCTGCTGTTGCAACTGCAGCGGGCGCCTGCCGCCGAGAGCGCCTTGGCCGCTGCCCTGTCGGCCGCATTCGACTTCGACGACGGCCACGAGCCGGCCGCCGAGACTGCCGCCCTGCTGCTACAGCTGAGCAAGCTGGCGCTGGTCGAGCCATGCTGACACTGTCTTCCCTGAGCCGCGCCCAGCTCGGCGCGCAGCTGGCCGGCGATGGCGTCTGGCTGCGCACCGGCCGCTTTGTCGCCCATCTGCAGGCGCCCGTGCCCAGCGTGGCCGACGCCCTGCACCTGCTGTACGCCGACTATCCGCTGCTGGACGCCGGCAGCTTCGCCGATTTCCATCTGCGCCTGGAGCGGCCGAAGGGCTGGCGGCGCTGGTTCCGCCCGCAAATCAACCTGGTCTACGACGGCCACGCCGAATTCGTGCCGATGCCGTACTCGCACGCCTTTCCCATGTTCGAGTGGGGGCTGAACTGGTGCGTCTCCAGCCGCGCCAACCGCTATCTGATGATCCATGCGGCGGTGATCGAAAGGGACGGTTGCGCGGCCATCCTGCCGGCGCCGCCGGGCTCCGGCAAGAGCACGCTGACCGCCGCGCTGGTGCACCACGGCTGGCGCCTGCTGTCGGACGAACTGACGCTGATCCAGCCGGAAGACGGCCACGTGCTGCCCTGCCCCCGTCCCATCAGCCTGAAGAACGGCTCGATCGACCTGATGCGCGATTATCTGCCGCACGCCGCCATGAGCCGGCCGGTGCTGAACACCGAAAAAGGCACGGTGGCGCACCTGAAGGCGCCCACCGACAGCGTGCGCCGCGCGCACCAGAGCGCGCGGCCGGCGTGGATCGTGTTCCCCAGGTGGCAGGCGGGCGTGGCGCCGCAGCTGACGCCGGTGCCGCGCGCGCGCTGCTTCATCGAGCTGGCGGAAAACGCCTTCAACTACGACTTGATGGCGGCGCGCGGCTTCGACACCATGGCGCGCGTGATCGACGCCGCCCAGGGCTATCACTTCACCTACAGCCGGCTGGACGATGCGCTCGATGTGTTCGCCAGCCTGCCGCGCCCGCTGTGACGCCGCCCCCGCTGATCCTGCAGGCCTACCGCCAGCCCCAGCGCCTGGCCGACTGGAGCGCGGCTGACTGGGACTTGCTGCTGCGCCAGAGCGTGGCCGCGTATTTGCTGGCCGGCCTGCTGGCGCTGGTCGAGGAACACGGCCTGCTGGCGCGCCTGCCGGACCAGGTGCGCGAACACCTGGAATGGGCGCGCACCCTGGCCGAACGCCACCAGCAGGGCGTGCGCTACGAGGTGGCCATGATCACCCGCGCGCTGGCCGGCTGCGAGCTGCCGCTGATCCTGCTCAAGGGCGCGGCCTACACCATGGCCGGGCTGCCGGCGGCGCGCGGCCGCCTGTATTCCGATGTCGACATCCTGGTGCCGGCCGCCAGCCTGCCGGACGTGGAGGCGGCGCTGATGATGCACGGCTGGGCCGCCACCCACCACGACGCCTACGACCAGCGCTACTACCGTGTCTGGATGCATGAATTGCCGCCCATGCGTCACGTGCTGCGCAATGCCGTGATCGACGTGCACCACGCCATCCTGCCGCTGACCGCGCGCGTCCGCCCCGACCCCGACAAGCTGCGCGCCGCCGCCGCGCCGATCGCCGGCGCCGAGGGCCTGTACACGCTGGCGCCGGCCGACCTGGTGCTGCACAGCGCCGTGCACCTGTTTTACGACGGCGAATTCGACCACGGCCTGCGCGACCTGGTCGACATCCACCGCCTGCTGCTGCATTTCGGCGCCGACCCGGCGTTCTGGCCGGCGTTGACGGCGCGCGCCGCCGAGCTGCAACTGGCCAGGCCGCTGTTCTACGCCCTGCGCTACTGCGCGCAACTGCTGCACACCCCGGTGCCGGCCGATGCCGTGCGGGCGGCGGCCGGCGCCGCGCCGGGACCGTTGCTGCTGGGCCTGATGGACTTCCTGTTTCACCGCGCCCTGCTGCCCGTGCACGCCAGCTGCAACGACCGCTGGAGCGCGCCGGCGCGCTTCTGTCTCTACTTGCGCGGCAACTGGCTGCGCATGCCGCCGCCGCTGCTGGCGCGCCACCTGTTCCACAAGGCATTCCTGTCGCCGAAGGAAGCGAAAAAACAGCGGGAATAAACCGACAATATTGTTATGATAGGCGTCCGATCGCCAGCCACCGGAGAGGCCATGAACGAAGACAATCTTCTGATCAAGCTGCACGATTTGTCGCAGTTCCTGGCCGCCGGCAATCTCACCGACAGCCTGCAGCAGCAGGTCGAGATGACCGCCGAACTGCTCGCTGCCGAAACCTGCTCGGTCATGCTGATCACCAGCGGCGACGGCGAAGACCTGCGCATGAGCATGGCCGCGCACGTGGGGCCGCTGCCGCCGGCCGCGTGGACCGCCACCGTCGGCCGCGGCGAGGGCATCGCCGGCCACGTGCTGGATCACGGCCGCTCGCTGCTGGTCGAAGACATCATGAATTCACAGTTCGCCGCGCTGGCGCGCCGCGCCGACGACCCGCGCCGCAGCCTGATGCTGGCGCCGGTGCGCATCGACGCCAAGATCGTCGGCCTGCTCAACGTCAGCGCCAGCGAGGCCAAGCAGCGCTTCAACCTCATCGACCTGCACATGCTGGACATGATCGCGCTGTTCATCGGCAAATCGATCCAGGTGCTGCAATTGCAGGCGATCCTGAATTCGCGCTTCACCCAGCTGGCGCTGATGCAGGAGGTGCAGGACAAGGTGGCCGGGTCGATCGCGTCCACCGCCTACCAGAACCCCGACCAGGTGGCCAAGCTCCTGGCCAAGTCGCTGTACAAGGAAATGGCGCGCGCCGGTTTCGGCTCGGCGCAGATCATTGCGGCGGCGTCCGAGATCATCACCCAGCTCAACAACAACCTGCAGCGCCACAGCGAGCGCGCCGCGCGCCACGAGCAGCACGCCTGAGCGCGATGGCTGCGCATCGCGCATTTACAACAGCGGTAAAAAGTGTAAAAAAGAACACGTTATTAAGGTATTATTAACATCCGTAGCCGCTTTGCTCAAGGAACGATCATGTCGCAACGAGTCACTCGCCGGGCCGCCCGCACCGCCGTCTTCATTTATTCCCTCGTGTTGGCGGCCGGACTGACCGGTTGCGGCAAGACCGAGACCAGCGCCTCGCTGCTGGCCGACGCCAAACAGTATCTGCAAAAGGGCGACAACAAGGCCGCGCTGATCCAGCTGAAAAACGCCGCCAGCAAGAGTCCGGACGACGCCGAAATCCGCTACCGTCTGGCCAGCCTCCACAACAAACTCGGCGACGGCCCCTCGGCCGAAAAGGAAATCCGCAAGGCCATCAGTCTCGGCTACGACCAGCAGGCCACCGCGCCCGAGCTGGTGAAGGCGCTGTCGGCGCAGGGCCAGTTCCAGAAGGCGCTGGACGAGAGCGCGGCGGCACTGACCCGGCCCACGCCGGGCTTGCTGGTGGCGCGCGGCGACGCCTTCTTCGCCCTCAACCAGCCGGACCAGGCGCTGGCCGCGTACCGGCAGGCGCTGGCGGCGCAGGCCGGCTCGGCCGGCGGTCTGATCGGCCTGGCGCGCCACGCGGTGATCAACAACGATCTGTCCGGCGCGATGGCGTACCTGGAACAGGCGCAGCAGGCCAATCCCCAAGACCCCGACGTCTGGTACTACAAGGGCACGGTGCTGGCATACCAGGGCAAGCGCCAGGATGCGGTGGCGGCTTACGCGCAGGTGCTGGCGCTGCAGCCCGACAACGTGCGCGCCATGGTCGAGCGCGCCCATCTGCACATCGACGCCGGCGATTTCGCCGCCGCCAAGGTGGATGTCGACGCCGCGCGCAAGATCGCGCCGTCGGCGGTGCTGGTGATGTACACGCAGGCCCTGCTCGACTTCAAGCAGGGCCGGTATTCGGCGGCGCGCGATTCGCTGCAAAAAGTGCTGCGCGTGGCGCCCGAGCACATGCTGTCGATCCTGCTGTCGGGCGCGGTCGAAATGAACCTGGGGGCGCTGGCGCAGGCCGAACAGCACCTGCGCAAATACCTCGAGCAGAATCCCGACAATGCCTATGCGCGCAAGCTGCTGGCGCAGACGCTGTTGAAGGCGTCGCAGCCGGCCGAGGCGGAAGCCGCGCTGGCGCCGCTGCTCAAGCAGCCGGGCAAGGACGCCGACCTGCTGGCGCTGGCCGGCCAGTCGTCGATGCAGGGCCAGGAATTCCGCAAGGCTGCCGGCTATTTCGCCGACGCCAGCAAGCTACAGCCGGACTCGGCGGCACTGCACACCTCGCTCGGTCTGTCCAAGGTCAGCGCCGGCGATATGCAGGGCATAGCCGATCTCGAGGCCGGCGCCGCGCTGGCGCCGAAATCGACCCACGCCACGCTGGCGCTGGTGCAGGCGGAGATGAACCTCAAGCACTACGACAAGGCGCTGGCCGCGCTGCAAGCCTTCGACCAGCGCCAGCCCGGCAATCCGGAAATCTTCAACGCCAGGGGCGCGATCTACCAGGCCCGCGGCGATCTGGCCCAGGCGCGCGGCAATTACGCCTCGGCCATCGCGGCCAAGGGCGATTACTTCACGGCGGCACTGAACCTGGCCCAGCTGGAAATGCGCGCCGAGCAACCCGAGGCCGCCAAGAAAGTCCTGACCGCCTACCTGCAGCGTAACCCCAAGGCGCGCAACGCCATGCAGGCGCTGGCGGAAATCGCCATGGCGCAGAAACAGCCGGAGCAGGCCACGCGGTGGCTGGAGCAAGCTTATGCGGTCGATGAGCTGGCGGTGCCGCCGGCATTGGCGCTGGGCGCACACTATCTGGCCATCAAACAGCCGCAAAAAGCGCTGGGGCTGGCGCGCAAACTGCAGGCCGCCAACAGCGCCGACCCGGCCGTGATCGATCTGCTGGGCCAGGCCCAGTTGGCCAACAACGACGCCGCCGCGGCGCTGGAAAGCTACAGCCAGCTGGTCAAGGCGCTGCCGAAATCGGCCGAGGCGCAGCTGCGCCTGGCGCGCGTGCACATGCTGCTGAAGAACGACGACGCCGCCACGGAAGACCTCAAGCGCGCCACCGCGCTGCAACCGGACTGGATGCCGGCGCGCATGGCCCAGGCCGAGTTCTTCCTGTCGCGCGGCAAGATCAACGACGCCCTCGCCGCCGCGCGCCAGATGCAGCGCATCGCACCCAGGCTGCCGGCCGGCTACACCGTGGAAGGCGATATCCAGGCCGGCGCCAAACATCCGGAACTGGCGCTGCCGGCCTACGAAAAAGCCTACGCGCTGGACAAGCAACCCCAGCATCTGATCCGCGTCGCCAACGTCCTCAAGTTCATGGGCAAGACGCGCGACGCGGAAACCCGGCTGCAGCAATGGCACCAGGGCAATCCGGCCGATCCGGTGGTGGCGCTGTACCTCGCCGAGCACTACATCAACGCCCGGCAATACCCGCCGGCCGCCGACGTGCTGCGCGACATGCTCAAGGTGAATCCGAAGAATCCGGTGGCATTGAACAACCTGGCCTGGGTCTATCAGCAGACCAGGGATGCGCGCGCGCTGGCCACCGCCGAACAGGCGGCTCAGCTCTCGCCCAACAACCCGTCGGTGATGGACACCCTGGGCTGGCTGCTGCTGGAACAGGGCGACCACGCGCGCGCGCTGGCGCTGCTGCAGAAGGCGGTCGGCGGCGCGCCGCAGGCGCCGGAACTGCGCTATCACCTGGCGGTGGCGCTCAGCAAGTCGGGCGACAAGCCGGGCGCACGCAAGGAACTGGAAAAAGTGCTGGCCGCGAACAGCGCCTTCCCACAGGCCGACGAAGCGCGCTCGCTGCTCAAGTCGCTCTGAGGAGTGGACGCCGGGGCGGTGCGCGGACAAGTGTCGGATTTCTTTACACTGGAAAAATCGCCGCCCTACCATCATGCAAACACAAAAGATTCTTTTTTACGCCGAGGCGGTCACGCTGGCCCACGTGGCCAGACTGCTGGCGCTGGCGCAAACCATGGACCGCGGCCGCTACGCGCTGCACTTCGCCTGCGCCGACGGCTACGAATTCTGCTTCCGCGACACCGATTACACGCGCTGGCGCGTGGACAGCATCTCCAGCCAGCAATTCCTGGGCGCGCTGGCGGCGGGTCAACCGGTCTACGATGAGGCCACACTGAGCCGCTACGTCGAAGCCGACCGCCAGTTGCTGGCGCAAGTGCGGCCGGATGTGGTGGTCGGCGATTTCCGCCTGTCGCTGTCGGTCAGCGCGCGTCTGGCCCAGGTGCCGTACATCGCCCTCAGCAATGCTTACTGGAGCCCGTACGTCGACGTCCGCTATACCGTGCCCAGCCTGCCGATGACCAGGGTTCTGCCGATCGCGCTGGCCGATCCGCTGTTCCGGCTGGCGCAGCCGCTGGCATTCGCGTTGCACGCCCGGCCGCTGAACCGCGTGCGCCGCAAGTACGGCCTGCCCTCGCTGGGACCGGACCTGCGCCGCATCTACACCGACGCCGACCACACCGCCTACATGGACGTGCCGGAACTGTTCCCGGCGCACGACCTGCCCGCGCACCACTCCTATCTGGGCCCGGTGATGTGGGCGCCGCCGATCGCGCCGCCGGACTGGTGGACCACGCTGCCGGACGAGCGCGCAACGGTCTACGTCACGCTGGGTAGCTCGGGCCAGGGCCGGCTGCTGCCGCTGGTGCTGGACGCGCTGGCGCCACTGCCGGTGCAGGTGCTGGCCGCCACCGCTGGCAACATCCGCCTCGATCACGTGCCGGACAACGCCCGCGTGGCCGATTATCTGCCGGGCGACGCCGCCGCACGCCGGGCGGCGCTGGTGATCTGCAATGGCGGCAGTCCCACCAGCCAGCAGGCGCTGGCCGCCGGCGTGCCGGTGCTGGGCATCGCCGGCAATCTCGACCAGTTCCTCAACATGCAGGCGCTGGTGCGCGCGGGCGCGGGCCGGCTGCTACGCGCCGACCGGCTGAGCGCCGCCGCCGTGCAGGCGGCCGCCACCGCCATGCTGGACCAACCGCCGTACGCGCGCGCGGCGCAGGAAATTGCCGGCGTCTTCGCGCAGACGGCGCCCGGCCTGAGCCTGGAACGCCTGATTGGCCAGCTGGCCCGTCCGCCGCGCTGACAGCGGAAAATGCGGGTGTCGGAAATCTTTACACTGTCACCGATTGCGACACGCGACAACAGCCAAAAATTTCGCTAAGTGATTGAATTCAAACGACATTGAATAATGTGGCATGCTTATTGCTCAAACATGGTAAGCCCACTGCTAGGGGCCCAAAATTCTCAAGAAATGCTTAGACCTGCGATACCATTTTTGGAGCCAGTAATGAAAACAATGCGTAAATTAAAGTCCATAGCACTGGCATTGGGCTTGGCCAGCCTCAGCACCGCGGCATTCGCTGACGCCAGCAACACGTTCAATCTGAAGGATGGCGGCGGCAACACCTATGTGTCGGGCGCAACCAGCCTGGACTGGAACGCCCAGGGTTCGGGTGTGGCCATCGGTGTCGGCCCGTTCAGCGACAATTCGCTGCTGCCGGTCGGCGCCAGCTTCCAGTTCCTGTACCAGGCCAACCTGGTGACGGTCGGTGGCGGCGTCGCCAACAGTTCCTTCACCAACCTCGATGCCACCTCGAACGGCGGCAAGGACGCCGGCAAAACCTTCGAATTCACCATCGTGGCCAGCTTCACCGAGACCGTGACGGCGTCCAACTTCGTCGGCAGCAACCCGTCGGCCGTGTTCGGCCTGGGCGGCAGCACCGCCACCAACAAGGTGGCGATCTACTACGACAGCAAAGCCAACGCCAACACCGGCGACGGCACCGGCTTCGACGACGGCAAGCTGGTGGCGATGTTCTCGATCGTTCCGGACGGCACCGATTCGTCGTTCATGGGCCTGAACGGCCGCGGCACCGGCCTGGGCTCGACCCACCTGCACGCCGAACTGGTGGAATCGGGCGACTTCGTCGACGCCGCCTATCTGGAAGGCATCCAGGACCTGATCTTCGGCCTGGACTTCCAGTCCAACCTGAACTACCCGGCCGGCACCTCGGACACCTCGGCCTTCCACGCCAGCGCCGCCGACAGCGGTCCCGACCTGTTCGGTACCTACAATGTCGATCACTCGCGCGACATCGTGTTCAAGGTCGACGGCGACAGCACCACCACCCGCCTGCCGGAACCTGGCAGCACCCTGCTGGTGGGCCTGGGCCTGCTGGGCATTGCCGGCGTGACCCGCCGCCGCAAGAGCAAAGGCTGATTGACCTCGGCGCCAAACGAAAAACCCTGCGGTGCGCCGCAGGGTTTTTGTCATTCCGGCGGCCGGAACATGCCGGCCACCTTGCGGATCACCACCGATGGCGGCGCCAGCGCGCCGAACATGCGCTGCAGCAGCGTGCCCCTGGCGCTGACCACCACCGGCAAGCCCTTGTCCAGACCGGCCAGCGACGCCTTCACCGCCACCGCCGCCGGATCGCGCTTGGTCAGGGCACTCTCGTAGGCGCCGGCCTTTTCATCGAATTCGCTGACCGTGGGCCCCGGCACCAGCGTCTGCACCAGGATGCCGCGGCCGGCCCATTCGCCATGCAGCGCCTGGCTGAACTGGTGGACAAACGACTTGCTGGCCGCATACACGCCCATGTACGGCACCGGCTGGTACACGGCCGGCGAGGACACGTTGATCACGGCGCTGCTGGCGAACGATTCCAGGTCCGGCAGGAAGGCGTAGCACATCACCACCGGCGCCACCATGTTCACCACCATGATTTCCTGGTATTGCGTGGCCGAACCATGCTCGAAGCGGCCCCAGCGCCCCACCCCGGCGATATTGCACAGCAGCCGGATGCGGATGCCCTGCTGCGCCAGCGTCGCCCTGAGCTCGTCCACGGCGCCGGTCCGGGCCAGATCCTTGTCGAGCGCCAGCACCTGGGTCTGGCCGGTGCGCAGGCGCCCGGCCAGCGCATCCAGCCGTTCCTTGCGGCGCGCCACCAGCACCACGTGCATGCCGGCCTGCACCAGCTGCCGCGCATATTCCTCGCCGATGCCGGACGATGCCCCCGTCACCAGCGCCCAATCGCCCTTGGCGTCCGCGATTTTCATGTCCGCTGTCTCCCTAGTAAATGGTCGGCCACGCGCAGCGCGTTGGCGGCGATGGTCAGGCTCGGATTGGTGCCGCCGCTGGATGGAAAGAACGAACTGTCCACCACGTACAGGTTGGCCAGCCCGTGCGCGCGGTTGTTGGCGTCCAGCACGCTGCTGCGCGGGTCGTGGCCGAAGCGGCAGGTGCCGCACGCATGGGCGATGCGCTGGTTGTTGTCGGCCTGCTTGAGCACCTGGTATGGATACGGGCGCAGGCTCTGTTTGATCAACTGGCGGAACGCGGCGATGCGCTGCTGGTCGTGCGGCCGGGTGCGGTAGCGCAGTTGCAGCCGCGCGCCGTCGTCCGGCGACAGTGTCACGCAATTATCGGCGTAAGGCAGGTCTTCCAGCGTGCTGGCCAGGATCAGGTGCTGGTCGACCAGCTTGCCCAGGAAACGCTGCACCAGCGGCCGCACCAGCGCGAACAGCGGCGCCAGCCACGGCGCCGGGCCCTGGCGCAGATCGTCGGCCAGCGAGGCGGCCAATACCGGCGCCGGCGGCAGCCGGCCGAACGATTGTACCGAGCCCAGCTTCTGACCATCGACCTGATAAAAATCGTTGAAGGCGAATTCCTTCTGGCGATTGTCGAACGGCGGCCGCAGTTTCGGCCGGATCAGGTACAGATCGATGTGGTGCCGCATCAGGTTCTTGCCGACCAGACCGGAATCGTTGGCCAGCCCGGCCGGCCAGTGCGCCGACGCCGAGCGCAGCAACAGGCGCGGCGATTCCAGCGCGCCGGCGGCCAGGATCACCTGTCTGCCGCGCAACCGGATTTCCCGCCCGCGCCAATTGCAGACCACGCCGCTGACCGCGCTGCGGTCGGCCTCCAGCCGCAGCACCTCGCATTCATCGAGCAGCAGCGCGCCGTGCTGGCGCAGCGCCGGCCGCAGGCAGATGCGGTTGGCGTCGTTCTTGCACTCGCGCGCGCACAGATAACCCTGGCAGCCGCTGCAGCCCTCGACAAACTCGCAGGCCAGCGGCAGCCGGTACGGATGCAATTGCTGCCGCTGGAAGAATTCGAACAGCTCGGCCGATGCCGGCGTCAGCGGCGGCGCTGGCATCAGATGCGCCCGGCCCTCGGTCGGACGCAGCGTGTCGGCGCTGCCGCGCAGACGGAACAGGATCTCGGCCTGCTCGTAATATGGCGTCATGGCCTGGTACGACACCGGCCAGGCGTCCGGCAGCGTGCAATCGGCCGGCGCCTGCGGAAACGCCTGGCGTGGCGCGAAATCGGCCGGAAAGAACCGCTCCAGCGCCATGCCGTACAGCGCGGTCGAGCCGCCGTTGCCGGAGCCGATGAAGGGAATGAAACTGCTGCCGCGCGCGCCGGAGCGGTCGGCAATCTGCTCCGGATAGCGGCCGGCCCGCTGTAGCACGGCGCGGTGTTCGGGCGCCGGCGCCAGCGGTTCGGGAAACGCTGTTTCCGGATACGCGCCGCGCAAGGCCTGCGCCTGCTCGTCGCTGGAGCGGCCTTTTTCGCAGAACAGCACGCGCTGCCCGGCACGCGCCAGCGCATGGCCGAGCACGGCGCCGCCCATGCCGGTGCCGATGACGATGGCGTCCCATTCCTGTTCCAGCTCGGACAGTGTGGCCATGGCTGTGCCGGATCAGCGGCCCGACGCCGCGCGCATCAGACGCGGCAGGGCCTTGCGCAACGAACGCGCACGCGCCGCCGGGCCCGCGCCCAGCCGTCCCATGAACACCGGCGCGCCGCCGGTGCCGATCACGCGCTGCAATTCTTCCCGCAATGATGCGGCCAGCGCCAGCAGCTTGTCGTCGCGCGAGAAACGGACGCCGTTGCTGACGTAGCGCGCGAAAATCAGCGGCGTCATCTCCGGCTGCATGCTCAGGCCCAGCGCCGTCAGCGTCAGCCAGAAACGTTGCACGGCGCGGCCGGCGGCCACGTAGTCGTCGATACCCTGCGGCGCACGGTGCGCGCGAATGACGAAGTGGGCGGCACAGGCCAGGCCCGGAATCAGGTCCATCTGCAAACGCGGCGCCGACGTGCCGAGCACGGCGTTGAGGCGTTCCAGCCGGCGCCAGCTCCGCATGCCCCAGCGCATCAGACGCAGCGTCATCGCATCCACGCCCAGCGCCTGGTCCGGCACCTTGTCTTCGCTGAACTGCGCGTCCCACTCGATGATGTCGCGGTGCACCTCGTAGGCTTCCGGCATGGTCAGGCGCAGGCCGGCGTTGCGGTACATCAGGCGCGCGGCCTTGAGCCGGTTGCCGAAGCCTTCCAGCCACTGCACCTGGTAGTCGCCGCCGACGCAGTCTTGCAGCGCCTGTTTTTCGGCGGCGGTCAACGGCCGCGTGCTCATGGCGCGGCGCTGCACACTGCGGGTTTCGATCGCGCCCAGCAGCGGATCGGCGCGCACGGCGGGATCGGCATGGAAGCGCACTGCGAACACCGGTGCCTGTTCCGGGCTGTCGGCCACGCGCTCGGTTTCCGCGCGCCAGCCCTGGGCGCTGGCGGCGATGTGCATGGTTTCCAGCATGGCGCCGAAGGCGATCTGGCTCGGTCGGCCATCGAGGTCGTACACCACGTGGTCGCGCGTGTCCTGGCAATGGACGCGCACCTGCATGTCGTCGACAATCTCGAAGCGCCACGGTTGCGTGTTGTCGCCGCTGGGCGCCCAGCGGGTCAGGTTCAGCACCTGCTGCAGCTGGTCGGCGCTCATGATGCGTTCAGCGCCTTGCCGAGCACCTGGCGGCCGATCACGATCGCCAGCCGCTGCAGCGGGTTGCTGTTGCCGCCGGGGCGCCAGGTGCGCACCAGCTTGTCGCGGTAGGCGTCGTACTGCATGCCGTGCGGCGCCGCCAGCACCTTGCCGCGCTTGAGCAGGATCTTGACGGCCTGGGTGCCGACCACGCCGGCGCATAACTGGCACGCCATGATGGTCGAGGGGCCGCGCTTTTCCTTCAGGTTGACGGCGTTCTGCACCACCAGGTAGGGCCGGTGCAGCCCGGCCGGCGCCAGGCCCACCAGGAAGCGCAAGGCTTTCTCCAGCTCGGGCTTGTCGCCCCACTGGAAATATTCCTCGAACGTCATCTGCCCCGGCATGAAGTTCAGCAGCGCCGTCCCCATGCCCAGCGGCGCCGCAGTGGTGGCCGGAATCGACCGCGCGGCGCACATGGCAAACACCTGCTGGCGGGCATCGAAGGCGAAGAAGTCCAGCGCATCCACATACAAATCGACGCCGTCGAGAAACGCCGTCATGTTGCCGGCGTTGATGCCTTCGGGGAAGGTCGTGATCTCGGCCTCGGGATTGATGTCCCTCACCATGCGCGCGATCACGTCCACCTTGGGCTGGTCCAGCGTCGACATCATCGCGCCGACCTGGCGGTTGAAGTTGGGGATGTCAAAGGTGTCGAAATCGGCCAAATGAAACTTGCCGATGCCGAGCCGCGCCAGCGTCACCGCGTGCACCCCGCCGACACCGCCGCCGCCGGCGATCGCCACCCGTTTGCCGCGCAACGCCGCCTGTTCCGCCTCGCTCACCCAGCCTATATTGCGCGAGAACGCTGTTTGGTAGGAAAAGGGCTGGCTCATTGATCAGGTATTGTTTTTTATACGGTTAATCAGACCGGTTTCCTCGCGCGGCGAGAAGAACAAGTTATAGAACGAGCGCTCGGCCGTGGCGCCGGTGCCTTTGCCGCCATGCTGCTGTATCTGTTCGGTCACGTAATCCAGTTCCACGCACAGCAGATAGGCCGGCGCGTTCACGCGCGGATTCATCTTCGCTTCGCCGATGCGCTGAAAGCCGAGCATGCGCTCGTAAAAGCGCCGGTGACGCGGATTGACTTCGATGAAAATGTGGGTGCACTGATAGATGTCGCGCACGTGTATCACCGACAGGTGGAACAGCGACGCCATCGAGGCCTGCGACGGTCCGGCCAGATCGAACGCCAGCTTGGTCATCTCGCACACGCGCGCGCCCTGGGCGCGGTATCGGTCGATTTCTTCCTTGAAAATTTCGTCGGCCAGGATGCCGGCGGGCGAATCCAGGCCGATGGTCAAGGTGCCGACCACGTCGCCCTTGTCGCTGGCGGTGAGGGTAATGCGATTCGGATCGTCAGTCAGCTTATGGGTGCCGGCGTAGCCGCGCCAGGCATACATTTTGTTGATGAGTAGACTGGCCTTGCTGCGGCCCTCCGCCGTATCGATCATACGAATCTTGAAATGTGTTTCATCGGTTATCAAATCCTGCATTTCTGCAGACAACGGATCTTGCGACACAGCATCACGCAGAGTGGCGTCTGCGTAGCCTGCGGGGGTGGAATTTCCGTTCACGATGATTTCTCCTTTACCCTAGCGCTTATTATGTGTTTGCGCGCGGCGAAGGAGAGACCATGGTCAAAGCAACATGCATTTTGATAGGCACGTTAACTGCAGCGATCATATCTCAAACTAACTCAACAGGCGCGCGCAATTGATTCTGCGATTACATCTGAACCGGTGCAGGGTCTCCGCCTGCCTCCGGTTCTCATCTGGTAAACAAGTCCGCTTTTAGCCGCTGTGCGTTGCGGTATAGTACCGGCAGAAAGGCCAAAAGCTTAATAAACATAAGCTATTTGCAAGTTTTTGTACTTTGGAAATCCCATCTTATCGCCGACCAATTTCAGTTGTAACAAAGGAAGCTCAGCCTTGACGATGGCGCTGGAACCACTGCTCCAGCATCATCAATACCCAGACCATGGTGCCGTGATAGCCGGCATGTTCGGCCAGGTGCTGGCCCAGCAGCCGGTCGATGAACTCGGCGCGCACCACGCCGCGTTTTTTCAGGTCGCTCAGGCTGTCGGCGGCCAGTTGCCGCAGGCCCGCGTGCTGTTGCAGCCAGACGCCGAACGGCAGGCCGAAGCCATGCTTTTCCTTGGTGATGATGTCGTCCGGCAGGAACCCGCGCAACGCTTCCTTGAAGAACCAGCGTAACTGCTGGCCGTTGAGTTTCTGCTGCGGCGTCAGGCGCGCCGAGAACGCCACCATCGCGTCGTTAAGGAAGGGAAACGCCACCTCGACGCCGGCCAGTTCGCACGCTTTCATCACCTTGGGCAGGTCGTTGTCGGCCAGCGTGATTTTCAGGTCCAGCGCCAGCATGCGATTGATCAGGCTGGGCGCATCGCTCTGGCTGTAGCTGTGCTGCAGGCCCGCCAGCGGCTGCCCCTGGTCGGCGCCGCGCAGGAAGTCGGCGCTGAACACCTCGGACGCGCCGTAGCGGCCCAGCAGATTATAGGTTTCCAGTCGCGCCGGCATCGCCACCGATGCCTGCTCGATGTAGCTGCGCGCCTTGCGCACCACCTTGACGTAGCTGCCACCCGGGAAGCCGAACACGGCCGGTTCAAGCAAGCCCTTGCGCAGCAGCGACGGCACTTTTTCATACAGCGCGAACACGCTTTGTTTGGCGTAGCGCTCGTTGCCGCCGAACAGCTCATCGCCGCCGTCGCCGCCCAGCATGCGCGTGACGCCATCGGCGCGCGCCAGCCGGGCGCAATAATATGACGGCACCGCCGAGGCGTTGCCGAACGGCTGGTCGAACACCGCGGCGATCTGCGGGATCGCCGCCACCACGTCGTCCGGCGTCACATAATATTCGTGGTGGGCGGTGCCGAAATGGCGCGAAGCCAGGCGCGCGTACGCCATTTCGTCGTAGCCCTGGGCCTCGAAGCCGATCGAATAGGTCTGCGCCGGCGCCGCGCCCACTTCGCACAGGACGCCGGCGATGGTGGAGCTGTCGGTGCCGCCGCTGAGGAAGGAGCCCACCTTCTGCCCGGCGCTGGCGGCGCGCACACTGCTGCGCAGCAGGCCGAGGAACTCTTCCTTGAGCTCGCCCAGGCCGGCCTTGCCGTCTTCCTGGAAACGCATGCGCCAGTAGCTGTGCGTCTCGACACTGCCCTGGCGGTAGCGCAGATACTGGCCCGGCAGCAAGCGCTGCTGTCCGCGGTAGACCGAGCCGGGACTCGGCACCATGTGGAAATAGACATAGTTGAAGATGCCCTGCGCATCGATCTGCGCAGGGGTGCGCGGGTGACGCACGATGGCGTCGGCGCTGGAGCCGAACACCAGCGTCTCGCCGGCCAGCTGCCAGCTCAGCGGATATGTGCCCATGCGGTCCACGGCCAGCAGCGCGCTGCCGTCCGCCTCGTCGAGGATGCACAGCGCGTAGGCGCCGGTCAGCCCGGCGCACAGACGCTCGGGATCGCTGCGCCAGCCGGCCGCCAGCGCCTGCGCCAGCTGTCCGCCCTGCTCCGCACCCAGTTGCGCGTCGCCCCACAGCGCGACGATCAGGCCGCCCTGGCGCAGCATGTGGCTGCGGCCT
>NZ_SPVG01000001.1 GCF_004614165.1 Duganella callida | reverse complement strand
GCTGGAACAGCGCCAGCACCTGGGCCTGGTCGCAGATATCGCCGCGCACGAAGATATGGCGCGCATCCTGCTTCAGCGACGCCAGGTTGTTCAGATTGCCGGCATAGGTAAGCTTGTCGTAATTCAGAACAGGCTCATCCGACTGCGCCAGCCAGTCGAGTACAAAATTAGAACCGATGAAACCGGCACCACCTGTCACAAAAATCATTTAGTATCCCGCAGCAAGAGTCAAAAAGTCGTATGCATGATTTTATGTGATGTGCCCCGTCTGGGGGCAAAAATTCAGGATATTTCAGTTTCCAACGCAACGAGGCGATGAGTAATTCCCAGAAAACCTATGTAATCGGCGATTTGCAAGGCTGCCACGACCAGGCGCGCGCCATGGTCGAGCGCATCCACGCCCATGCGGCGGCCGCAGGCGTCGAACGGCCCGCCATCCTGTTCGCCGGCGACCTGATCAACCGCGGTCCCGATTCGCTGGCCACGCTGCGGTACGTGCGCGAACTGGCCCTGGCCAGCGACGGCCGCATCGACAGCGTGCTGGGCAATCACGACCTGCATTTGCTGGCGGTCGCCTACGGCATCCGTCCCGAGCACAAGTCCGATACGCTGGAAGCGATCCTGGCGGCGCCGGACCGCAAGGAGTTGATCGCCTGGGTGCGCCATCGTCCATTGGCGCTGCGCGCCGGCCGGCACGTGCTGGTGCACGCCGGCCTGCTGCCGCAATGGAGCGGCGACCAGGCGCTGGCGCTGGCGGCCGAAGTCCACAAGATGCTGCGCAGCGCCGATGTGGAAGGCTTCCTGACCGAGATGTATGGCAACCAGCCCGACCAGTGGTCCGACGATCTGCAGGGCGTCGATCGGCTGCGCTGCATCATCAACGCCATGACGCGGCTGCGTTTCTGCACGGCCGACGGCGTAATGGATTTCAAGATGAAGGAAAGCGGCAGCGCCGATCCGTCGACCGGGCTGATGCCATGGTTCGAGGTGCCGGGCCGCCGCAGCGCCGACGACACCGTGGTGTTCGGCCACTGGTCGGCGCTGGGCCTGAAGCTGACGCCCAATCTGATCGGCCTGGACAGCGGCTGCGTCTGGGGCGGCCAGCTGTCCGCCGTCTGCCTGGAAGACCGCAGCCTGCTGCAGGTGCAGTGTCCGCAGTTCCAGCAGCCGGGCCGCTAATCAGGTCGGGGTCAGACCCCGACCACCGTCACGCCCAGCGCCGCGGCGATGGCCTGGTGCGTGGTCTCGGCCAGCTCGCGGCGGTGGGCGCCGGCGGTCGCCAGCGGCGGCAGGATCGCCAGTTGCGCCTTCACCGGCGGCCCGTTCAGTATCCACATGATGCTTTGCGCGAAGCTGGTGTCGCCGATGAAGTCCACCGACGGATGCGGGCCGCCGCCGGGCGCCTGGTAGCTCAGCGCGAACGGCTGCACCGGCGCCTTGGCGTCGATCGCCGCCTCGAACAGATTGGCATGGAAGGGCAGCAGCGAACCCTGCGCCGCCGTGGTGCCCTCGGGGAAGAACGCCACCCGCTCGCCGTTCTCCAGGCTGGTCACCAGCCCCTTGAAGATATGGCGCAGATCGCGGCGGTTTCCGCGCGCGATAAACACCGTTCCCGCTTTTTCCGCCAGCCAGCCGGCCAGCGGCCAAGAGCGGATCTCGGCCTTGGCGACGAAATGACTCGGGTACAGGCTGTGCACCACGAAGATGTCCAGCCACGACACGTGATTGGCCACCACCATCGCATGCGCGAGCGCCGGCGCGCTGCCGGGCGCCAGCTCCACCGTCACCTTGCAGATCTGCAGCAGCTTGCGCGACCAGCGGCGGATGTGGCCGTTGCGTTGGGCTTCGCCGAGAAACGGAAACATCGTGGCGCAGATCGCCATGCCCTTGAACACGTGCAGCAGCATCCGCACGATGCGGAATAGCGTCGACGGTTTCATGCTCCGGTCAACGCTGGTAGGCCACGTGGCCGGCCACGATGGTGGTGCGCACCTGTCCCGCCAGGTTGTAGCCGAGGAAGGGCGTGTGCTTGCCCTGGCTGGCCAGCGCCGAACGCTCGACCGTCCAGTGCGCGCCGGCGTCGAACAGCACCACGTCCGCCACCGCGCCCACCGACAGGGTGCCGGCGTCCAGGCCGGCCACGCGCGCCGCTTCCGAGGTGATGCGCGCCAGCGCACGCGACAGGACGCCCTGCTTGCCGGCGTCCTGCTGGACGGCGTAATCGTCGGTCCACTTCAGGGTCAGCGACAGCAGCAGCTCCAGACCGGTGGCGCCCGGCGAGGCTTCGCCGAACGGCAGCAGTTTTTCGTCGTCGTCCACCGGGGTGTGGTCCGAGCACAGCGCGTCGATGGTGCCGTCCAGCAGGCCGGCGCGGATCGCGTCGCGGTCGCGCTGGCTGCGGAACGGCGGCGTCACGCGGGCGTTGGAATCGAAGAAGCCGATGTCGGCGTCGGTCAGGTGCACATGGTGCACGCCGACGTCGCAGGTGACCGGCAAGCCTTCCTGCTTGGCCTTGCGGATCAGCTCCAGGCCGGCCGCCGACGAGATGCGGCACAGGTGCACGCGCGCGCCGGTGGCGCGCATCAGTTCGAAGATGGTGTGCAGGGCGATGGTTTCCGCCATCACCGGCACGCCGGACAGGCCCAGGCGCGAGGCCAGCGGGCCGGACGCCGCCACGCCGCCGCGGCCGATGTACGCATCCTGCGGCCGCAGCCACACGGTGTAGCCGAACGTCCTGGCGTACTGCATGGCGCGCAACAGCACATTGGTGTCGGCGATCGGTTCTTCCGCCTGGGCAAAGCCGATGCAGCCCGATTCGGTCAGCTCGGCCATCTCGGTCAGCGCCTGGCCCTTCAGGCCCATGGTCAGCGCGCCGAGCGGGTGCACGTGGGCCTGGTTCAGCGACCGCGCGCGGTGTTTCAGCATTTCCACCAGGCCGGGCTCGTCCAGCACCGGATCGGTGTCCGGCGGGCATACCAGCGTGGTGACGCCGCCCTGCATGGCGGCCTGCATTTCCGATTCCAGCGTGGCCTTGTATTCGAAGCCCGGCTCGCGCAGGCGTGCGGACAGGTCGACCAGGCCCGGTGCGACGATCAGGCCGCTGGCGTCGATGGTCTGGTCGGCGCTGAAGCCGGCCGGCGCGGCGCCTACGGCCGCGACCTTGCCGTCAACGATAAAGAGGTCGTGCTTGCCGTCGATGTGGTTGGCCGGATCGATGATATGGCCGTTCTTGATATGGATGTTATTCATGCCTGGGTTCCTGCCACAATGCTCATCACCGCCATACGTACTGCGATACCAAACGTCACCTGCGGCAGGATCACGGCCTGCGCGCCGTCCGCCACGGCGGAGTCGATTTCGACGCCGCGGTTCATCGGACCGGGGTGCATCACGATGGCGTCCGGCTTGGCCAGCGCCAGCCGCTCCGGCGTCAGGCCGTAGCTCTTGAAGTATTCGCCGGCCGACGGCAGCAGCGCGCCGCTCATGCGTTCGTTCTGCAGGCGCAGCATGATGATCACGTCCACATCCTGCAAACCCTCGTCCATGTTGGTGAAGGTGCGTACGCCCATCTGCTCCAGGCCGCCCGGCAGCAGGGTGTGCGGGCCGATGGCGCGCACTTCCGGCACGCCCAGCGTGGTCAGCGCATGGATGTCGGAACGGGCCACGCGGCTGTGCAGGATGTCGCCGACGATGGCCACGCGCAGGTTGGTGAAATCCTTCTTGTAGTGGCGGATGGTGTACATGTCCAGCAGCCCCTGGGTCGGGTGCGCGTGGCGGCCGTCGCCCGCGTTGACCACGTGCACGTGGTTCTGCTTGGTCTCCATCAGGTGCTTGGCGATCAGGTAGGGCGCGCCCGACTGCGCGTGGCGCACCACGAACATGTCGGCGTGCATGGCCGCCAGGTTGTCGATGGTGTCCAGCAGCGATTCGCCCTTGCTGGTCGAGGAAGCCTGGATGTTCAGGTTGATGACGTCGGCCGACAGGCGCTTGGCGGCGATTTCAAACGTGGTGCGCGTGCGCGTCGAGTTTTCAAAGAACAGGTTGAACACCGATTTGCCGCGCATCAGCGGCACTTTCTTCACGTCGCGGTCGGAAATGCCGACGAAGGAGGACGCGGTATCCAGGATGTGATTGAGGATGGCCTTGGGCAGCCCCTCGATCGACAGCAAGTGCTGCAGCTCGCCGTGTTTGTTCAGTTGCGGATTAAGCATGTTAAATGTCAGGCAGGTTCTATGGTTAGCGTAAATTTTCCATCATCGGCGCGCTTCAGCACCAGCGCCTGGCCCTTTTCGACCGTGACCCTGGCGGCGACGAAATCGGCGGCCACCGGCAG
The DNA here is from genome assembly GCF_004614165.1 of Duganella callida. GTDB lineage: Bacteria > Pseudomonadota > Gammaproteobacteria > Burkholderiales > Burkholderiaceae_D > Rugamonas > Rugamonas callida. The sequence continues at coordinate 14,927 of NZ_SPVG01000001.1, read as the reverse complement.
CTGGCGCTCGCCGCGGTCGACCAGGGCGGCCAGCATGATGCGTGCCGGGCGGCCATAGTCGAACAGTTCGTTGATGGCGGCGCGGGTGGTGCGGCCGGTGTACAGCACGTCATCGACCAGCAGGATGTTGGCGGCGGCCACGTCGAAGCCGATGTTGGTCGGCTTGACGTCGGCCGGCAGGCCCTTCTTGGCGTAATCGTCGCGGTAGAAGGAGACGTCCAGCACGCCGCAGCGCGCCGACAGGCCCAGGTCGGCGGCCAGGCGCTCGGCGATCCAGGCGCCGCCGGAGTGGATGCCGACGATGGCGACGTCGGGCACGCCGGCCAGGCCGGCCTGGACATCGGCCAGCAGCGCCGCGTACAGCGCCTCGGCATCGAGTTGGTGGGGATTCAGGGTAGACATGGTCAGAGGGTATCGAAGTATTGTTGCAGAATGATGGCGGCGGCGCGGTCGTCGATGACCTCGCCGCGTTTGGCCGAAATCACCGCCGAGGAATAGCGTTCGTCGACCAGCTCGACCGGCAGGCCGAAGCGCCCATGGAGCTGGTTGGCGAAGCGGCGCGCGCGCGCCGTCATGTCGTGCTCGGCGCCGTCGGGATGCATGGGCAGGCCGACCACCAGGCGGGCCGGCTTCCACTCATCGAGCAGGGCCTGGATGTCGGCAAAGCGGCTGGCGTTGTCGACGGCGTGGATGACTTTCAGTGGCTCCGCCTGGCGCAGCATGGTATTGCCCATGGCCACGCCGATGCGTTTGATGCCGAAATCGAAGGCAAAGATCGTTTCTATACTGCTCATTCAGGCGTGGCCCGCTTCGGACGTCAGCATCAGCGGGTCGATGCCCAGCAGGCGCATGGCGGCCGTGTAGCGCTCCTCGACCGGCATGTTGAACAGGATTTCGGGATCGGCGCCGACGGTCAGCCAGCCGTTGCGGCCGATTTCCTCTTCCAGCTGGCCCGGGCTCCAGCCCGAATAGCCGATCGACACCAGCATGCGCGGCGGGCCATCGCCGGCGGCCACCGCCTCCAGCACGTCGATCGAGGTGGTAAACGCCACGTCCTTGGTCACCGTCAGCGACGACGAATAGCGCTGGCCTGGGGTGTGCAGCACGAAGCCGCGGTCGTCCTGCACCGGGCCGCCGAACATGATCGGCTCGTCGTCATGGCCCTCCAGACCGGATTCGACCTTGAGATCGATGCGCTCGAACAGCGTGTGCATGGTCATGTCGGTGGGCTTGTTGATCACCACGCCCAGCACGCCGTTTTCGTTGTGTTCGCACACATAGACCACGGTACCGCCGAAGATCGGATCCTGCATCGACGGCATTGCAATCAGGAAATGATTTGCCAGGTTCAGGGCTGGCGTTGCCGACAGGCTCCGCGGTTCAAGGGGATCGCCGGTCTCCTGCATCAAGCCGGGTACAGGTAGAGGTTTGCCGATTTTGCTTTTCTTCATACAAGTTGCTCTCTCTGCTGGGTGCTGTTCTATCTGTGCTGCTGACAATTACTGTAGTATTCGCGCGGCTAGCAACTCTGTTTACTCGCTAGTTTACACCGAAACGGGGCGACAACCATGAATGCGTCCCGCACAAGCTTGAGCAAAAACGAATGAAACTGACCTCTTCCCTCGTCTGGCTGCGCCGCGACCTGCGCGTTTTCGACCACGTGGCCCTGCACCAGGCGCTGCTCGCCAGCGAACGGGTGTATTGCGTATTTGTCTACGACACCACCATTTTGAACGATTTGCCACGATGCGACCGCCGCGTTGACTTCATTCATGCCAGCCTCGCCGAGGTCGCGGCGGAACTGCAACAACTGGGCGGCTACCTGATCACGCGCCATGGCGATCCGGTCGACGAAATCCCGGCGCTGGCCGAGGAGCTGGGCGTGCAGGCGGTGTTTTGCAACCATGACTATGAACCGCAGGCCATCGCCCGCGATGTGACGGTGGCCAAGGCGCTGCACGCGGCCGGCCGCCGTTTCCACAGCTACAAGGACCAGGTGATCTTCGAAAAGAACGAGATCCTGACCCAGGGCGGCGGCGTGTTCTCGGTGTTCACGCCCTACAAGAACGCCTGGCTGAAGCGGCTGGCGGCCGATCCTTCGGTGCTGACGCCGTATAACATCGAACCGCACGCGGCGCACTTCGCGCCGCCGCCCAAGCGCCCACCCAAACTGCCGACGCTGGCCGAGCTGGGTTTCGAGCCGAGCAACCTGAAGGAATTGAAGATTCCGACCGGCATGTCCGGTGCCGCGCGGCTGTTCGACGATTTCCTGACCCGCATCGCCGATTACAACGTCGCGCGCGATTATCCGGCCGTCAAGGGGCCATCCTACCTGTCGGTGCATTTCCGCTTCGGCACGCTGTCGGTGCGCCACCTGGTGCGTACGGTGCTGGACCTGCAGGAACGCGGCGGCGGCGGCGAAGGCGCGGCGGTGTGGCTGTCGGAACTGATCTGGCGCGAGTTCTACGCCATGATCCTGTATCACCATCCGCACGTGGTCAGCGCGGCGTTCAAGCCGGCCTACGACGCCATCGCATGGGAAACCGGGCCGGAGGCCGATGAACTGTTCGCCGCCTGGTGCGAGGGCCGCACCGGCTACCCGCTGGTGGATGCGGCCATGCTGCAGATTAACCAGACCGGCTGGATGCACAACCGCCTGCGCATGGTGGTGGCCAGCTTCCTGACCAAGGACCTGGGCATAGACTGGCGGCGCGGCGAGGCGTATTTCGCGCTGCATCTGAACGATTTCGACCTGGCCTCCAACAACGGTGGCTGGCAGTGGGCGTCGTCCTCGGGCTGCGATGCCCAGCCCTACTTCCGCATCTTCAATCCGGTGGCGCAGTCGGAGAAATTCGATGCCGAGGGCAAGTTCATCCGCCGCTACCTGCCGCAGCTGAAGGAGCTGAGCAACAAGGAAATCCACGCGCCCTGGCTGGCGCCGCGCATGCTGAGCGCCGGCTATCCGCCGCCCATCGTGATGCACGACGAAGCGCGCAAGCGTACGCTCGAGCGCTACGAGGTGGTCAAGAAGCCGGCTGCGTAAGCAGCCCGTCGATCGCCTCCAGCAGCACCGCTTCCTGGAACGGCTTGCCGAAATAGGCGTTCACGCCCAGCTCCAGCGCGACGTTGCGGTGCTTGTCGGCGCTGCGCGAGGTGATCATGATGATCGGGATTGCCCGCGTGCGCTCGTCGCCGCGCACGTTGCGCGTCAGGTCGAAACCATCCATGCGCGGCATCTCGATATCGACCAGCATCAGGTCCGGCCTGGCGTCCTGCAGCTGCTCCAGCGCATCCACGCCATCCTTGGCCAGCAGCACCTGGTAGCCTTCGCGCTCCAGCAGCCGCTGGGTCACGCGGCGCACCGTCAGCGAATCGTCCACCACCATGATGGTTCGGCCCTGCGGCGCGGCCGGGCTGCCGGCGGCCGCCTGCGCGTAGTCCGGCTGGATGTCGGGATGGTGCGCCAGATGCTGCGCCAGCGCCACCGGGTTCAAAATCAGCACGATGTCGCCCGTGCCCAGCACCGTGGCGCCGGCGATGCCGACCAGCCGTGACAGCTGCGGCCCGATATTCTTGATCACCACCTCGCGGTTGCCCAGCACCTCATCGACCTGCAACGCCAGGCGCTCATTGCCGTTCTTGAGCATCAGCACCGGCGCGGAACGCTGCACAGCGGGCTGCGTCGCGTCGCCGAGCAGCGCCGGCAGATAATGCAATGCGGCCGGTCCCGCCGCGCCACCGGCCCCGATGGCGGCCACTGTGCCGCCCTGACGCGCTTCCGCCAGCGCAGCTTCTTTCATCTGCAGCACCTGCTCCACCAGTATCGACGGCAGCGCGTAGGTCTTGCCGCCGGCCGCCACCAGCACCACCTGGGTCACGGCCAGCGTCAGGGGCAGACGGATGGTGAAGCGCGTGCCCTCGCCCCGTTGCGAATAGAGATCGACGCGGCCGCCCAGCGCCTGCGCTTCCGACTGCACCACATCCATGCCGACGCCGCGTCCCGACAGCTCGGTCAGCGCCTCGGCGGTGGAGAAGCCGGGTTCGAAAATCAGGTCGGCGATCTGGGCGTCGGTGGCCGCGTCTTCCGCATCCAGCAGTCCGGTGCTGATGGCCTTGGCCTTGATGCGTTCCAGATCGAGGCCGCCGCCGTCGTCGCTGAAGGTGATCACCACCTCGTTGCCCTCCTGCGCCACCTGCACCAGCAGTTCGCCGGTTTCGTTCTTGCCGTTGGCGGCGCGGTTTTCGCGCGACTCCACGCCATGGGCGATGGCGTTGCGCAGCAGGTGTTCGAACGGCGCCGCCATGCGTTCGAGCACGCTACGGTCGATTTCCACGCTGCCGCCGCGGATGTCGAGGTTGACGCGCTTGTCGACGTCCTTGGCGCTCTGGCGGGCAACGCGGAACAGGCGTTCGGCGATGCTGGCGAATGGCACCATGCGCACGCGCATCAGGTCGCGCTGCAGGTCGCGCGTCAGGCGCGCCTGCTGCGCCAGGTCATTGCCGGCGTTGTCGACGCTGCGGCTCAGGCTTTCGTGGAAGGTGGCGACGTCGTTGACGCTTTCGGCCATCATGCGGGTCAGTTCCTGCAGGCGCGTGAAACGGTCGAATTCGAGCGGGTCGAATTCGCGCTCGCTGGAGATGGCCATGCGCGAGGCGATCTGCGATTCGGCCTGCATTTCGACCTCGCGCAGCTGGCGGCGCAGGCGGGCCAGGTTGTCGGAAAAGTCGGCCAGCGCGCTGCGCAGCTGCCCGACTTCATTCTCCAGCCTGGAACGGGAGATCGAGACTTCGCCGGCCTGGTTGACCAGGCGGTCGAGGATGTCGGCGCGCACACGTACCAGCGGCGATTTCGCGCCAGGCTGCTGCTCGTCGGCGGCGGCCGGCGCGATCGAAATCGGTGCCGCGGGCGCTGGGGCGGCGTCCGCGAGCGCGCCCGACGATGCCGCGGCGGTGGCGTCGGCGCGAGCGCCCTCCGGCCCGGCCAGCGTTGCGTCGCCTTGCAGGTCGTCGATGTTGTCGGCCAGGCCGGCCAGCGCTGCCGGCTGCGGATGTTGCAACTGCTCGAACAGCAGCAAGGCGTGGTCGTAGTGGGCCAGCAGTTCGTCGAAGGCTTGCGGCGTGGCGGAGCCGGCATGCACCATGTTTTCGACGTGGGTTTCGATTTCATGCACATGCTGGCCGAGGCGCATGGCGCCGGCCATGCGCGCGCTGCCCTTCACGGTATGCAGCAGGCGCAGCAGGCTTTGCGCCTGCGCGGTGTCGTCAGGATGGTGATGCCAGGCGCGCAGCGCCTCGCCGACTTGCGGCAGCAGATCCGCGCCCTCCTCCAGGAAGACAGGCAGCAGGTCGTCATCCAGTTCGTCGTGGAAGACTGGCTGGGTGGCGCTGAGCAGACCGGTGTCCGCCGCCGGCAGTGCGATCACTTCCGCGTCCGGCAGGCTGGCCGGCGAAGGCGCGACATCGGGTGCTTCGACAGCTTCGACAGCATCGTCCCCCTCGGCCGCCGACGCAGGCATGGCGTCCGAATCAGGTGCGACGGCTGACGGCCCGGACTCCGCTTCAAGCGGTGCGGCAGGCGGGAGCGGTTCGTCCTGGGCGGCGGGGCTGGCTGGCGCTGCCAGCGGCTCGGCGATCTGCAACGGCGGTTCGGCAAATGCGTCGTCGAAGGCCGCGTTGAACAGATCGTCGATGCCGTCGTCCACATAGACTTCGGTTTTCTTTTTGGCGGGAATATGCTGTGGCGCTTCGGATTCCGGTACAGTGCCGCTGAGCGCCTCGTACGTTTCCCGGAACAGCTGGTCGAGCGGCGATTCCGCCGGCGCGTTCAGGTTGTCGATGGTCTCCGCCACCAGATCATCGAGGCGGGCTTCGATCTCCTCGCTGGCCGCGGGCGCGGTCGCGCGCAACTCGTCGCGCAGGCCGTGCAGCGCGCCGATCAGCTCCGGCTGGGCGGAAGGCATCTCGCCGGCCGCGAAGCTTTGCAGCATCTGGCGGATGCGCTCCACCGTAAAGTCCAGCAGGTCGTGCTGAACCTGGTCCAGGTACGGCGCGGGCGGCAGCAGGGCTTCCAGCGTCGACTCCAGCGCCAGCGCCAGCTCGCGCAGCGCCTTGAAGCCCACCGTGCCCGAAGTGCCGGCCAGCGTGTGGGCTGCCTGCAGCGCCTCCGGATTGACCGGCCGACGCGGCTCATGGCGCCATTCGCCAAAGTCGCGCGCCAGCGCACGCACCAGCTCATCGGATTCGTGCAGGTAGATGTTGTACAGCGGCAGAGGGATGGCCAGCTCGCCGATCTGCTTGGTGTTGTCATCGCGCTGCACCACCGGCGGCGCCATGGTCGGGAATTCAATGACCTTACCCAGGCTGGCCGGCGGCGGCGCGGCAGCCTCGATTTCGTCGGGCACTGGCGGCTGATCGGCGGAAGGCGCTTGCAGCGACAGGTCTGCCTCATCCGGCGGCAATTCGAGCGGCGGCGCGGCATCGGGCTGAGTAGCCTCGTCGCCCTCTAGCTGCGGCGTCGCGTCGGGCTGAGTGGCCTCTTCGCCCTCCCGCAGGCGCGCGGCGGCGGCGATCAGGGCGTCGGCGTCGCGGCTGGACGTGCCGGTGGCGACCAGTTCCCGCACCCACGCATCCAGTTCCCGCGCGGCCTGGCCGAGCAGATCGAACAAGGCGTCCGAGGCCGGACGCTGCTCCGCCAGCCAGACATTCATCACCTTCTCGATCGCGTAAGCGCCGTCGGCGAATTGCGTCAGGCCGACCATGCGTCCGCTGCCTTTCAGCGTGTGGAACGAGCGGCGCAGCATGGTCAAATGCTCTTCCGAGCCGCCCTCCGCGCGCGGCCTGGCCAAGGTGTCGTTGACGAACGCCAGCACCTCCTGCGCTTCCGTGATGAAGACATCCAGCAGCTCCTGCTCCACCGCCGCATTGCTCTCGGCGGGTGGCTCCGGCATGGCCAGCGGCGCCGGCGCCGGCACCTGCTCCTCCAGCACCGGGATCGACTCCGACGCAGCCATTTTCCTGAACGGCACCGAACGGAACGTGCCATGCTCCGGGTCGAAGGCGAAGCGCTCGCGCGCGCCGGCCGGATTCTGCGCCAGCATGTCGACAAAGAAGCCCAACGCGCCCACGTTCTGCGCGATATCGTCCAGCGCCTTCGGCTCGGAGGACGGTTCCAGCGCCGCCACCGCGGCCTTCACCTGCCGCACCGCGCTGGCCGCATTCTCCTGGTCCAGCACCGACAGCGCGCCCTGCAACTGATGCAGTACCGGGTCCAGCTGCGCCAGCGAGCCGCGCTTCGACGGATCGGCGTAATAATCGTCCAGCACCTTCTCCACCTGGCGCAGGCCGGTCTTCATCTCGGCCGCCAGCGCCATCACCGTATCGTCCTGCTGCATGCGCTGCGCCAGACCGTTCTGCCACTGGGCCGGTTCCGGCGGCGTTCGGCCGGACACCAGCGCCAGCAGACGCGCGCCGATGGTATCGGCGTGCCCCGCAAAATCATCGGGCAGATGGCGGATATGCTGCAGGCCATGCTCCGCAAACAAGAGCGCCGACGCCATTTCCAGCGCCAGTTCCTCGCCGCGTCCGGCCGTCGCCGCCTGCTGCGCCACGTCGGCCAACTGGCGCAGCATGGCGCTGACCGCCGGCAGATCGAGCTGGTCGCACTCGGCCGCCACCTGCATCAGCGACGCGGCGAACGCCGCGTCCAGCGCCGGATCGCTCTCCGCCGCCAGGCGGTCCCAGGCCGCCTTGGCCTGGGCGATGCCGGCCTTGGCGCGTGCCAGCGCGTCGGCATCGATCTGGCCATAGCGGCGCGTCTCGTAATCGGCGGGCGCCAGCCCGTCCAGCGCAAACACCCGGCGCAACTGCTGCACCGTGGCCGCCGCCGGATCGCCGCCGGCCGAGGCGATGAAGAACAGCGCATCGCGCAGCATCGCTTCCGGCTGCACCGCCGTGCCCTGACTCAGTCGACGGATCTGCAGGTTGATCAGGCCGAACAGCTGCTTCACATACAGACTGCCGGCCAGCTGGCCGCCCGCCACCAGTTCGGCGAAAGCCTGCATCGCCAGCCAGAAGGTGCGCGCCTGCGGTTCCTGCTGCGCATCGGCCACCAGCTTGACCGCGTCCAGCAACGCGGCGGCGTGTTCCTGCCGCTGTGCCGCATCGGCGCTTTTCATGTAAGGCAGCAGCGCGCGCTCGAAGCGCTGGCGATAGGCGGCATAGTCCGGCGCCTCGGTCGCGGCCACCGGCGGCAGAGCGGGGATTTCGGACAGGTCGGGGAAGAACAGGTCGGCCGGATGGATGCGCTCCGCCCCCAGCATCTCCTGCACCGCGCGGTAGTAGGGGAACAAGCGCGCCGGCTGCGATGGCTCGCCTGCCAGCAGACCTTCCAGGTACTCGACCAGCGCCTGATACAGCTGCGCCACCACCTGCGCATGATCGGCGCTGCACTTCAGCGTGCCGGCCTTGAAGCGGTCCAGCGCCGCCTCGGCCGCCTCGGTCAACAGGCTGACGCCATCCACGTCCACCATCTGCAGCGCGCCGTGCGCCTGATGCAGATGCGACTTCGCATGCTGCAACTGCGTGGCCTGATCTTCCGCATCCCTGCCGCCGGCCTCGAACAGCGCGGTGCGCGAGCGCCCCAGCGATTCGCGGATTTCCACCATCACCCACGACAGCGGGCCGGTGTCCAAAGGCGGTTGAACGGGAATCGGAAGATCGGAAATGGTCATTGCTTGTCTCGGCCTCTCAATGTCGGTGGGTCAGGCGATGCGGAATCGCGCCACCGAGTTTTTTAACTCCTGCGCCAGCACGGATAATTTATGAATCGATTGCGCGGTCTGCTGGGTGCCGTCCTGCGCCTGGCCGGTCACCACCAGGATATGCTGGATATTCTGCGCCACGCCGGACGCCGACGTCGCCTGCTGGCCGGTGGCCTGGGCGATGCCGGAAATCAGCTCGGCCAGGCGATTGGACACCTGCGAAATATCGTGCAGCGCCGCGCCGGCCGCGTCGGACAGGCGCGCGCCCTCCACCACGCCCTGGGTCGATTTCTCCATCGCCGCCACGGCGTCGTGGGTATCGGTCTGGATGGTGCGCACCAGCGCGCCGATCTGCTTGGCCGCTTCGGCCGAGCGCTCGGCCAGCCGCTGCACCTCCTCCGCCACCACCGAGAAGCCGCGTCCCGCCTCGCCGGCCGACGCGGCCTGGATCGCCGCGTTCAGCGCCAGCACGTTGGTCTGCTCGGTGATATCGGAAATCAGCTCGGTGATCTCGCCGATCTCCTGCGACGACTCGCCCAGCCGCTTGATGCGCTTGGAGGTGTCCTGGATCTGCTCGCGGATCTCGTGCATGCCCTTGATGGCGTTTTCCACCGCCGTCGAGCCCTGCCGGGCCGCCGCCACCGACTGCCGCGCCACGTCGGCCGATTCGCTGGCCGAGCGCGACACGTCGGTGATCTCGTTGGCCATCTTCAGCACCGTGGCCGAGGCATCCTGGATTTCGCGCGACTGCTGCTGCGACGCCGACAGCAGATCGGTGGAAATGCTCTGCGCGTGGGTGGAGGCGCGGGTCACCTGCTCCGCCGTCACCGTCACCCGGCCCACCAGGCCGCGCAGCTCCTCCACCGTGTAGTTGACCGAATCGGCGATGGCGCCGGTGATGTCCTCGGACACCGTGGCCTGCACCGTCAGGTCGCCGTCCGCCACCTCCTGCAGCTCGTTCATCAGGCGCAGGATCGCCGCCTGATTCTGGTCGTTCATGGCCTTGGCCTCTTCCTCCTTGCGCTGAGAATCCTGGCGCATGGCTTCCGCCTCCTGGCGGCGGCGCTCGGCGCCGCGTGTGCGGTTGTGCGAATCCATCAGCAGCACGCGGCCGATAGCCGCGGCGATCACCAGCGTCAGCATGCCGCCAGCCACCATCAGCCAGAAGCTCAGGTCGGGCGTGTCCTGGTTTTCGCGGTAGGTCTGCTGCAGTACGCTCAGACGCTGGCGCAGCGCCTCGTTGTCGTTAAAGATCAGCATTTCGGCCGCCTTGGCGGCGGCGAACTTGTCCAGCTTTTCCAGCACCGCCGCCACCAGCTGCTGGTATTCCTCGAAGGCGCCCCGCAGCTCGGTGAACTTGGCGCGCAGCTCGGGCGCGCGTTCGGCCGCCAGTCCCTGCGGCACGCTGCCGTTGAGGAAGCCGTCCACCGTGTTGCGGAACACGGTGACGTCGCGCCCCAGCTGGAAGGCGGTGTCGGCGCTGATGCCGCCGGCGGTGAGGAATTCGGCGGCGCTGCGGTTCATGCGCTGGGTCATCATGGTCAGCCTGCCCAGCGCCGCGATCTCGCGCGCCGAGGCGCCACGCTGCAGCTTCAGGTTGATGATGTCCTCGGTGCGCACCAGCAGGTCGGGCGAGAGCGCGTTCAGCTTCTGCAGCGTCTTGTCCATGCCGCTCAGCTCATTCTTGAGCAGCAGGATGGTGCCGCAGGCCAGATCGGTGGCGCCCCACTGCTTGCGCGCGGCGGCCACCACCTGCGCCGTGCCCTGATCCGGCTCGCCGATGGCGCGGCCCTGGTACTGGCCGCCGCGCGTCATCAGATTGAAGTCGTTGGTCAGCTCCCTGCGGCTTTCCTCCAGCTGGCGGAAGCCCTCGGCGCTGCCCTGCACCGCGTTGGGCGCGGCCTTGCCGATGCGCTGCGAGTGCATCAGCGCATCGCTGGCGACCTGGGTCTGGGCCGAGCGGTTGGCGCTGTGGATGGTGTTGACGGCGACAAAAACGGCGCTCATGCCGATGCACACCGCCAGCGCGGTGGACAGGACGCTCAGCTGGCGCTGCGCCGGCAGGTGGCCGATCAGCGGCAGCCGGAAACCGGAACCCGGCTCCACCGGCGCGGAAGCGATGGTGCGGCGGCTCAGCGCATCGCGCAGGCGCAGCGGTTCGTCCGTCGCCGTGGCGGCCGGCGCGGGCGCGGGGGCGCTGTGCAGAAACTGCGAATCGCCGAACTCGGAATTCGCCGTCAGCGCCTCCCCGGCACTCCGGCTGCCGCGCGAGAACATCCCCAACTTGAAAGCCATACACCCTCTCCGGATTAAAGTGATTGCCGCTCTAGATGTAGCCTACCTGTGAAAAACCCGGTTCCCGCACCAGTTGCGCCAGATCGAGGCGGGTCCACTGCCGGCCGTCGCCGTCGCTGAAATGCTGGCGGCACCAGGCCGGCCCGTCGGCTGCGTCCAGCGCCGTCATCTCGGCCAGCCGGCGCAGGCCCAGCACGCGCTCGGCCTGCAGCGCGCAATTGAAACCGAGACCGGGCGCGAAGGTGATCCAGCGCAGGTCGGAAGACACCGCGGCGTCGGCCGCCGGCTGTCCCAGGTAGCGCGCCAGGTCGATCACCCCGGTCAGGTTGCCGCGGATATTGGTCAGGCCCAGATACCAGTCCCGCGTCAGCGGCACCGGCGTGGCCGTCTGCGGCGACACGATCTCGCCGATCTGGGTCAGGTCCAGCAGGCAGGGGCGGCCGCCGATCGTCACACCGAGCTCGCGCCCGGCCGCAGCGTCGCCGCGCGCGGCCTGCATGCGCTCCAGCAGCTGCACCTGGTACTGGCGCAGGCGGCTGCGGCGTTCGGGCTTGGCCTCCGGCGCGCTGCTCATGGTCAGCCGAGGGCCGCGATCCTGGCCAGCAGTTCGGCCGCGTCGACCGGCTTGACCAGGTAATCGCGCGCGCCCTGGCGCATGCCCCAGATGCGGTCGGTCTCCTGGTTCTTGCTGGAGCAGATGATCACCGGCACGTCCTGCAGCTCGGGATCGCGGGCGATCGAGCGCGTGACCTGGAAGCCGTTCGCGCCCGGCATCACCACGTCCATCAGGATCAGCTGCGGCTTGTCGGCCTTGATCTTGGCCAGCGCCTCCTCGCCGCTTTCGGCGACCGACACCGAATAGCCGTTGCGGACCAGGATATCGGTCAGGTAATAGCGCTCGGTGGGCGAGTCGTCGACGATCAGGATTCTTTGTATGGCCATATTTCCCCCTGCTGCTTTATTCTGTGGCGAGCGCGCCGCCGGTGTGCTCGCGCACGGCGGCCAGCAGGCTGTCTTTGGTAAATGGTTTGGTCAGATAGGCCACCGCGCCCACCATGGCGCCGCGCGCGCGGTCGAACAGGCCATCCTTGGAGGACAGCATCAGCACCGGCGTGGCGTGGAATTTCTGGCTTTTTTTGATCAGCGCACAGGTCTGGTAGCCGTCCAGCCGCGGCATCAGGATGTCGCAGAACACCAGCGCCGGGTGATGGTCGTTGATCTTGGCCAGGGCGTCGAAGCCATCCTCGGCCAGCACCACCTGGTAGCCGGCCTGGCTCAGAAAGATCTCGGCCGACCGGCGGATGGTGCTGCTGTCGTCGATCACCATGATTTTCAGCGGTGTAGTCGTCATAGTCAGTTCGCCCGGAAGAAACTACACCATAGCACAGGCGCCGCGGCGGGGCGTGACGCCCGTCTCAGATGGCTACCATCTCGAAATCGTCCTTGCGGGCGCCGCATTCCGGGCAGCTCCAGTTCATCGGCACATCGGCCCAGCGGGTGCCGGGGGCGATGCCTTCGTCGGGCAGGCCGGCCCGCTCGTCATAGATCCAGCCGCAGATCAGGCACATCCAGGTCTTGTACTCTTGCGTTGTTTCGTTGCTACTCACGTTGCGCCACCCTTAATCAAGTAAAATGCCGAATGAGGTATCTTAATCTACCAGCCGTGCAAAACCAAACTTCTCCCCTTATCTTGAGCTTTGGCGCCGCCGATCCGACCGGCGCCACCGGAGTCCAGGCCGACCTGGCCGTTTTTTCAGCCCTCGGCTGCACCGGACTGGCGGCCACCACCGCGTTGCTGATCGGCGACAGTGCCCATGTCGAGGACCTGCAGGACGTCGATCCCGACTGGGTGGTCGACCAGGCGCGCGTGATCCTGGAAGACATGACCATGGCCGGCTTCAAGGTCGGCGGCATCACCAACATCGAGCAGGTGGCGGCGATTGCCGAAATCCTGTCCGACTACCCCGATGCGCCGCTGATCCTCGATCCGTTCAGCTCGCGCCTGCCCGACCCGGTGGACGACGATGCCGAAGAACTGCTGACCGCCATCCGCCAGCTGCTGGTGCCGCAGGCCACGCTGCTGATGCTGTCGCGCGTGGAACTGGGCCGGCTGGCCGAGACCTGGCGCGAATCGGCCGACGAAACCATGGAATCGGACGTCGAACACCTGCTGGCGCTGGGGTGCGAGTTCGTGCTGGTCACCGGCACCCCGGCCGGCGGCGCGCAGGGCGAGGCCGCCGCGCCCAACACCCTGGCCAACACCCTGTACGGCGCCGACGGCCTGATCCGTCATGACGCATGGCAACATCTGGCGGGGCCGTTCATCGGCGCCGGCGGCACCTTGTCGGCCGCGCTCGCCGCCTACATGGCGCGCGGCTTCGACGTCGCGGACGCGGTGGCGGCCGCCCAGGAATACACCATCGGCGCGCTGGCGCACGCGCAGCGCTATGGTATGGGAAAATTTGTGCCCAACCGCTTTTTCCAGCTGCGGTCCGGCCAGGGCCTGCAGTGATCAACCAGTAAAGAAGCCATCATGACCATATCCAAGAATGACCTGCTGTTCGAACGCGCCCAGAAAACCACCCCGGGCGGCGTCAACTCGCCGGTGCGCGCCTTCCGCTCGGTGGGCGGCACGCCGCGCTTCATCACCCGCGCCGAAGGCCCGTACTTCTGGGATGCCGATGGCAAGCGCTACATCGACTATATCGGCTCGTGGGGGCCGGCCATCGTCGGCCACACCCATCCCGAGGTGGTGAAGGCGGTGCAGGACGCGGCCGCGCGCGGCCTGTCGTTCGGCGCGCCGACCGAGGCCGAAATCGACATGGCGGAAGCACTGTGCCGCCTGGTGCCGTCGCTGGAACAGGTGCGCCTGGTGTCGTCCGGCACCGAGGCCACCATGAGCGCGCTGCGCCTGGCGCGCGGCGCCACCGGCCGCGACAAGATCGTCAAGTTCGAAGGCTGCTATCACGGCCACGCCGACGCGCTGCTGGTCAAGGCCGGCAGCGGCCTGCTGACCTTCGGCAACCCGACCTCGGCCGGCGTGCCGGAAGATTTCGTCAAGCACACCCTGGTGCTGGACTACAACGACGTGGCACAGATCGAAGAAGCGTTTGCCAACTTCGGCGACGAGATCGCCTGCGTGATCGTCGAACCGGTGGCCGGCAACATGAACCTGATCAAGGCCAGCCCCGCCTTCCTGACCCGGCTGCGCCAGCTGTGCACCGCGCACGGCGCCATCCTGATCTTCGACGAAGTGATGTGCGGCTTCCGCGTGGCGCTCGGCGGCGCGCAGGAACTGTACGGCATCAAGCCGGACCTGACCGCGCTGGGCAAGGTGATCGGCGGCGGCCTGCCGGTGGCGGCGTTCGGCGGCAGCGCCGAGCTAATGAGCAAAATGGCGCCGCTGGGCGCCGTCTACCAGGCCGGCACCCTGTCCGGCAACCCGGTGGCGGTGGCGGCCGGCATGACCACGCTGAAGCTGATCCAGGCGCCGGGCTTCTACGAGCGGCTGAGCGCCACGGCCGCGCGCCTGGCGGCCGGCCTGACGGCGGCGGCGAAGGAGGCCAACATCGCCTTCTGCGCCGACGCGGTGGGCGGCATGTTCGGCCTGTACTTCAGCGTCACGCCGCCGAACAACTACGCGGAAATGATGGCGGGCGACCGCGAGCGCTTCAACCTCTTCTTCCACCACATGCTGGACGAAGGCGTGTACTTCGCGCCGGCGGCGTTCGAAGCCGGCTTCGTCTCGGCCCAACATACGGACGAAGTGATCGACGCAACCATCGCCGCTGCCCGCCGCGTGTTCGCCAAGCTGTAACAATCCGGGGTCAGTTCTGCCAATCGCACACGGGCTCTACCGTAGCGCATGCGCTA
>NZ_SPVG01000145.1 GCF_004614165.1 Duganella callida | reverse complement strand
CCGCACCCACCAAGCTGGCGCCGGCGCGGCTGGACTGGCCTGCGCCGCGCCGGCGGCTCCGGCGACAGTGGCTGCTTCGGTGTCATCGGCGGCGCCAGGATGTAGCTTATCGCCTCATGCGCTCCGGCATGAGGCGCCGGCGGCCGTTGCGGTGCCTGCCAGCACAGCAGCGCCAACAGGTGGGCGCCGCCGATCAGCGCCAGCCAGCCGCGCCGGCGCCAGCTTGGTGGGTGCGGTTCGATCATCGCTCCTCATATGCAAAAAGGCAATTCTCGTCAGCACCACGCGCCGCGGTCAACGTGCAAATTAAAAAAGCCACCGCACGCTACCGTGGGTGGCTCATGGCGATACTTCGATGCCGGAAGACGGCTTAGCGCTTCTTGTCCGCCGCAACCTCGTCCGGACGCAGGTTGGCCGACAGCTTGTCCAGCACGCCGTTGACGTACTTGTGGCCATCGATGCCGCCGAACGACTTGGTCAGTTCCACCGCCTCGTTGATGATCACGCGGTAAGGGATTTCCGGGTTGTTCTTCAGCTCGTAAGCGCCGATCAGCAGCACCGCGTGCTCGATCGGCGACAGCTCGGCCACGCCGCGGTCCACCAGCGGCGCGAAGGTCGCGCGCAGCTCGACCGAGGTGCCGATGGCGCCGTTCAGCAGCGCGGTGAAATACTCGGCATCGGCCTTGTCGAAACCGTGCGCGCCGCGGATGTGGTTGACCACCGTGGAAGCGGATTCATTGTTCAGCAGCCACTGGTACAAGCCCTGCAGCGCGAACTCGCGCGCGCGGTGACGCGGCGTGCGGTTCTTGCTCGGGTTGGCGTGCGTAGTCTTCTCAGTCATGTTATTACCTTCATAGTGTGGCCCGGCGCCAGACCGGGCCGGGCCATGAGTTGATGCTTATTCGTCGTCGCCCTGATCCTGGCTCAGCTCTTCCAGCGCGATGGTCAGGTTGGCCATTTCCACCGCCACGCGGGCGGCGTCGGCGCCCTTCACTTCCATGCGCACTTCGGCCTGCTCGTCGGTCTCGGTGGTCAGGATGGCGTTGGCGATCGGGATGCCGTAGTCCAGGCCGATGCGGGTGATGCCGGCGCCCGATTCATTGGACACCAGCTCGAAGTGGTAGGTTTCGCCGCGGATCACCGCGCCCAGCGCGATCAGCGCATCGAACTGCTGCGACTCGGCCATCTTCTGCAGCACCAGCGGCACTTCCAGCGCGCCCGGCACGGTCACGTGCAGGATGTCTTCGTCTTCCACGCCCAGGCGCTTCAGCTCGGCCAGGCAGGCCGACAGCAGGCCGTGGCAGATGTCTTCGTTAAAGCGGGCCTGGACAACGCCGATACGCAGGCCGTCGCCGTTCAGATTGGTTTCGTAGCTTCCTACGGTCATGGGATGCCTCTTTATGTGGGTGGATTATTCGGGTTTGGCCAGGTAGCCGGTCACTTCCAGGTTGAAGCCGGTCATCGACGGCATCTTGCGCGGGCTGGCCAGCAGCTGCATCTTGCAGACGCCGACCTCGCGCAGGATTTGCGCGCCGATGCCGTAGCTGCGCAGGTCCATGCTGGCGGCGCGGCCCTTGGGTTTGCAGTCGGGCTGGCACAGCGCGTCGAACTGGGCGAAGAACTGCTCGGCCGTCTCCTCGCAATTGAGCAGCACGATCACGCCGCTGTCGGCGGCCTTGATCGCGGCCAGCGACGACGACAGCGTCCACGAGTGGGTGGTGGTTTCCGATTCCAGCACGTCCAGGATGGACACCGGCTGGTGCACGCGCACCAGGGTTTCCTTGCCCTTCTCGATCTGGCCATGCACCAGCGCCAGGTGCGCCGAACCGCTCGGCTTGTCGCGATACGCGATCATGCGGAACTCGCCCTGGGCGGTCTTCAGCGGACGCTCGCCGACCTTTTCGACCAGCGATTCGTGGCGGCTGCGGTAGTGGATCAGGTCGGCGATGGTGCCGATCTTCAGGCCGTGTTCCTTGGCGAATTCCAGCAGGTCCGGCAGACGCGCCATGGTGCCGTCGTCCTTCATGATCTCGCAGATCACCGAGGCCGGGGTCAGGCCGGCCATGGCGGTCAGGTCGCAGCCGGCTTCGGTATGGCCGGCGCGCATCAGCACGCCGCCCTTCTGCGCTTTCAGCGGGAAGATGTGGCCGGGCTGGACGATGTCGGACGGCTGCGCGTCCTTGGCCACCGCCACCTGGATGGTTTTGGCGCGGTCGGCCGCCGAGATGCCGGTGGTGACGCCTTCCGCCGCCTCGATGGAGACGGTGAAGTTGGTGCCGAAGGCGGTGCCGTTCCTCGACGACATCATCGACAACTCGAGCTGGTCGCAGCGTTCTTCGGTCAGCGTCAGGCACACCAGGCCGCGCGCGTATTTGACCATGAAGTTGATGGCTTCCGGCGTGACGAAGTCCGCCGCGAGCACCAGGTCACCCTCGTTTTCCCGGTCTTCTTCATCGACCAGGATCACCATGCGGCCAGCGCGCAATTCGGCGACGATTTCTTCGGTGCTGGAAATTGACATTTTTAATCCTTCAAGGCTGAGCGGGAGTATTTCATTAACCCGCTATTTTAAAGGATTTAAGTCTTCCCTACCGTAAAACCGCCGCTTTTTCCGTCAATTCCGCAATGGCCATGGCATTCCTGCCAACATTTAATTCACTGGCACACACAGTAGATCGCTGGACACGGAAACCGGACCGGCATAGGTCGCACCAATAGACGCCAACACCTCATCCTGATGCTGCTCCACCAGCGGACTGATATGCGTCAGCAGCAGCCGTCCCGCGTGCGCCTGCGCCGCCAGCTTGCCGATCGCGGCGGGCGGCGTATGCAGCTCGTACAACTGCGGCGCCGAACCGGGCGGATCGAGCACCACGCTGTTGAACACCAGCAGATCCGTGCCTTGCGCCAGCGAGCTCAATGCCGGCAAACCCTGCGCATCGATATCGCCCGAGAAAGTAACACTGTGCCCCTTGTAATCAACGCGATAAACCACCGCCGGCGCATCGCGATGATGGCCGGGGATGACAGAGATTTTCAGATCCGCTTCCGCCAGCAAGGTCTGCGGCTTGACCGGTTTGGCGGCGATGTCGTGCGCGCTGATGGTCAGCGGAGCGGAAAAATCCTTCAGATAAGCGTAAGCGCCCTGCGCGCCGAAATTCAGATCGACATAGCGTCTGGTCGATGGGAACTGGCCCGACGCGGCCGGCCCGTAAATACGCGCATCGATCGGCCGTCCGCTGGACACCGCGCGGCCCAACAACAATCCTGGCAACTCACCGGCGTGATCGATATGCAGATGCGTGAGCAGCACGATATCCATGCCGCGCATCTGCAATCCGGCCTCGCCGGCGCGCGCAAAACTGCCGGGACCGGCATCCACCAGAATCCGTGGCTGCCCATCCAGCAGCACCACATAGCTGGAACTGGCCCGCCCCACCGCCCCGGGACCGCCCGAGCCCAACACCAGCACCGCCAGGTCGGGGTCAGAGCCGACATTCGGACATTTCGCCGGCGCAAGCCCATCCTCAGCCTGCGCCAGAGCACACACCAGCCCCAGCACCGCGGCGGCCCGGCGCCGCATTACTTGCCTGCCGCGCCGACCGATACCATGCGCTCAACGTAGCGGGCGATCAGGTCCACTTCCAGATTGACGTTGTGGCCGACCGCCAGATGCTTGAGCGTGGTCACGGAGATGGTGTGCGGAATCAGGTTGATCGAGAACTGGCAGACCAGATCCTTGCCGGCGCCGATATCGGTCACGCGGTTCACGGTCAGCGACACGCCGTTGACCACGATCGAGCCCTTGTACGCGAGGAACTTGGCCAGCTCATGCGGCGCCTCGATCACCAGTTCCCACGACTCGCCCACCGGCTCGAACTTGCGCACCACACCCAGGCCATCGACGTGACCGGAGACCAGGTGACCGCCCAGGCGCTCGTTCAGCGTCAGCGCCTTTTCGAGGTTGACCTCACCGGCCTTGTCCAGGCCAACGGTGCGGTTCAGGCTTTCGCGCGAGACATCGACGCGGAAGCTGCTGTCATCCTTTTCCACCACGGTCATGCAGGCGCCATTGATGGCGATCGAATCGCCGAGGGCGACGTCGGCCAGCGGCAGGCCGCCGGCATTGATGTCCAGGCGCACGCCAGCGAACGAGCCGCCTTCCAGCGGGGTGACGGATGCAATCTTGCCGACTGCGGCGACGATACCAGTAAACATGTGGGTCCAGCCTTCTTAATAAGTGAATCGGGCAAGGATACGCAAATCTTCGCCGATCTGCTTAACCTCGTGAAATTTCAGGTGCTTCTTGTGCGACAGGTCGGTCAGCGCCGGCAGATTGAACATGCCCTGCGCATCGCCGATCAGGCTGGGCGCCAGATACAGCAGCAGTTCGTCCACGCAACCCTCGCGGATCAGCGAGCCGTTCAGCTTGGTGCCGGCCTCGACGTGCAGCTCATTGATCTGGCGACGCCCCAGTTCGCGCATCAGTTCCGGCAGATCGACCTTGCCGTGCGCGTTGGGCAGCAGCAGGATGTCATGACCGGCATCGCGCAGCGCCGCCTCCTTCTCGGCATTGCCCTGCGCGGCCACGATCCAGGTCCCGCCACCATCCAATATCTTGGCGGACAGGTCAATATCAAGCTTGCTGTCGACCACGATGCGGCGCGGCTGACGCGGCGTCTCCACCGCGCGCACATTGAGCTGCGGATCGTCGGCCTTGACGGTGCCGATGCCGGTCAGGATGGCGCAGGCGCGGGCACGCCAGTGATGGCCGTCGGCGCGCGCTTCCGGGCCGGTGATCCACTGGCTGACGCCGTTGTGCAGCGCCGTCATGCCGTCGAGACTGGCGGCGGTCTTCATGCGTACCCACGGCAGGCCGCGCGTCATGCGCGAAAAGAAGCCGATGTTCAACTCGTACGCCTGCCCGGCCAGCAGGCCGACACTGGTATCGATGCCGTTGGCGGCCAGCTTGGCCATGCCCTGGCCGGCGACCAGCGGGTTGGGGTCTTCCATCGCCGCCACCACGCGGCCGAGACCGGCGCGCACCAGCGCATCCGAACACGGCGGCGTGCGGCCATGGTGGTTGCACGGCTCCAGCGTGACGTAGGCGGTGGCGCCGCGCACATCGTGGCCGCGCGCGGCGGCGTCTTTCAGCGCCTGGATTTCGGCGTGGTCGCTGCCGGCCTTCTGCGTCACGCCGGCGCCGATGACGGTCCCGTCGCGCACGATCACGCAGCCGATATGCGGATTCGGCGCGGTCGTGTACAGCCCCTTGGCCGCCCACTCCAGCGCCAGCGCCATGCCTTCGAGATCGCTATTGATGTCCACGTTGTCCTTGCTCTAAGTTACCGGTCAGATGAGCTGCCATTATAAGCAATCCCCTAAGGAAGCGCCCGCTTGCCCCAAGTGCAGCTTGGGCATATGATGAATTTACACCTGGAGATTGCTATGGATGCCGACGTTGCAGAGCGCTGCAAACAATTAAGCGAGGAAATGCACAACACCTTCGCCACCAAGGTTGAATTGATGGCTTTCCGCGAAGCAGTCGCGGTGCAGTTCGGCGATGTCCGCGTCCAAATTGCCCGGCTCGAGGCCACCCTGATCAAATGGTTTGTCGCCACGGCAGTCACGTTAACCGGACTGACAGCCAGCCTCGCGTTCGCGCTCGGGCGCTATCTGCATTAGTCACTCGCGCCGCTGCAAGCGGCGCCATCGTGCTCGGGGTCGCAGACGCGGACCCGCCCCAGCATATTGATCTTGATATTGCGCGCATGCTCGCCCTGCGTCAGCGACAGCGTGCCCCAGCGGGCGGCCAGGCTGTTGCTGGCATTGCATGACCGCCCGGCCGCATTGTAGGCCAGATAAGCCTGCGCGCCGCCCGAGGTGAAGCGGGATTCGACGCGCAGGTCATCGCGCAGCGGGCCATGGCGATAGATCAGCGGCTCGCCGGCGTCCGGACGGCGGTTGCCGTTGATATCCTGAAACACGATCCAGCCCTGCCGCCAATCCGTGCCCGAGGGGTCCAGCGGCGCCAGCATGACTTTCCCGCCACGTGCGATCGCCTGCGAACGCGTCAACTCGATAGCCGCGACCAGGTCATTGGTGGCGGCCTGCAAGCGCATGCGCCGCAGCGATTCGCTCAACGACGGCATGCCGACGCCCAGCAGGATGCACGCCAGCGCCAGCACGATCAGCAGCTCGATCAGCGTCAGGCCGTGGCGACGCGCGGCGCCGGTCATGGCCAGCACCCCGGAGCCGGGCCGCTGGCCAGCCGCAAACCGGTGCTGGTCAAGGTAAGCATGCGGCAATCGTCGTCGCGAAAGCGACTGTCCACCTGTGCTGTGCCGGGCGTGGCGACCAGTTGCACACAGGCGGAGATTGCCTCACCGTCGCAAGCCTTGCCTTCTATCTCGTATGCGCTGACGCCGGGACTGGCGCCGCTCCACCAGTGAAAATGCCGCGATTCCGGATCGGTACTGCCGGCTGAAAACGCGACGTAGGTGTTGTTCTGCGTGTAGAAGCGCTCCTGTTGCATCATCAGCCTCATCAACGCCGACTCGCCTTCCTGGCGCTTGGTGCGAAGCACGTGCTGCTGGTATGCCGGCATCGCCACCGCCATCAGAATACCGATGACGACCAGCACCGCCAGTAACTCGATCAGGCCGAAGCCGCGCGGCTTCATTTGGCGGCCTCATGCAGTTCGCGCCAGTTGGCGACCTCCCGCCAGCTCAGACGTCCGGCGCGCCGTTTCGATTTCACCTTGGCGGAGACGTTTACCTGCCCTGCTGCGGCCACGTTGGCAATGGCGTAGTCTTTCTGCTGCGTCATGCGCGCCGGCGCGTTGCCAGGCTCACGGCTGACGCTTTGTGGCAGCGCCACCGGTCTGGCGCTGTACTCGGGCAGAAGCACGCCCACCATCGCCTCGTTATTGGGCAGGACGGCGAAGACATTGCCGTCGTTCGCCAGGCCGGTGAGCACGTTCAGCGCGTAGCCGCGGCTGCGTGTCGGGCTGCAAATATCTGCACCGGGCAGCATGGTGTTGAACAGCACGGCGCCGTCCAGCAGCACGCCCGTGTCCACGCTGCGCTCGCCGACGCCGATGAAATCCACATACCAGCCCTTGCTGCCGGCCTCCATGCGCATACCGCTGATGCTGAGCGTGCGGCCGCTGCCGTCAAGGAAGCGCTGCGTCAGCTGGCTGCGACCGCTGATGGTGTCGGGCGGTGTCTGCAAGCTGTCGATGATGGCGTAATACGATTGCGTCGCCGCGGCGGCTGCGCTGCGGTCGGCCTTTTCTATCATTTTTCCGGTGCCGAACAGGATGATGTAGCCGCCCGAATTCGAATAGGCCACCAATGGCTGTTCGCTGATGGGTTGTCGGCGGCCGCCGGCATCACGCGCCGAGAATAGCGGTTTGTCGATGGCGTCCGGCCATGGCGCCTTGCCGCCGAAATCGAAGCGCCACAGATTGCCCTGCAGGTCGCCCGCGTAGGCGTAGCGCAACATGCCATCGCTATCGTTCAGCAACACTGGCGCGCTGAGGCCGTTGGCCAGGGCTTTGTCCGAAATGGGCGTGGGAATGCGGTAGTAGTTGCCGTTCAACTGCCAGCCCTCATCTCTTGGCTTGTCGAGCGCCAGCAGGAACAAGGCGCCGTTGCCTTCATCCGCGCGGCTGTTGAGGCCACCGGCTACCACGGCAAAGTCACGGCTGGCGCCTTGTACTCGGACCTTCGCGATCTGCGGCGCAGTGATGACATTGCCCATCAGCGGATCGTCGCGGTCAGTGAATTCCCACAGCGCGCCGAGGCCGTCTGCGAAATGGGCAGGATCGGTGACATCCAGTGCGAACACGCCTTGGGCGCCGCCGCCCATGGCCGAGATCAGCACGGTTTTTTCGCTACCCGCGAGGCGCGCAGTGCCTGCGACGGCTGGACCGTCAACATAAGCGCGTTGGGTGTAGGCAGGATTAGTGAGTTCAGCAAGCCGGCTGATCAGAGCGTCAGGGATATAGGCGAATAGCTCTTCTCCGCTAATGGCATCGAACGCATGCAGCATGCCATCGTTGGCGCCGAGGTAGACGGCCGATCGTCGGTCGGTGGGACCGACGTAGACTGGTGTGCTATGAATGGCATCGCCAAGAATGCTGGAGCGGCGGCGGAATGGCGTTCCTTCCAGCGAGCGGTCGCCACGCAGGTAGGCGACGCGGCTCTCGCCGGCATGGTCGTCAAGGTCCAGCAAGGCGCGCTGCTGGTGGGCCAAGGTCGCCCAGGTAAACGGGACCATCGTCAACGCGCCATTGGGCTGCGCGATGGCGGTGTAGATACGGCGCTGGTCCGGCGCGGGGGTGCCGCCCGTAAGGATTGCGCCAGCGTCCCATGCCAGGGTCGACACCACGCCTGCCCCGCCGGCGGGCGACAACAGATAACGCGAGAAGTGGCCACTCCAGTCGGCCAGTCCGAGCGACGCCTGATAAAGCTCGCCCAGCGCACCAGTCGTAGTGGCGGCGCGCAGCAAGGACGCCCCGTGTGCCTGGCCGGTCGGCCCGGTTGTGCCTGGTGGCGCCGGGCTGCATGTGGCGCTGACAGGCCAGCTGTCGATATTCAGCATCGGCGGCTGAGCGTAGGTGGGCGGGCAGCCGCCGATACACATCGGGAGTAATAGCGCGAACTGCGATAGCAGCCGCATTAGCGGTGAAGCAAGCGATGCGGGCGTCGGCCGCGACAGCAGCGACCGCGGTAGCAGCGGCGACAACGCGGCCAGCATGCGGCAAAAACGCCGCAAGCACCAACGGCTCTGCGCAAGGTGCATCGTTTTCATGATCGTGCTTCCTTATTCCGGCTTGCTGAACACGCTTTGCAGAACCACTTCCGTCTCCCGCTGCGCCCCAAAGCCGATGACGGTGACGCGGTAGCAGTAATGCGGCGCCGCGCCGGCCGACGCATCATCGCCGGGCTGGTGACACTCCATGCGCTCGATCACGTAGCGCGGTTTTTTGAACGGCAGAAAGCCCTCGCCCGTCTGCATGGACGCCCCGGTGAATGTCCCGTGCGTCACAGTGCAGGCGCCGCCGTCTTCGGCGCCGGACAGATCCACCTTTTGCCATACCGGCGCCTTGCCGGCTTCCGCCCGCACGCGCAGACCGGCACCGCCGGCGCCGCACTCTGCGGCAAACGCCTTCGGATCGCCGCCATCAAACGCCGCCTGGCGCACCGGACTGCCGCTGCCCTGAATATCCCGTTCCGCATCCGTCACGGCATCCTCCGCTGACTGAAACGCCACATCGCGGTCGCGCTCGGCGCGTGCGGCCTTCTCACCTTGCAGACTCCACTGCACCGCCGACACGCTCAGCAACATCACCATGATCAGCAACACCAGGCTGACCACCAATGCCATGCCGCGCTGCGCCTTCATGCTCTAGCCGCCCCGGTTACGCAAGGCCACCGTCATGCTGAAGACCTTGCGCGCACGCAGGCGCTGGGACGGCGGCAAGCGACTTTCCTGCAATTGCGTGCCGATATCGCGTCCATCCGCATACGCCGGTCCGAACAGATCGAAGCGCGTGTCGACGGTATCGGCCC
Organism: Duganella callida; assembly: GCF_004614165.1. GTDB lineage: Bacteria > Pseudomonadota > Gammaproteobacteria > Burkholderiales > Burkholderiaceae_D > Rugamonas > Rugamonas callida. The sequence goes on along the minus strand of NZ_SPVG01000145.1, from coordinate 9,770 downwards.
GCGTGTTGTGCTCGCCGTGCAGCAGCAAGGCCAGCCGGACGCTGCAGACGCGCTTCCAGTGTTGCTCGGCGGGAGCAGCCGCATCCAGTGCGCGGATTGCGCTGGCATTCAGATACGTGTTGGGTACGCCGTCAGCCGGCACATCCGTATCCAGCCCATACAACACCTGAAAGGAGTCGACGCCGCGCACGATGGCATCGGCGCCCCAGCCGCCGGCGCTGCGGTATTTGCAGCGCAATTCGTTCTCGCCGCCGTCGTCGGTGGCGAGATAGAAAATGCTCCAGGCACGGGTGTCGCCCGCCACGCCGAAGCCGGCACAATTCAGGCTGGAGCCATCGCCCGTGCTGCCGCCTCCGGCGCCGGAAAAGCGCACGGCCAGCACATCGCTGCCGTTCGCGACCGACGGCAAAGGCACGCTGATGCCCTCGCTGTTGCGGCCGATGCTGGCCGCGTCCAGGCCGTCGATGGCCGCTGGCGTATCGGGCTCCAGCTCGGGCGGCGCCGTGTCGCGGTCCCAGTTGACATAGCCCGCCTGTCGCACCGATTGCGCCATGATCTGCAGGGCATGACGGCCGCCCTCCTCCAGCCAGGCGTTTTCGTGGTGATTGCGATAGTTGCTGCCAGAAGCCGCCAACAGCCCGCTAGCCAGCAGGCACAGCAGCAAGCCCAGCACCATCGCCACCATGAATTCGGCCACACTCCAGCCCCGCTGCGGGCGCTTCATGGCATCGCTCCCACCACGACCGCAACGCCGGGCTGCGGTTCATCCGCCTGCGGCGTGCCATCGGGATGTTTGCCGCGCCAGCCGACCTTGATCACCAGCGGCGCGCCGGCTCCACCGCTGCACGGCCAGTACAGCTTGCCGCCGGCCCACAGCGCCGCATCGCGACAGATCACTACGCGGCCGGCCGGCAGGTTTTGCCGCACCAGCGTCTTGGCATCGTACACATCGGACAGCGCCAGCTCGGCGGCAACGCAGGCCGCGCCGTGGCACAGGGCGGCAGGCGGCGCCGGCGCGGGCTCGGCCACGGCGTCGTAATTGAGGGTCAGATAGGTTGCCGCCTGCGCCGGGTTGGCGCGCATGCGTTCCGCCAGCCCGGTGGCCAGCTGCGTCGCCTGCGACAACAGCGAGGCCTGGTGACGCGCCCGCAATGCCGCCATCTGCAAGGCCACGCCGCCGACGATGCCCAGTGCCAGCACCAGCACGGCGATCAGGATTTCCAGCAGCGTAAAGCCGAACACATGCGTGCGCATGGCGCACCTCCGCAAGTCGGGGAGCCTGTGTCAGACGGTAGCAGTGGAAACTGCAGAGAGTATGAGGTGTATCAAAAGTGCGCCAGCGGTGCGCTAGCTTTTGCGGGCAGTCTTGCCGTCCTGACCGACTTCGGCAATCGCATTCTGGAACTCGGCCAGATCTTCGAAGTTTTTATACACGGAGGCAAAGCGGATGAAGGCCACATTGTCCAGGCGCTTGAGTTCCTGCATCACCAGTTCGCCGATGTAGCCGGTGTCGACTTCACGCTGGCCGCTGGTCAGCAGTTTTTCCTCGATGGCGGCAATGGCCGCGTCCACCGCCGGCGCCGCCACGGGGCGCTTGCGCAGGGCCAGCTCGAAGCTGCCGCGCAGCTTGGCTGCGGAATACTCGGTGCGGCTGCCGTTTTTCTTGACCACATACGGCATCACCAGCTCGATGCGCTCATACGTGGTAAACCGTTTATCACATTTGCCGCAGCGCCGGCGCCGACGTATGGCGTCCCCTTCCTCCGATACGCGCGTATCGAGAACCTGGGTATCTTCATGCTGGCAAAACGGACATTTCATAGAGGTGCTGGGTTATGACGCGGCGCCGGCTTTGCACAGCCGGCGCCGCGGTGCTGCTTGATTACTTGGCGTAGACCGGGAACTTATCGGCCAGCACCTTCACCGCCGCCTTCACGCGGTCGATGGTCGCGGCGTCGTGCGGGTTGTCCAGCACGTCTGCGATCAGGTTGCCGACTTGTTCCGCTTCCGCTTCCTTGAAGCCGCGGGTGGTCATCGCCGGCGAACCCAGACGGATGCCGGAAGTCACGAATGGCTTCTGCGGATCGTTCGGGATGCCGTTCTTGTTGGTGGTGATGTGGGCGCTGCCCAGGATCGCCTCGGCTTCCTTGCCGGTCAGGTTCTTCGGACGCAGGTCCACCAGCATCACGTGCGACTCGGTGCCGCCCGAAACGATGCGCAGGCCGCGCTTGATCAGGGTCTTGGCCAGCACGTCGGCGTTCTTCACCACCTGTTGCTGGTATTCCTTGAATGCCGGTTGCAGCGCTTCCTGGAAGGCCACGGCCTTGCCGGCGATCACGTGCATCAGCGGACCGCCCTGGATGCCGGGGAAGATTGCCGAGTTGATGGCTTTCTCGTGCTCGGCCTTCATCAGGATGATGCCGCCGCGCGGGCCGCGCAGCGATTTGTGGGTGGTCGAGGTGACGAAGTCGGCGTGCGGCACCGGGTTAGGATACAGGCCGGCGGCGATCAGACCGGCGTAGTGCGCCATGTCGACCATGAAGTAGGCGCCCACCGCTTTGGCGACCGCGGCGAAACGCTCGAAATCGATCTTTTTCGAGAACGCCGAGGCGCCGGCGATGATCAGCTTTGGCTTGTGTTCCTTGGCCAGCGCTTCCATCGCGGCGTAATCGATGTCTTCCTCGGCGGTCAGGCCATAGGAGACGACGTTGAACCATTTGCCGGACATGTTCAGCGGCATGCCGTGGGTCAGGTGACCGCCTTCCGCCAGCGACATGCCCATGATGGTGTCGCCCGGCTTGAGCACGGCGAAGAACACGCCCTGGTTGGCTTGCGAGCCCGAGTTCGGCTGCACGTTGGCGGCTTCGGCGCCGAACAGTTTCTTGACGCGGTCGATCGCCAGCTGCTCGACGACGTCCACGTATTCGCAACCGCCGTAGTAGCGCTTGCCTGGATAGCCTTCGGCGTACTTGTTGGTCAACTGCGAGCCCTGCGCTTCCATCACGGCGGGCGAGGTGTAGTTTTCCGACGCGATCAGTTCGATGTGATCGTGCTGGCGGGTGTTTTCGTTCTGAATGGCGCCGAACAGTTCCGGGTCAACGCTGGCGAGGGTGTGATCTTTTGCAAACATGAAAAAACTCCAATCGAATGAGTAGCTTTTGTTACTGGCAGGATCGAATGAGAGAAGCCATAGCGGACCGGCAGCCTCTTCGTGCTTTCCATCGCGGGCTGCCCAGGCGAACGGCTATTGAAATCTCACGTTTCCCGGTGGTTTCCCACCTTTCGCTGACCGACCAGTGCACTATTATGGTGCAAGTTTGCAGATCACTCCAGCTTTTCGCCAGTTACGTGAGACGTAATGGAACCCAGATTGTATGTGATGCGCCAGATTTGAGCAACAGAATGACTTGCTCTGAAGGCAAGACAACCAGGTCGCGGATTTGCGGCTACAATTTTGTCCACCTTGCCACTTACCCAGAAGGAAAGATCATGATCGTCTTCATCACCGGCGCCAGTGCCGGCTTCGGCGCCGCCATGGCGCGCATCTTCGCCCAGAACGGCCACAAAGTGCTGGTCAGCGGCCGCCGTGAAGACCGGCTGCAGGCGCTGGCCGCCGAGCTGGGCGACAATGTCCGCCCCATCGTGCTGGACGTCACCGACCGCGCCTCCATCGACGCCGCCCTGAGCGGCCTGCCGGCCGACTGGCGCGCCATCGATGTGCTGATCAATAACGCCGGCCTGGCGCTGGGCGTGACCCCGGCCCACACCTCCTCGCTGGAAGACTGGGACACCATGATCGCCACCAACATCAGCGGCCTGGTCGCCATGACCCGCGCCATCCTGCCGGACATGGTGGCGCGCGGCAGCGGCACCATCATCAACCTGGGCTCGGTGGCCGGCGCCACTCCTTATCCGGGCGGCAACGTGTATGGCGCCACCAAGGCTTTCGTGGAGCAGTTCACCCTCAACCTGCGCGCCGACCTGGTCGGCACCGGCGTGCGCGCCACCAACCTGGCGCCGGGCCTGTGCGGCGGCACCGAATTCTCCAACGTGCGCCTGAAGGATGACGCCGCCGCCGCCAAGGTCTACGAGGGCACCACCCCGCTGACCGCCGACGACATCGCCAACACCGCGTACTGGATCGCCACCCTCCCCCCGCACATCAACATCAACCGCATTGAGATGATGCCGACCTGCCAGGGCTACGGCCCGCTGAACATCAAGCGTTCCATCTAAGAAACACGGGCCTCCCTTAAGGGAGGCTTAGTTTTCAGTTCACCGGTGAAATAATTCGTAAGGGCTTGTTACAATGGTTGGTCTTTGCGCGGCAGTTGATAAAATTCAACCAAAACAACAAAATCGCGTAGAATGTTGCACACTCCTATAAGTAGTCAAAATAACATGTCAACCGATTTCATCTGGAATGTCAGGGTCTACTACGAAGACACCGACGCCGGCGGTATCGTGTACTACGCGAACTACCTCAAATTCTTCGAGCGCGCCCGCACCGAATGGCTGCGCTCCCTCGACTTCAGCCAGCACAACCTGATCGAACAGCACGACACCCTGTTCGTGGTCAAAAGCGTCAGCGCCGACTATCATGCGCCGGCCCGCCTCGACGATGTACTAAAATTAACGGTTAATATCGAAAAGATAGGCCGCGCCTCCCTCGTCTTCCGCCAGGAAGCGTGGCGCGGCGAACAGTTGCTGAATACGGCGCATGTCAAAGTAGGCTGCGTCGATTCCGCCATGCGTCCGCGCGCCGTTCCGGCGGTCGTTGCAGACAAACTGCGCAATACCAGTGCCACCACCCAAACCGACTGATACCAATGAACGTCACTCAAGACCTTTCTTTCCTGTCCCTCATCACCAATGCGCACCTGATCGTGCAATTGATCATGGCGCTGCTGTTTGTCATCTCGCTGACCAGCTGGACCTACATCTTCAGCAAGCTGTTCGCGATCAAGTCGGCGCGCCGCCTGACGGTGGAATTTGAAAAGACCTTCTGGGCCGGCGGCAACCTGCACGCGCTGTACCAGAATGCCGGCAAGGACCGCGCCAACAGCGGCCCGCTGGCCCGTATCTTCGAGGCCGGCATGGGCGAGTTCATCAAATCCAAGGCCGCCTACACCGCCAGCCGCGAAACGCTCGACGTCGGCGCCGTGCTGGACAGCGCCCGCCGCGCCATGCGCGCCGCCTTCCAGCGCGAGATGGATGCGCTGGAATCGCACCTGGCCTTCCTGGCCTCGGTCGGCTCGGTGTCGCCATACATCGGCCTGCTGGGCACCGTGTGGGGCATCATGAACGCCTTCCGCGGCCTGGCCAACGTGCAGCAAGCCACCCTGGCCGCCGTCGCACCCGGCATCGCCGAAGCGCTGATCGCCACCGCCATCGGCCTGTTCGCGGCGATCCCGGCCTTCGTGGCCTACAACCGTTTCTCGTACGACGTGGACCGCCTGGCGATCCGCTTCGAGAGCTTTGTCGAAGAGTTCTCCAACATCCTGCAGCGTCAGTCGCGTTAATTAAAAGGCAGAGATCATGGCTTCCTCTTTCTCCAGCAGCATGCGCGGCGGCCGCGGCCGCAAGCTGAAGTCCGAAATCAACGTCGTGCCCTACATCGACGTGATGCTGGTCTTGCTGATCATTTTCATGGTGATGCCGTCGGCCAACGACCCGAGCGTGGTCGACCTGCCGAAAGCGGAAAAATCCACCAAGCCGCCGAGCGACTACGTGCAGATCGTGATCAAGCCGAACGGCGCGCTGTCGATCGGCGTCAAGGGCAAGGGCGAGGATGCGCCGGAAACCGCGCCCAACCGCGACGCCCTGGTGCGCAAGCTGCGCACCATCCATGACGACCATCCCGACTACCCGGTGCTGATCGCCGGCGACAAGGAAAGCAAGTACGACGACGTGATCCAGCTGATCTCGGAAGCGAAAAAGATGGGCATCAACCGCGTGGGCCTGTCCACCAAGTAAACACCGTGCAAACCATGAAACCCGCAACCGCTGGCGGCCCGTACAAGGTACCGCGACAACACAACCGCCTGTCCTCGATCGGCCTGGCGGTGGCGATGCACGCCGTGTTGCTGCTGTTCCTGTGGATCGGTGTCAGCTGGCAGAACAATGAACCAACCGAAGTGCAGGCCGAAATCTGGGACATGAAAGTCCAGGATGCCGCGCCGACGCCTCCGCCGCAGCCGGAACCCGAGCCGGAGCCTGAGCCGCAGCCGCAGCCGGTCGAGAAGGCACCGCCGCCACCGCCGGTGGAAGCGCCGCCGGTGCCCAAGGAAGATCCGGAAATCGCCCTGCAGCGCATCAAGGCCAAGAAGAAGCTGGAAGAGGAAAAGCTCAAGCAGGAAAAGCTGGAACAGGCACGCCTGAAGAAGGAAGAAGAGGACAAGGAAAAAGACCGTCTGGCCAAGCTGGAAGCCAAGAAGAAGGCTGAGCAGAAGGCCAGGGAAGAAAAGGAAAAGGCCGAGCAGGAAGAGAAGGAAAAAGCCCTGGCCGCCGAGCAGGAGAAGAAAAAAGCCGCCGCCGAGAAATTGGCCAAGGCGGCCAAGGAAAAAGCCGACAAGGCCGCGCGCGAAAAAGCCTTCGCCGCCGAGATGAGCCGCATCACCGGCAGCGCCGCCAAGGGCGCCACCGGCAGCGCCGCGCAATCGACCGGTGGCCGCGTGGACGGCGGCTATCAGGCGGCGATCCGCGCCAAGATCAAGAGCAACCTGGTGTACGGCACGCCGGACGACTCGCTCAGCGCCACCTACGTGATCACCCAGCTGCCGACCGGGGAGATCATCGGCGTGCGCAAGGTGAAAGGCAGCGGCTCCTCCGCATACGACAGTGCGATCGAGAACGCAATTGCCAAATCGTCTCCACTGCCGAAGAAAAAAGATGGTACGGTAGAGCGCGAATTTACCGCTGATTTCAATATGAAGGACATGCACTGATGCAGACCATGACAAAATTCAACCAAGTGATCCTCTACACCGGCCTGGCCATCGCCGCGACCATCGGCACTGTCGCGCCGGCGCAGGCGCAGATGCGGATCGAAATCTCCGGCGTCGGCAGCAACCAGATCCCGATCGCGGTGGCCGGCTTCTCCAACGAAAACCTGTCGCCGCAGAAAATCTCGGAGATCATCAAGGCCGACCTGGAGCGTAGCGGCGCCTTCAAGATCATCGACGCCGGCACCATCACCGACGTCAACAACATCGACTACAGCGGCTGGAAAGCCAAGGGCGCGGACGCGCTGGTGGTCGGCACCGTCGACGCCCTGGCCGATGGCCGCTACGACGTGCGCTACAAGCTGCTGGACACCGTCAAGCAGGCCAAGATCTCCAACCTGGACAAGGCCGTCACCGCCCAGTTCACCCGCTTGTCGGCGCACCTGATCGCCGACGACGTGTTCTTCAAGCTGACCGGCATCCGCGGCGCCTTCTCGACCCGCATCTCCTACGTTAAGCAGGAAGGCCGCAACTACCAGCTGCTGGTAGCCGACGCCGACGGCGAAAACGAACAACTGGCGCTGCGCTCGAATGAACCGATCATCTCGCCGTCGTGGTCGCCGGACGGCACCAAGGTGGCCTACGTCTCGTTCGAACAGAAAAAACCGGTGGTCTACGTGCAAAACCTGATCACCCGCGCGCGCACCGTGGTGGCCAACGAAAAAGGCAGCAACTCGGCGCCATCGTGGGCGCCGAGCGGCAACAAGCTGGCGGTGGCGCTGTCCAAGGATGGCCACACCCAGGTCTACACCGTCAACACCGACGGCAGCAACCTGCGCCGCGTCTCCAACAGCGCCGGCATCGACACCGAACCGCAATGGTCGGCCGATGGCGAGAGCATCTACTTCACCAGCGACCGCAGCGGCGGCCCGCAGATCTACCGCATGAACGCCGACGGCGGCGACGCCAAGCGCGTCACCTTCGGCGGCAGCTACAACATCAGCCCGCGCATCTCCTCGGACGGCAAGACCCTGGCCTACATCTCGCGCCGCGACGGCAACTTCCAGCTGTACGTACTGGATCTGGCCAGCGGCCAGGAGCAACGCCTGTCCGACACCACCGACGACGAATCGCCGAGCTTCGCCCCCAACGGCAAATACATCATGTACGCCACCCGCGCCGGCGGCCGCAAATCGCTGGCCGTGGTCTCGGTGGACGGCCGTGTGAAACAACGCCTGACTGCTCAGGCGGGCAACATCAAGGAGCCCACCTGGGGTCCGTTCATGCAGTAATCAATCACTATTCACTACTAGGAGAACCTTATGCGTAAAATCAGCAGTCTGGCGTTTACCCTGACCACCGCCGCCGTTCTGGCCGCTTGCTCGTCGACCCCGGTCAAGGAAACCGCGCCGGCGCCAGTGGTCGAGCGTCCAGTCGACAAAGCCGTCCAACAACAACCTGACACCCGCACCGTGGCCCCGGTGGAAACCAAATCGCTGGACCCGCTGGACGATCCTAAGGGCGTGCTGGCCAACCGCAGCATCTACTTCGACTTCGACAGCTACGCCGTGCGCGCCGACGGCAAGCCGGTGGTGGAAAACCACTCGGCCTACCTGGTCAAAAACAAGGCCCGTTCGATCCTGATCCAGGGTAACACCGACGAACGCGGCGGCGCCGAGTACAACCTGGCCCTGGGCCAGAAACGTGCCGAAGCCGTGCGCAAGGCCATGAGCGCCCTGGGCGTGCCGGAATCGCAGATCGAAGCCGTTTCGCTGGGCAAGGAAAAGCCTAAGGCCGAAGGCCACAACGAAGAAGCATGGGCGCAGAACCGCCGTGCCGACATCGTTTACAAGTAATCAAAAGCACTATCTTTTTGCCGGGTCACAGGCATAATACGGGGCGGCGCGCGGAACTTATCCGCGCCCTGCCCCGTTTTTACCATTAGATTTGTGTGAAAGAGCGCCCGATGATGAAACTCTCCAAATCCGGCCTGAGCGCCGCCCTGCTGGCCGCGCTGACCTGGCTGCCGCTGCACGCCCACGCCGGCCTGTTCGACGACGACGAAGCCCGCAAAGCCCTGCTCGACCTGCGCGCCAAGGTCGAAGCCATGCGCACCGAACTGCAAGCCCGTATCGACACCAAATCCGACAAGACCAGCACGCTGGACCTGGTCTCCCAGAACGAACAGCTGATGCAGCAGATCAACCAGCTGCGCGGCCAGATCGAAGTGCTGGCCAACGACGTGGCCAACGCCCAGAAGCGCCAGAAAGACTTCTACGTCGACCTCGACACCCGCCTGCGCAAGCTGGAACCGCGCGAAGTCACCATCGACGGCAAGACCGCCCAGGTCGATCCGGGCGAACAGCGCGGCTACGACCAGGCCATGCAGCTGTTCAAGACCGGCGACTACAAGGCGGCCGGCAGCGCGCTGCAGGAATTCGTCCAGCGCTATCCGGGCTCCAGCTATGCGGCCAATGCTCAATACTGGCTGGGCAACTCCTACTACGCCCAGCGCGACTGCAAGGCCGCCATCGCCGCCCAGCTGGTGGTACTGAAGAACTACGCCGACAGCCCGAAAGCGCCGGACGCCATGCTGAACATCGCCAGCTGCCAGACCGAGCTGAAAGACAAGGCCGCCAAGAAGACGCTGCAGGACCTGATCAAGCAATATCCGGACACGCCGGCCGCGGCGACCGCGAAAGAACGTCTGGGCGGCAAGTAATTACCGTAGGGTATTTGACAGCTGAGTGACTTCCCCCTATAATCTCGCTTCTTTCGGGGGTCGTTAGCTCAGCTGGTAGAGCAGCGGACTTTTAATCCGTTGGT
>NZ_SPVG01000060.1 GCF_004614165.1 Duganella callida | reverse complement strand
GTCACCGCCAGCATCGGCATCGTTGCCGTTGGCGATGCCGATGCTGGCGATGAACTGTGGCGCTACGCGGCGGCGGCGGTGCAGTCGGCGCGCGCGGCCGGCGGCGACGGCTGGCAGTTCTTCAACCAGGAAGTGCACCAGCGCGCGCTGCACCGGCTGGATCTGGTGCACGGCCTGCAGCTGGCGTTGGCGCGCGACGAGCTGGCGCCGCGCTTCCAGCCCATCGTCGACGCCGCCAGCGGGCGCATCTGCGGCGCCGAGCTGTTGTTGCGCTGGTTCCCGCCACAGGGCGAAGTGTCGCCGGCCGAATTCATCCCGATTGCCGAAGCCAGCGGCGCCATTCTCGAGATCGGCGCCTGGGTGTTCCGCCAGGCCTGTCTGGCCGAGCGCGACTGGTTCCAGCGCTGGGGCGTGGCGGCGCCGTATGTGTCGGTGAACGTCTCGGTGCGCCAGCTCGACGATCCGGCGCTGGCCGACACCATGGCGGCCATCCTGCGCGCCACCGGCGCCGACCCGCAGCGCCTGCTGCTGGAAATCACCGAGAGCATGCTGATGGCCGACATCGACAGCAAGCTGCGCGTGCTGAACCGTCTGGCCGGCATGGGCCTGCGGCTGGCGATGGACGATTTCGGCACCGGCTATTCCTCGCTGGCGCAACTGGCGCGGCTGCCGGTCGATGTGCTGAAAATCGACCGCTCCTTCATCCGCGACGTGGCCGACAGCGGCGAGAGCCGGGCGGTGGTGGAAGCGGTGATCGGCCTGGGCCGCGCGCTGGGTCTCAAGCTGGTGGCGGAAGGCGTGGAGACGGCGGCCCAGCAGCTGGAACTGTGCGGCTACGGCTGCGATCTGATCCAGGGCTATTACTTTCACCGGCCGATGCCGGACATGCAGCTGGTGGAGGCGGTCACGCGGCAGGACGAGTCGCCCTCGGCCGCGGCCGGCCTGTACTTCCTGCTGTACGTCAGCGAGGCCACGGCGCCGCTGTCGCCGGCCCAGCTGGGCCAACTGTTGCAGCGCACCCGCAGCAACAACGCCGAGGCCGGCATCACCGGCTGCCTGCTGTATGAAGACGGCCACTTCATGCAGATGCTGGAAGGCGAGCGCGGGGCGGTGCTGTCCACCTTCGAGCGCATCCGCGGCAACCATTTGCACAAGCGGTTGCGGGTGGTGATGGAAGGTCCGGCGCGGCGCCGCGTGTTCACCCATTGGAGCATGCTGCTGCCCGACGACACCGACGCGCGCCGCCACGGTCCCGACTTCGCCGGCTGGCAGCCGCGGCGCCTGAGCTTTGCCGCCCTGGCCGACGACGCGCGCGTCTGCTACGCCTACATTACCGCCTGCGTGCCCGACGTGCGTCACTGAACCGGTGAACGGGCGCAGGCCCGGCGCCACCATGCTCAACGGGCAACTGCCCGGCGCCACCGGCGGCGGTCATGCCGGCAGCGGCGTGCCGTGGCGGCCAGATGGTCGAAGCTGTACACGTGCCGCCGTTCGGCCGGTACGGCGGTGAAACCGGATCCCGGCACCGGCAAGCCGCTGCAAGTCAAGGCGCTGAACGCCGCCCTCGTGCACGCGCGACGTCATGTGGAACTGGTGGCTGTGGACGAGGGCTGGACCGTCGAGCCGCGCTGCGGCGCAGATACGCCCCAGGCGGTGCTGACGCCACTGGCCGGAACCGCGGCCAGCCTGCTGGGGTCGCCGCCTTCCGCCAACGCCAGACGACATAAGGATCGGTACACGTCAGCGTGGTCTTACGCGAACACAGCATTCACCCCTATGCACGGCGGCGGCCGATCTGCTGATAATCGGTCGCATGATCTGCACCGCGTGGTCGGCCTGAATCACCGCCAGCCTCGAGGCGTTGCTGGCGCTACTGCTCGCCACGTCTTTGCTGGAAATTGGTCCGCTGTGTGCAGGTCCGCACGCTGGCATCGGCCGGCTGTCTTTATGATGGACTTTCTTTCACAATCACTATCAGGGGGATATCATGGGCTTTATCATTTGGCTGATCATTGGCGGTGTACTGGGCTGGCTGGCCAGCATCGTGATGCGTACCGACGCGCAGCAGGGCATGTTTTTGAATATCGTGGTTGGCATCATCGGCGCGGTGCTGGGTGGCCTGGTGCTGGCGCCGATGGTGGGCGGCGGCACCATCAACGACGGTGACTACAGCGTCGCCTCGCTGGGCGTGTCCTTCGTCGGCGCGATCGTGCTGCTGGCGATCGTCAACCTGCTGCGCCGCGGCCGCATGCGCTGATCGATGCCGGGATGGCGTCAGCGCCTGGCGTAATACGCCGCCAGCTGTTCGATCTCCGCATCGCTCAGCTGACGCGCGACGTTGCGCATCTGCTGATTGAGGTCGTTGCGGCGCGTGCCGCTGCGGAACGCCTGCAGCTGGTTGCGGATGTAAATCTCGGGCTCGCCCTCCAGCACCGGCGCTGAGGTCTGCTGGGCGATTCCGCCGTGGCAGCTGATGCAGGCGCCGATATTGCGCATCGGCGCGCCGTTGGTGACCAGCAGTGGCGACGCCTCGCCGCCGGCGCGCGGCTCGCGCTCGTGTGGCAGGTAGGCGTAGTAGGCCGCCAGGTCGCGCATCTCCTGGTCGCTCAGGTTGGCGACGATGGGCTGCATGATGGCGCTGGCGCGGTGGTTGGCCTTGTAGTCGCGCAGCTGTTTGTAGATGGCCGCCTCCACCTGGCCCGCCAGGTTCGGCGAGTTGGCTTCGCTGACGCCGCGGATGCCGTGGCACATGGTGCAGCGCATGGCCAGGGTGGCGCCGCGGCCTATCGATTCCGCGTTCGCCGGCCGCATCATGCTGGCGCTGACGATCACGTCGCTGGGCCGCGTGGCCGCATCTTCGCCCAGCGCGCGCGCGGCGACGTTGCCCTGTACCCCGGCGGCGCTGCAGATGGCGTCCCACACGGCGGAAATTTTGGCGTTGTTCGCCATCGGCATCCAGATGAAGCCGAAGCCGGCGGTCAGCAGCGCCATCACCAGCACGCCGCCCACGCTGTAGCGCACCCACGGATTTTTCAGTGTCAGTTCGCTCATGGGATCACCTGATCGGGACGGCCGGCACGGCGGTGTTCGGGGTGGCGATCAGCTGCGCGATCGGGAAGCCGTAATTGACCACGCTCAGTCCTATCATCAGCGCCAGCCACAGGCCGAAGGTGTTCAGCGCGACCGGGATGCGCGCGCCCGCATGCACCGGTGCGCTGAAGCGGAACGCCGGCAGCGAGGTCTGGCGCGCGCGGTGGCCGCTGGCCAGTATCCACAGGAACAGCAGACCGGAAGCCAGCAGCAGCAGGCCGCCGCAGAAGGTGATGATCACCGACAGCGCCATCGGCGCCAGGTCGGCGTGACTGTAGTCGTAGTAAGCCATGCGGCGCGGCATGCCGAGGATGCCGACCCAGTGCCATGGCAAGGTGACCACCATCATGCCGACGAACCACAGCCACAGCTGGATGCGCATCAGCTTCCAGCAATCGAGCGCGCGCCCGGTCAGATGCGGCCACAGGTCGTAGGCCACGGCAAAGTACATGATCACGATGGCGCCGCCGAAGATCAGGTGGAAGTGGCCGGTGATCCACTGCGTGTTGTGGATGGCGTAATCGAGCTGGTAGCTCATGTTGATCAAGCCGCCGGCGCCGCCGAAGCCGAGCATGATGAAGGACAGCGCCAGCGCCAGCATCAGCGGATTTTTCCAGGGCAGGGCGGCGATCCAGCCGAAGCGTCCCTGTCCGCCGCGCATGCGGCCGGCGATTTCCACCGAGGCGCAGATGGTGAAGACGGTCAGCAGCGTCGGCACCGAGACCATGGCGGTGAACACCGCGTGCAGGAACTTGACGCCGGTGCCGACCTGCGGATCCTGGAACAGGTGGTGTATCCCGATCGGCATCGAGAACACCAGGAACAGCACGAAGGAGAAGCGCGCCATGGCGTCGCTGTACAGCCGTCCGCCGATGGCGCGCGGCACCAGCGTGTAGAAGGCGATATACGCCGGCATCAGCCAGAAATACACGATGGCGTGCAGGGTCCAGGAGAAGAACACGCGCGCCAGGCCGGCGTCCACGGTCTGCTTCCAGCCGAAGGCCACCGGCAGGATCAGGAACAGGATTTCGATCGCCGCGCCCAGCGAGGTCCAGGCCCACAGGTAGGCGCCGGCGTTATTGGCGAACATGGCCAGCGGCACCGTCTCGCCGGGATGGACCTTGCGCCAGGCGCGCAGGTTGACCGCCATCAGTACCACCCAGATCCACGAGCCGACCACCACCAGCACCACGCCCAGGTAGTAGAACACGCTGCCCAGCAGCGGCGGGTAGAAGGTGTACAGCACCGACGCCTTGCCCAGCGCCACCGGCGCCATCGCGGTCAGTGTGCCGACCACCACCAGGATGAAGCCGGCCCAGGCCCAGCGTATGCCGATCAGCGCCTGCTTCAGCGCCAGTTCGACGATGGCGTAGCCGAAGCCCATCGCCACCAGCGTCGGGAACACGTAGCCCATCGCCGAGCCGTGGGCGGTGACGGAGCGGTAGTACAGCTCCGGATTGCGCAGCCAGTCGAACAGCGGACTGCGCACGAACATCTGCCACTCGCCCAGCAGCAGGGCGGCGAAGAAGGCGATAAAGGCCAGCCAGAAGTGGGCCAGCACCAGCCGCCGGTTAGGAACGTTCAGCACAGCTCAATCTCCCGTGGGTTTGCGCCTGGCGCGCGTAGCTCTCCTTGTCGATCACCTTCACGCGCGCCCACATGGCCGCGTGGCCGACGCCGCAGTATTCGTGGCAGGGCATGGTGTGGTCGCCGGTATGCTTGAACGCCGTGCGGAAGGTCGACACATAGCCCGGCACCAGGTTGACGTTGACGTTGGTGCCGGTGACGCTGAAGCCGTGCACCACGTCCGAACTGGTGGCGCGGATGGTCACCGGCGTATCGACCGGCACCACCAGGCATTGCGGCGTGAACGAATACTGGTTGCCGACCACGCGCACGGTGACGCTGCCGTCGCTTTCCTGCGCGCTGCCCAGGTTGGCCTCGACGAATTCGCCGGCCAGGTGCAGCGTGCCGGGATTGACGGTTTCCATGCGCTGCGGCGGCATGGTCAGCCAGTGCAGGCTCATATAACCGGTCATCAGCAGCAGGATGGCGATGACGGCAACGACGATCCAGACCCAGCGCGCCTCCGCGCGTTCGGCCGCATGGACGGCGGGATGGTCGCTCATCTAGGCACCTCCCCGCGCCACGAACACCAGAAAATAAAACGCGAACCAGATCAGCATCACCACCGCCAGCGCCACGCCGGCCAGGGTGAAGGCGCCGCCCGGTCCGCGCGCGACGATATCGTCCACGCGCCGCTGCGCGGCGGCGTCGTTGTCCAGTGGCGTATCGGGTTCCACGATCATGCGATTCTCCTATTCGAGCAGGGCGCTGCGCAGCTGGTTGACTTGCTGCGGCGTGACCGGGGCGGCGCTGTTGCCCCAGGCGTTGCGGATGTAGGTCGCCACGGCGGCCACTTCCTTGTCGTTCAAGTCCTGCGCGAACGGCGGCATGCCGTAGGGCGTCGGATTCTTGTGGGTGCCGGGCGGGTAGCCGCCGTTGAGTATCATGCGCACCGGGTTGACCACGGAGCCCATCAGGATCGACTGGTTGGCCGCCAGCGGCGGGAAATGCGGCGGCATGCCGCGGCCATCGCTGACGTGGCAGATGGCGCAGCGGGCTTCGTAGATGCGTTGCCCCTCGGCGAACTGCTGCTGCACGTCGTTGGTCAGCGGCGGCGCCGGTTCGGCCGGCGGATCGTTGCCGGGCAATTCCTTCAGGTAGACCGCCATCGCCTTCACGTCCGCGTCGTTCAGGTGCTGCAGGCTGTTGAAGGTGACTTCGGCCATCGGCCCGTAGACGGTGCCGCGGTGCGAGACGCCGGTCTGCAGCAGGTCCATGATGTCCTGCAGCTCCCAGTTGCCCAGGCCCGCTTCGCGGTTGGAGGTCAGCGACGGCGCGTACCAGTTCTGCATCGGAATCAGGCCGCCCTGGAAGGCCTTGGCCTCGGCCGAGCCGCCCAACGCGTTGATCGGCGAGTGGCACATGGCGCAGTGGCCCAGGCCCTGCACCAGATACGCGCCGCGGTTCCATTCCACCGACTTTTGCGCATCGGGCTTGTACTCGCCTTCCTGGAAGTACAGCGTGCGCCAGCCGATCAGCAGGCTGCGGTTGTTGTAGGGGAAGCGCAACTCATGCTCGCGGTTCGGCCGCTTGATCGCCGGCACCGAGCGCAGGTAGGCGTAGATGGCGTCCGAATCGGCGCGCGTGACCTTGGTGTAGGACGCGAACGGCATCGCCGGGTACAGCAGCTTGCCGTCCGGCGAGCGGCCGGTGTGCAGCATGTTGTAGAAATCGTCGGCGCTCCATTTGCCGATGCCGGTCTCGTTGTCGGGCGTGATGTTGGGCGCGTACAGGTTGCCGAACGGCGTGGGCATGGCGCGGTTGCCGGAGAAGATGGCCTGTCCCGGTATCGTGTGGCAGGCGATGCAATCCCCGGCCTGGGCCAGGTATTTGCCGCGTTCCAGCTGCTCGGTGCTGGCGGTGGCGGCGGGCGCCGCGGGCGGCGGGCCGCTGAACAGCCAATAGCCGGCGGCGCCGATCGCCGCCAGCACAACGGCGGTGGCGAGTAGTCCGCGGCCGCTCATCGCTTGGCCTCTTGCGGTTGCTGGCTGCCGCAGGCCAGCGGCAGCTGGGTGGTGTCGGCGGCGGCCGGTTTTTCTTTCGACGGAATCTGCTGCGTGGCCAGATAGGCCGCCACCGCGCCGACCTCCGCTTCCGACAGGGTCGAGGCGATGACCTGCATGCAGTCCGGCGCCAGCGCGGTGCGGGTGCCGTAGCGCCAGGCGCCCAGCTGGGCGCTGACGTAATCGGCGCGCAGGCCGAGCAGGCCGGGGATGGCGGGCTCGCGGCCGCCCAGGGCGCTGCCGTGACAGGCCACGCAGGCCGGGATCTTTTTATCCGGCAGGCCCTTGGCGACAATTTGCTGGCCCTGCGCGATGATGGCGGCCGGCGCATTCGGCGCGGTGGTCGGCAACGGGTCCGGGCTTTGCGCGGCAAAGTAATCGGCCATCTGCTTCAGGTACGCGGGCGGCAGGTAGGCCAGCAGATAATTCATCGGCGCATAGCGGCGGCGGCCCTCCTGGAAGGCGATCAGCTGGTTGTAAAGGTAGCCGGCCGGCTTGCCGGCCAGGCGCGGAAAATAGACGTTCTCGACGCCGCGTCCCTGCTCGCCGTGGCAGCCGACGCAGGCCAGGGTACGTGCCTCCAGCGTGTCGGGCGCGCGCTGCGTGGGGGCCGGCGCAATGGGTTCCTGCGCCCACGCGGTCCCGGCCAGAATCAATAAAGCAAATACAGCTCCGGTTGGCGCCATGCCTTCTCCTCCGGGTTGCACAATGTTTTCTTGATAATTCTACATACTACAACTTTGCTTGCCTTCTGCGGTGGGTAGCAATGCATTCTGTGACTTTTGGGTGTTGCAGGAAGATCACATCGCGCACGGGGGGGATACCGGGCTTCAGCGCCGGGAGTGCAGCTCCGCCTGCAGCGCGGCGAACAGCAGGTCCATGCCGGCCTGGTAGATGCCGCCGATTTCGGTCACCCGCAGATAAGGCATGGCGGCCGTGATGCGCGGGAACTCGCCGGGACGGTTGAAATCCTCCAGGATGACCGGCGTGGCGTCGGGCTGTCTGGCGCGGCTGCCGACTTCGGTCAGGCCGGCGCCGGTGGTGAAGTTGGCCATCATGCGGTAGTAGCGCGCGCTTTGCTCGGGCGTCAGGCCGGCCTCGTGGAACAGTTGCAGCAGGCGTTCGTAAAACTGCAGCGACACCGGCGTGCGGAAGCGGCGCGAGACCATGCTCAGAAACGCGTGCGGATGCTCGATCGAAATGCCGCGCAAGCCGTCGAAGGTGCGGCGCACGCGCTCCAGCGGCGTGCCGTCCGGCGTCAGCCTGGCGGACACCTCTTCCAGTACGATGTCCAGAATGCCGTCCAGCAGTTCGGCCTTGTTGCGGAAGTGGTGATAGAGCGCCATGGCTTCCACGCCCAGCATGCTGCCCAGCTTGCGCATGCTCAGTTGGTCTATGCCCTGTTCGTCGATCAAGGCCAGGGCGGCGCGGGCGATCCGGTCGCGATCCAACGGTTCGTTCTTGTTTTTCACGCTCTTTGATTGCTCTGAAGTATGTATTTTTTCTGCTTTACAGTGTAAAGTTCTCGGTTTGCCCACATTATCGCATCAGAAAGGAAGCGGCGCAGTGCACCACACTCTGGATCTCTCGGAACGGCTCGAAATACAGTCGCGGCGTTATTTGTATGCGGCGGCGCCGGCCGGCTCGGGCGGCGCGGTCACCGGTCTGCCCGGCACCGCAGCGGCGATGCTGCTGCTGTCGCTGATGCCGTCGCCCATCATGAACCGCGTGATCGGCCTGCCCGGCGACGCGCCGCTGGCGCCGTCCACGCTGGCCAGCATCCGCCAGGCGTTCCGTAAAAGCGGGCTGCCCCACTTCTGGATACACGCCTGGGATCTGCCCGGCCACGCAACGCTGCGCGACAGCCTGGCGGCGCAGGGCGGCGAACTGCAGGGCGGCTGGACCAAGTTCCTGTACGAGCTCGATGCGCTGACGCCGCCGCCGGCGACCGATACGCCGCTGTACGTGCGCGCGGCGCGGCCGGACGAGGCGGGCGTGTCCGGCCAGATCATCTGTCGCAGCTTCGGCATGCCCGATACGCTGCTGCCGTGGATGTCGGCCTTTGTCGGCCGGCCGCAATGGCAGGTCTTCCTGGCCTGCGGCGCCGACGATGTGCCGGTGGCCAGCGGCGCCGTGCTGATCGCCGGCGCGCAGGCCTGGCTGGGCATAGGCGCGACGCTGCCGGAAGCGCGCGGGCAGGGCGCCCAGCAACTGCTGCTGGCGACCCGGCTGGCCGCCGCCAAGGCCGCGGGCTGCAGGCTGGCGAGCATCGAAACCGAAGCCGCCGAGCCGGGCGAGCACCGGCATTCGCTCAGCAACATCCGCCGCGCCGGTTTCCGCGAGGTGGGCACCCGGCTCAACTATCTGTTCAAGGCGGATTGACTTTACATCGTAAAGTTAACCATGTATCCTGCGCGACTTTACAGCGTATAGCTGACTTTACTTGGGAGAGTCGTCGTATGGATCGTCGCAATTTTCTGGCCGCCAGTGTCGCCACCATGGGCGCCGCCAATGCGGTTGCCGCCAGCGCCAACCCTGGCTCGGGCGTGACCGTCGCCAAGCCGGACGGGCTGAACCCGGTGGGCATCCGCACCGCCGGTGTGCGCATGGTACCGGTGGCCGGTGGCAAGTACAAAGTGTGGACCAAGAAAATCGGCAGCGGGCCGGTGAAGGTATTGCTGCTGCACGGCGGTCCCGGCTTCACGCACGAATACCTGGAGGCGATGGAAGCCTTCCTGCCGCAGGCCGGCATCGAGATGTACTATTACGATCAGCTCGGCTGTGGCAATTCCGACCAGCCCGACGATGAAACACTGTGGACCGTGCCGCGCTACCTGCAGGAAGTCGAGGAAGTCCGCACCGGCCTGGGCCTGGACAACTTGGTGCTGTACGGCCATTCCTGGGGCGGCATCCTGGCGATCGAATACGCGCTGCAGTACCAGCGTCACCTGCGCGGCGTGGTGATTTCCAACATGACCGCCAGCATCGATTCGCTGCTGCGCCACCTGGCCGAGATCAAGCGCCGCCTGCCGGCGGCCAGCCAGGCCAAGCTGCAGGCGCTGGAGGACGCGCAAGCCTACGACTCGCCCGAATACGAGCAGATCATGATGGAGGAACTGTATCCGATGGCCGTGTGCCGCATCGCGCCGTGGCCGGACGCCGTCAACCGCGCCTTCCGCCACGCCAACCAGAAGATCTATAACCACATGCAGGGCAAGAGCGAGTTCGTGGTCACCGGCAACCTGAAGGGCTGGGACCGCTGGGATCGCCTTCACGAGATCAAGGTGCCGGCGCTGACCATGGGCGCCACGCACGACGAAATGGACCCGGCCGACATGCGCAAGATGGCCAGCCTGATGCCGCACGGCCGCGCCGCCATCTGCGCCAACGGCAGCCACCTCAGCATGTGGGACGATCAGGCGGTGTACTTCGAGCACCTGCTGAAATTCCTCAAGACCCTGAAAAGCGCGTGATCATGAAATCATTGTCTGCCTTGTTGTTCGCCTGCCTGGGCGCGGGCCAGGTCATGGCGGCGGCCGACCTGGTGGAGGGCGACCTGCCATCGGGCGCCGCCAGCCTGCACTACTGGGTGCAGGGCAGCGGCGCGCCGGTGGTGATGCTGTCCGGCGGTCCCGGTTTCGCCAGCTACCTGCATCCGGTGATGGCGGAGTTGGCAAAGTCCGGCCACCAGGCCATCATGCTGGACCAGCGCGGCACCGGCCGGTCCAAGGTCACGCCGATGGATGCCACCACCATCAACGCCGATCTGCTGGTGGAAGATCTGGAAGTGTTGCGCAAGCACCTGGGCCTCGCGCACTGGAGCGTGCTCGGCCACAGCTGGGGCGGCATGCTGGCCATGCGTTACGGCATCGCCCATCCCGACCGCACCGACGCGCTGCTGCTGGTCGGCAGCGGACCGATGGCGTGGACCCAGGAATTCCAGCGCTACTTCAGCGACAACATCCATTCGCGCCTGCTGCCGTCCGACCTGGACAGCGAGGCGTACTGGAACGATCCCGAGCGCCGCAAGGCCGATCCGGAGCGCGCCAACCTGGAATCGCTGCGCGCCATCCTGCCCGGCTACTTTTACAACCGCAAGGATGGCCTGGCGTTTCACGACGGCCTGAGCGCGCCCGGCGCCAAGAGCGACGCCATGAGCCGCTACACCATGAAACAGGTGGCGAAGCAGGACCTGACCGAAGGCATGCAAGCCTTCGGCCAACCGGTGCTGCTGCTGATGGGGCGTCAGGACCCGGTTGGCGAAACCACGCAGTACCGGATCCGCGACGCCAACCGCGGCGCGCAGCTGGTGTTCATCGAAAAGAGCGGACACTTTCCGTGGATCGAACAGCCGGTCGCGTTCTACGGCGCCGTCAACGGCTTCCTCGATGGCTCGGTGGCAAATGCTCGCAAACATGAGCAGGTGAAGTGAGCAAACGGCGGTAAGCTAGGCAACCTCGTTGCTGAATGGTGAACCATGCTTACTCGCCGTACCCTGCTGCGCGCCACCCTGGTCGCACCGTCCCTGCTGGGCCTGGGCTGCGCCGCGCGCGCGCCGGCCGCCTCCGCCGCGTTCGAGACCGTGCGCGCGCAGGCGCCGTTCGACATGCCGGCCATCCGCATCCCTGATTTCAGCGGCGCGCCGCGCTTCGCCATCACCGACTACGGTGCGGTGGAGGGGGACAAGGCCCGCACCACCGCCGCCATCGCCCGCGCGATTGACGTCGCCCACGCGGCCGGGCGGGGCAGGGTGGTGGTACCGGCCGGGACCTGGCTGACCGGCGCGATTCACTTCCGGAGTAACGTCAACCTGCATCTGGAGACGGGCGCCACGCTGCTGTTTTCCGAAGACCCGCAGGACTATCTGCCGGCCGTGCCGAGCTCGTGGGAAGGCATCGAGTGCTACAACTACTCGCCGCTGGTGTACGCCCACGATTGCGACAACATCGCGCTGACCGGCAAGGGCACGCTGCGCGCCAGGCTGGAGGTGTGGCGCGTCTGGTATCAGCGGCCCAAGGCGCACATGGATGCGCTGGTGGCGCTGTACAAGCAGGCCGTCGACAACGTGCCGGTCAGCGCGCGCGACATGACGGCGGGCGAGGCCCACCTGCGGCCGCAATTCATCCAGTTCAACCGCTGCCGCAATGTGCTGATCGAAGACATCGCCATCCGCGACAGCCCGTTCTGGACCGTGCATCTGCTGCTGTCGCGCGACATCATCGTGCGCCGCGTGGACATCCGCGCGCACGGCCATAACAACGACGGCGTCGATCCCGAAATGAGCCAGAACGTGGTGATCGAGGACTGCATCTTCGACCAGGGCGATGACGCCATCTCGGTCAAGTCAGGACGCGAGTTCGATGGCTGGCGGCTCAATGTCCCGACCAAAAACATCGTCATCCGCAACTGTCGCATCCACAACGGCCACCAGCTGCTGGCGGTCGGCAGCGAGCTGTCGGCCGGGATCGAAAACGTGCTGGTCGAGAACTGCCACTTTCAGCGCGCCGACACCGGACCACTGGCCAAGGGCGACACCGTGGTCGAGATCAACCACATCCTGTACGTGAAGACCAATGAGCGGCGCGGCGGCTACGTGCGCAACATCCACGTCAACAACGTCACCGCCGACCGCATCGCCGGCGGCGCGCTGTGCGTGGAGACGGACGTGCTGTACCAATGGCGCGACCTGGTGCCGACCTACGAACGCCGTCTGACGCCGATCGAGGGACTGCACATGCGCGACGTGCGGCTGGGCGCATCGGGCTTCCTCTGCCACATCAAGGGCGATGCCGGCATGCCGGTGCGCGATGTCAGCCTGCGCAACGTCAGCAGCGCCAGCATGCGGCAGCAACCGGTGATCACGCGCAACGTGGAGGGCTATTCGGCGGGATGAGCGATCGGCGTCGTGCTATCGATCAACCGGGTCGTGCCGGCCACCGCGTCCAGGATGAAGGGCAGCTCCGCAGGCTTGGTGACATGCAGATCAAAGCCGGATAACCTGGCTTTTTCCTTGGTGGCCTGGTCGTTCCAGGCAGACCACGCAATCAGCACCACCTGATTGGTGGATACGTGGCGACGCAGTGTGGCGGCCATTTCAAATCCGTCCGGAGCGGGCATGCCCAGATCGAGCACGGCAACGTCGGGGCGGAACTCGATTGCGGTGGCGATGCCCTGCTGGCCGCCGTACGCGATCGCGACGGTGTGGCCATCCAATTGCAGCAGCTCAGCCAGCACGTTTGCGGCTTCCGCATTATCGTCGACCACCAGTACCCGTTTTCGCTCGCGATGCATCGCGTTGCCCCCTATGCCATCACGTTTCAGTTGTGCGCTTCGGCAGACAACCAGCCGCCATTTTCCCTGCAAAATATTTTCGGCTTGACTGCCTGTCTCACTTTTTCGAAAAAAGTCTCGCCGTTGTGGTTAAAATGACATAACATCTTGCTCATCATGGGCTCGCCTCAATACACGCCGGCAATCCGCAAAATACTTGCCGACCAGGACAGGCGGTACGCGTTTCCTGACAGTCCGGTGCCGACGCCGCTGCTGATGCGCAGCCACTTCAGCGTCGCCAACGAGCTGCCCGGCTTGCAGGCGCAGGCATGGTGCGACTACGTCGGCCGCATCATGGACGTGCAGATATCGCGCTCGCAACACAAGACCGGCTTTGCCGGCGAAATCTACACCTACGTGCTGAAAGACCTGATCTTTCTCGACAGCCGTACCGACGCGTTCTGCCAGACCCGCAGCGCCGCCTGTCAGTCGCGCGACACTCTGCGCGACTACGTTTTTCATGTGGCGGTGGACGGCATCATCGAAACCACGCTGTTCCACGGAAGGCAGCGCAAGGCGGAACAATTCGTTCCCGGCGTGCTGGCGCTGGACATGGCGCAGACCATGCGCATGGCGCGCCCGACGGCCGCGCGGGTACTGGCGTTCTTTCTGCCGCGTCCTGTCGTGGAAGCTGCCATTCGCGACGCCCCATCCATTCACGGCCGCGTGATCGGCTACAACACACCGCTGACGCAATTATTGTTCAAGCAGCTGCAGGCGTTATGTCACCGGTTGCCGAGACTGGACGACAGTGCGCTCGAACTGATACTGCGTAATTGTGCCGAGTTGATGCTGGCCGCGTTTTCCAAGCAGGCCCGTCTCGAGGCGGGCGCACGCAACGCGGTGCGCACCGCCATGAAGCAGCAGATCTGCCGCTACATCAATGCCAATCTGTACCTGCCGGAACTGACGGTCGAGCACTTGTTGCAAAGCTTTCCCTTAACGCGCCCGAGTCTATACCGGCTGTTCGAGCCCGAAGGCGGCATTGCCGCCTATATCCGCAACTGCCGGCTGCGCGAGGCCGCCAATGAAATCCTGCTCTCGCCCTCCGCGCGGATCGGCAGCATCGGACAGGACCTGGGGTTTCAGGATGCCGCGCATTTCAGCCGCGCCTTCCGCCGCGCTTACGGCATGGCGCCGGTCGATTTCCGCGCGCTCGATCTGGACTGGACGCGAGCCTGAGGACTAACGCTTTGACAGTGGTTGGGGGGCCTCCCGGCGCGTCGCGGATTCCGCGTCTTCTATCTCGCCCGGAAGTCTTTCGATCTATTCTGGTGATACATGATCAATCGGTGAATTTGCTCTGCGCGGCAATCTCCGGCGGCAGGGTGAGGTTCCAGCGCCGCAGTTGCTTGCGGCTGAAGAGGAACGCGCCGCGGTCGGCGGTAACGGGGTAAATCGTTTTCGGCGCGGCGCCGCCGAGGATTTTCAACGCGATGTCGGCCGCCGCCGCACCCTGGTCTCGGCCGCTCAGCACCAGTCCGCCGGTGGCGAGGTCCGGGCCGACCATGAAATCCCAGAAGGCGAACATCGGCACGCTGGCGTTGGCGGAGGTCCAGCGCATCACGTCCATCGACGGGTGGGCGTTTTGCGTGCTGCTGTCGCGCAGCGCCTGGCCGGGACCGACGAACAGGGCATCGTAGTTGCGCGCCGCGCCGGTCACTTCAGCCTGCCATTCGTCCCAACTGGCCACCAGCTTGATGTCGACCGCCAGGCCTTCTATCGACAGATGGGTGATGCGCTGGAACACTTCCTGAAAGATGACGGCGGAGGTGAAATCCGTATCCAGCAAAAACAGCAGCCGGCGCGCGTGCGGCAGTACCTTGCGCAGCTGGGCGATGCCGCGCTTGGCCTGCACCCGCTCCAGCACGCCGGTGACGTTGGGCACGGCGGCCGGATCGAAGTACGCGCGCGGGTTGTTGTTGATGCCGAGGTAGACGGCCGGTGTGGCCGTGGCGGCCAGCCGCGGCACCAGCAGCCTCAGCGCGGCATCATCGCCGAGAATCACCAGCTCGGGTTTCAGCCGCAGATACGCGGCCCAGGCCTTGTCGGCCATGGCCGCATGCTGGGCCACCGGCAGACGCTTGGTGTCCAGCGCCACGTATTCGAGGTGATAGGCCGGCTCCAGCCGCGCCGTCAGCGCGCTTTTGTAGGAGACATCCCAGGGGAAGCCGGGGTCGTAACTTTCGACCACCAGGATGGTGCGCTCAGCCGCGCCGGCGCCCAGACAGACGACCAGCAACAACAGCAGCAGGCGCACACGCATGACCACCCTCCCAGGATACGGTGAGAGTGGTCATCATAACGCTAAACCGGGCTCAGGCGCCTTCCTTGAAGGCGTTCGTTGCTTTCGAGCCCCACACGGCGTAGAACAGCACGTATAGTTCGCACAGCGCGGTCAGCAGGAAGGACAGTTGCAGGCCGACGGTGTCGGCCAGCCAGCCCTGCACCACCACCAGCGCGCCGCCGGCGATGGCCATGATCAGCAGGCCGGCGCCTTCTTCGGTCAGCGGACCCAGGCCCTTGATGCCGAGCGTGAAGATGGTCGGGAACATCACCGAGTGGAACAGGCCGACCGAGATCAGCGCCCACATGGCCAGGCTGCCGGTGCCCAGCGCCGCGATCATCATGACGATGAAGGCGCCGATCGCGCAGAACGCCAGCACGCGCTCGGCGGAGGTCTTGTTCATGGCCCAGGCGCCGACGAAACGGCCCACCATCATGCCGCCCCACAGCAGGAACAGGTAATGCGCGCCTTGTTCATGGCTGAGCCCACCGATTTCCGGCTGGCCGGTGAAGTTGATGAACAGGTTGGCCACGCCGATTTCGGCGATCAGGTAGATGAAGATGGCGGGAATGCCGAACACCAGGTTGCGGTGCTTCCACAGCGACAGTTTTTCACGCTCGGCGTCCGACACGCGGCGGCTGGCGTGGTGCATGGCCGGCATCGGGAAGCGCGCGATCACCAGCGCCAGGACCACCAGCACGCCGGCCACGATCAGATACGGCAGTTGCACGGCCTGGGCGTCGGCCAGCTTTTCGGCCTGGGTCAGGACGTGGCCCGCCTCGGCGGTGCCGGAAGCGGAACGGCCCAGGATCAGGTAAGCGCCGAACAGCGGCGCCAGCGTCGCGCCCAGCGAATTGAAGGCCTGCACCAGGTTCAGGCGCGACGACGCGGTCTCCGGCGAGCCGACCACGGCCACATACGGATTGGCCGAAACTTGCAACAGAGTAATGCCGCAAGCGATCACGAACAGCGCGCACAAGGTCACGCCATACGACGGCAGACGGGCGGCCGGGATCATCAGCAGGGCGCCGACGGCCATCATGCACAGGCCGACGACCATGGATTTTTGATAACCCACGCGCTCGATCAGGCGCGCCGACGGGATGGACGCGAAAAAATAGGCGATGAACCACACCGATTCGATCAGCGTGGTCTGGGTGTAGTTCAGGTCGAAGACGCTGCGCAGGTGCGGCAGCAGCGTGTTGTTGATAACGGTGATGAAGCCCCAGGTGAAAAACAGGCTGGTCAGCAGGGACAACACGGCGCGGGGATTGGCCGACTGCGCTTGCGGCTGCACGGCGCCGGCGGCGGTGGAGAGTGGTGCGGGCATGGGAAACGTCTCTTGTATAGTAAGTTCCTAATGCTATAGCAGCAAGCCCTGGTTCTCCAATGCCAAAAATACCAAGAGCAATACCATTTTGGCATAGGTCGCCCGCAAATGCGCTCCTCGGTACGCTGGCGTACAGTGACGTCCCGGACACGCTCGCAGAATCGTAGTTCATCAGAGGACTGCGCCATGAAACCAGGTTTACCCGAACCACACAGCCATACCGCGGGCGGCTGGGGCTCCCTCAAGGAAGTCAGTACCGCCTTGCTGCACCAGCGCGTGCCGCTGACGGACGCCAAATTATTGTTGCACCAAAATAAGCCCGACGGCTTCGCCTGCGTCAGCTGCGCCTGGGCCAAGCCGGCCCATCCGCATCCCTTCGAGTTCTGCGAGAACGGCGCCAAGGCCACCGCCTGGGAGCTGACCGGCAAGCGCTGCGGGCCGGATTTCTTTGCCGCCCACACGGTGCGCGAACTGCTGGCCTGGCGCGATTTCGCGCTGGAAGACCAGGGCCGCCTGACCACGCCGATGCGCTGGGATGCCGCCAGCGACCGCTATCTGCCGGTCGACTGGGACAGCGCCTTCGCCGAGATCGGCCGCGAATTGCAGGCGCTGGAAGCGAAGAGCGTGGTGTTTTACAGCTCCGGCCGCGCATCGCTGGAAGCCTCATACATGTACCAGCTGTTTGCGCGCCTGTACGGCAACAACAATCTGCCGGACAGTTCCAACATGTGCCACGAGAGCACCTCGGTGGCGCTGCCCAAGACCATCGGCGTACCGATCGGCACCGTGACGCTGGACGATTTCGAGCAGACCGACTGCATCTTCTTCTTCGGCCAGAACGTCGGCACCAACAGCCCGCGCATGCTGCACCAGCTGCAGGATGCGCGCAAGCGCGGCATTCCAATCGTCACCTTCAACCCGCTGCATGAGGCGGGGCTGATGAATTTCGCGAATCCGCAGTCGCCGATGGACATGCTGACGCCGGCCGACACCAGCATCAGCACCCAGTACCTGCGGGTGCGCGCCGGCGGCGACAGCGCGGCCATCATGGGACTGTGCAAGGCGGTGCTGGCGGCCGGTGCGGTGGATCAGGCCTTCCTCGACGAGCACACCCATGGCTATGCCGGGTTCGCGCAGGCGCTGCAGGCGGTCAGCTGGGACGAGATCGAGCACGTGTCCGGCCTGCGGCGCGCCGAGCTGGAGCAGGCCGCCGCCACCTATATGGCCGCCGAGCGCGTGATCGGCATCTATGGCATGGGCCTGACCCAGCATCGTCACGGCGTGCAGAACGTGCAGATGCTCAGCAATCTGCTGCTCATGCGCGGCAATATCGGCAAGCCGGGCGCCGGCATCTGCCCGGTGCGCGGGCATTCCAACGTGCAGGGCCAGCGCACGGTGGGCATCACCGAGAAGCCCGAGCTGGCGCCGCTCGACAAGCTGAAACAGCAATACCAGTTCGAGCCGCCGCGCGAGAAGGGTCTGAACACCGTGGAAACCTGCGAGGGCATACTCGACGGCTCGGTGCGCGCCTTCGTCAGCCTGGGCGGCAATTTCGTGCGCGCGATCCCGGACACGGCGCGCATGGAGGCGGCCTGGCCGCGCTTGCGGCTGACGGTGCAGGTCTCGACCAAGCTCAACCGCAGCCACCTGGTGCATGGCGAGGTGGCCTACATCCTGCCTTGCCTGGGCCGGCTGGAGATCGACCGCCAGGCCGGCGGCGAGCAGTCGGTTGCGGTGGAGGACAGTACCGGCTGCATGCACGGCTCGCGCGGCAGGGCCGAGCCGGCGGGCGAGCTGCTGCGTTCCGAGCCGGCCATCATCGCCGGCCTGGCGCGCGCCACGCTGCCGCCCAACCGGGCCGTGCCCTGGGACGACTGGGTGGCCGATTACAGCAAGATCCGCGACGCCATCGCCGAGACCTATCCGGACATTTTCCACGACTTCAATCAGCGCATGTGGACGCCGGGCGGTTTCCGCCGGCCGGTGGCGGCCGCCGAGCGCAAATGGAAAACGCCCAGCGGCAAGGCGGAATTCATCGTGCCCAAGGGGCTGGAAGCCGATCCCGACCAGCTGAAGGAGGGCGGCACGGTGCTGCGCCTGTTCACCATCCGCAGCGACGGCCAGTTCAACACCACGCTGTACAACGAGGATGACCGTTTCCGCGGCATCAGCGGCGGCCGCAAGGTGCTGCTGATCCATCCGGCCGATCTGCATCAGCTGGGCCTCGAAGCCGGCGCGCTGGTGGACGCCTGCGGCATCGCCGCCGACGGTATTCCGCGCCGGGTCAGCGGCCTGCGCCTGGTGTCCTATGACGTGCCGGCCGGCTGTGTGGCCGGCTACTACCCGGAATGCAATCCGCTGGTGCCGCTATCGCACCATGCGATCGACAGCATGGTGCCGGCCGCGAAATCGGTCGCCATCACCCTGGAGCGGTCCGCAGTCGGGCCCGATAAGGGAGGCTGAGTATGGCGGCGACGCCGTCCCAGGCTGTCAGCGTCGCGGTGCGGCAGGATGCGCTGCAGCCCGGCGGCGTGCAGGCCGAGCACATTCTGCATCTGTGGAACGGCACCCTGATCTTGTGCACGCTGGTGTTCGTGCTGGTGGCCGGCGCGGTGCTGATTGCGCTGTGGCGGGCGCCGCGCGGTTCGGCCCACAACGCGCCCGACCTTGCCCCCGACGGCCGCGCCGGGC
>NZ_SPVG01000235.1 GCF_004614165.1 Duganella callida | reverse complement strand
TGACAGGCAGCAGGCGTGTCGGACGCACTCACGGCCCTACCCGCCGACGCCCTGGCCGGGTCGGGCCTGCCGGCCACCTTCGTCGCCCTCGGCCGCGCGCTGGCGGCGTCTGTACTGGCCGCCGGCTGGCTGTACTGGAAGCGCACCCCGCTGCCGCCGCGCGCCGCCCTGCCCGCGCTGGCCATGGTCGCCCTCGGCTGCGTGATCGGCTTTCCCTGGCTGACCTCCATCGCCCTGCGCACCGTCCCGGCGGCCCACGGCGCCGTACTGGTCGGCATCCTGCCGCTGGCCACCGCCCTGTTCGCCGCGCTGCTGGCCGGCGAGCGGCCATCGAGAGGCTTCTGGGCCATGGCCATCATAGGCTCGGCGCTGGTGGTCGGCTTTGCGCTGCGCCAGAGCGGCGGCAGCCTGCACGCCGCCGACCTGGCCATCTTTGCCGCCGTCCTGCTGGCCGCCATGGGCTACGCGGCCGGCGGCCGCCTGTCGCAAACCCTGGGCGGCGAACAGACCATCTGCTGGGCGCTGCTGCTGTCCGCGCCGCTGCTGCTGCCCGTGACCGGCTGGATCGCCTGGCACGACCGGGCGCGGATCGCCCAGGCCAGCGCCGCCGCCTGGAGCGGCTTCGCCTACGTTTCCGTGTTCTCGATGTTCATCGGCTTCGTGTTCTGGTACCGCGGCATGGCGCTGGGCGGCGTGGCCCGGGTCGGCCAGGTACAGCTGGTCCAGCCCTTTCTGTCTGTACTGGGCGCCGCCGCCGTGCTCGGCGAGACGCTGGAATGGCCCACCCTGATCTTCGCAATCGCCGTCATCGCCACCGTGGGCCTCGGCCGCAAAATGCAGGTAAAACGGGGCTGACACCATACACTATCTTGATTTTGCCGCAATTGTGGGCAGCACCGGCGGCAAGTCGTACAATAGGGGACTCACCCTTGCATCACCTCTTAACAATTGGATAAGCACATGTCTGTCTACGAAAAACTGAAAGCCCTCGACATCACCCTGGCCGCACCAGCCACCCCAGCCGCCGCCTACGTCATGTACGCCCAGACCGGCAACCTGGTATTCCTGTCTGGTCACATCGCCAAGCGTGCCGACGGCAGCGTCTGGACAGGCCAGCTGGGCAAGAACATCGATACCGCTGAAGGCAAGGCCGCCGCGCGCGCCATCGCCATCGACCTGATCGGCACGCTGCAGGCGGCCGTCGGCGGCGACCTGACCCGCGTCAAGCGCATCGTCAAGGTCATGAGCCTGGTGAACTCCACCCCCGAATTTACCGAACAGCACCTGGTCACCAACGGCGCTTCCGAGCTGCTGGGCGAAGTCTTCGGCGACGCCGGCAAACACGCCCGCTCGGCCTTTGGTGTCGCCCAAATCCCGCTTGGCGCCTGCGTCGAAATCGAACTGATCGCGGAAGTCGCGTAAGCGGGCGGCAGCTTATCCGCTGCCGTTCCTTTGATAAGAGCACGCCACAAGCGCGCTTGATGAATGACCGGCCACGCCGGTCCCTCTAAGTGAGACATGTATGAAAATCGAAAACCCGAATCCGATCAACTGGCGTTTCGCCGAACGCGCCGAGCAGCTGCAAGCCTCGTTCATCCGTGAAATCCTCAAGATCACCCAGCAGCCCGAAATCATCTCGTTTGCCGGCGGCCTGCCGTCGCCGCTGACCTTCCCGGTCGAGGAAATGCAGGCTGCCTTCGACAAGGTCCTGCGCGACAACGGCAAAGTGGCCCTGCAATACGGCCCGACCGACGGCTACACCCCGCTGCGCCAGTGGATCGCCGACGCGCTGTCGGTGGACGGCGCCAAAATCGTGCCCGAACAGATCCTGATGACCTCCGGCTCGCAGCAGGCGCTGGACCTGCTGGGCAAGGTGCTGATCGACGAAGGCAGCCGCGTGCTGGTCGAGACCCCGTCCTACCTGGGCGCGCTGCAGGCGTTCTCGGTCTACCGTCCCGAATTCAAATCGGTGGCCACTGACGAACACGGCCTGGTGCCCGAGTCGATCGACGCCGTGGCTGACGGCGCGCGTCTGCTGTACTCGCTGCCGAACTTCCAGAACCCGACCGGCCGCACGCTGTCGGTCGAGCGCCGCCAGCAGCTGGTGGAAACCTGCGCCCGCCACGGCCTGCCGCTGATCGAGGACGATCCTTACGGCGCCCTGAGCTACAAGGGCGACCCGCTGCCGAAGATGGTGGCGATGAACCCGGACGGCGTGATCTACATGGGCTCCTTCTCCAAGGTGCTGACCCCTGGCATCCGCCTCGGCTACGTCTGCGCCCCGCTGCCGCTGGCGCGCCGCCTGGAACTGGCCAAGCAGGCGGCCGACCTGCACACTTCGCAGCTGACCCAGATGGTGGTGCACGAAGTGGTCAAGGACGGCTTCCTGGAACGCCACATCCCGAAAATCCGCCAGCTGTACGGCGACCAGTGCCAGGTCATGCTGGACGCCATGGCCCAGCACTTCCCGGCCGGCGTCGAATGGACCAGGCCGGGAGGCGGCATGTTCATCTGGGTCACCCTGCCGCAACACATCAACGCCATGCAGCTGCTCGATGAAGCCATCGCCCAGAAAGTGGCGTTCGTGCCCGGCGCGCCGTTCTACGCCAACGAGGCGGCCACCAACACGCTGCGCCTGTCCTTCGTCACCGTGCCGCCGGAGCGCATCCGCCACGGCATCGAAGTGCTGGGCAAACTGATCGCCGCCAAGCTGTAATCCGCACCACCGCGGGCGGTGTGCCGCCGCCGGCAAAAATACAACACCGGCGCCGCCATTTTGCGACCAATAGTCACAAAATGGCGGCCAAGCTTTAACTTCCCACCAACTTTCCCTACACTGGCGGATACAAGCCCGGCTGCGGCTTCGTGCATCCGCGACAACACCGAAAAAAAGCCTGCAATTTCTTCCCATGCAAACGTTGCAAAGCGGTATGATTTGAACAGATAGTCACTTTCATATCAGGCCAGCCTTTGTCGACACCAGTACAAACACCTCCTGCCACCACGTCCGGTTGCCGACCCGCGCAACTGCCGCCGTGCGACTATCGAGCCCACCAGGTTAAAGGCGCACACCAATGAATTCCGGAAGTCTGAGCTTTGCCACGCGGCGCGATGCCGCGATCCTCATCGTGGACGACGCCCCCGACAACCTCGGCACGCTGCGCAAGCTGATGGTCGAACAGGGCTACCAGACCTTCGTCGCCAACTCCGGCGAGCGCGCGCTGAAGATCGCCCGCCGCGTGCATCCGGACCTGATCCTGCTCGACATCATGATGCCGGGCATGGACGGCTACGAAACCTGCCGCCAGCTGAAAAGCCACGCCAGCACGCAGCGCATCCCGGTCATCTTCATGAGCGCGCGCACCGGCACCGACGACGTCGTGGCCGGCTTCGACCTGGGCGCGGTCGACTACATCGGCAAGCCGCTGCGCCTGCCCGAAGTGTGCGCGCGCGTGCGTACCCAGCTGCAGATCCGCAGCCGCAGCGAGACCCACGAAGAACAGGCCGAACGCCTGCGCACCATCGTCAACAACATGGCCGAGGGCCTGCTGATCATCGAGGCCGACGGCCGCATCCAGTTCACCAACCCGGCCTGCGACAAATACCTCGGCTACCAGCACGACCAGCTGGCCGGCCGCAACATCGCCGACCTGCTGAACCCCCTGGTGGCGCAGGAATACCTCGACTACTTCGGCCGTTACGCCGCCGCGCCGCAGAGCGCGCACAACCACGGCACGCGCGAAGTCATCATCCGCCACCGCAACGGCAGCTCGGTGTGCATGGACCTGACCCTGACGCCCATGTATCTGCGCCAGCCGCTGTTCATCGGCCTGCTGCACGACATCACCCATCACAAGCAATCGGAAGACGCGCTGCAGCGCGCGGCCATGGTCGACCCGCTGACCAAGATCGCCAACCGCCGCCACTTCGACACCTTCCTCGAAAAGGAATGGCAGCGCGCCATGCGCAGCGGCCAGCCGCTGTCGCTGGTGGTGCTGGACGTCGACCACTTCAAGCTGTACAACGACACCCTCGGCCATCCGGCCGGCGACGTCTGTTTGCAGCAGGTGGCGCAGGCAATCGCCTCGCACGCGCACCGGCCGACCGACCTGGCGGCGCGCTACGGCGGCGAGGAATTCGTGCTGCTGTTTGCCGAAACCGACGCCGGCAAGGCCGTGCACCTGGCCGAAGCGATCCGCGGCCACATCGAAGCGTTGCAGATCCCGCACCCGCGCTCGACCACCTCGGCGTGGCTGACGGTCAGCATCGGCGTGGCCACCATCCACCCGCACCAGCTGGACAACACCGAATCGCTGTTTGTGGCCGCCGACCGCGCCCTGTACGTCGCCAAGGAGGGCGGCCGCAACCAGGTGCAATCGACCCGCACCGCCAGCGCCTCGCTGGACACCGTCAAAGCGCTGGTGATGCGCTAACATCGGGGTCAGAGCCGACTTACAGCTGCTCCGGGTAGCCGGTGACGTCGGCGATTTGCCGGTACAGCGGTTGCAGCTGCTGGTACATCTTGAGGTAGACGCGCCGGTACAGCCGGTCGTACAGCTGGCGGTTGGCGGCGATAGGCTGGAACACCCGGCCCGGACGCGTCATCGCGCGCGTGGCGCTGTCGAAGCCCGGATGCAGGCCCAGGCCCGCCGCAATCGCGATCGCCGCCCCCAGCCCCGAGCTTTCGTATACGTGCGCGCGCGCCGCCGGCAGGCCGAAGATGTCGGCCGTCAGCTGCATCGCGGCGTCGCTCTGCGAACCGCCGCCAGCGATGCGCAGCTCCGTCACTTTCACACCGCTGCGTTGCTCGATGCGTTCCTTCCCTTCGCGCAGGGCGTAGGCCAGGCCTTCCAGGATCGCCCGATAGACATGGGCGCGCGTGTGGACGTCGCCGAAGCCGATCATCGCGCCCTTGGCCTCGGGACCGGGGATGCGGATGCCGGGACTCCAGTACGGCTGCAGCATCAGTCCCATGGAACCGGGCGGCACGGCGTCGACCAGCTGGTCGAACATGGCTTCCGGCGCCATGCCCCGCTGCGCGCCGGTCATTTGTTCCAGATGCCCGAACTGCTCCTTGAACCAGTTGACCATCCAGTAGCCGCGGAAGATCTGCACCTCGGTGCTGTAGGCGCCCGGCAGCGCCGCCGGATACGGCGGGATGTAGGGCGTGACTTCGACGTATTTGCGGCTGGTGGTGTTGATGGTGGCCGTGGTGCCGTAGCTCAGGCAGGCGATGTGCGGCGCCAGGCCGCCGGCGCCGATCACCTCGCACGCCTTGTCGGCGGCGGCGGCCACCAGCGGCGTGCCCTGCGGGATGCCGGTCGCCGCCGCGGCAGCGGCGGTGATGGCGCCGATCACGGTGCCCGGCGCCGCCAGCTCGGGCAGCATCTCGGCACGGATGGCCAGCGCCTCCCACTTCCAGTCGCCGGCCCTGGCCCAGCGGTGACGCCGGTAGTCGAACGGCAGGTAAGCCACCTGCGAGCCGGTTGAATCCACATAGCGTCCGCACAAACGGTAGTTCAGGAAGCCGGACAACAGCAGATATTTGTGCGTGCGCGCCCAGATCTCCGGCTGCTGTTCGGCGATCCAGTTGATCTCCGCTTCGCGCCGGAAGTATTCGATGGTGTCTTCGACCCGCGCCAGTTTGAAGGCCGTGCGCCACAGCAGGCTCAAAGGTTTGCGCCTGCCGACGCGGCGCTGGTCCAGCCAGGTGATGGCGGGCCGCAGCACCCGGCCGTCGCGGTCCAGATTGACCACCGTGCCACGCTGGGTGGTGACCGCCACGCCGGCAACCGCGCCGGGCGGAATGTCGGTGCCGCGCCACAGCTGGCGGCAGGCCGCGCCCACCGCGTCCCAGTAGCCGTCGGCGTCGTGCTCCGCCCAGCCGGGATGCTCGGAAAAATAGGCTTGCAGGGGGATTTGCGCCTTGGCCGCCAGGTTGCCGTTCAAGTCGAACAGCAGCGCGCGCACGCTCTGCGTGCCGTTGTCGATGGAGAGCAGATATCGGTCCGCCATGGTGTCTCGGGATGATTATTGCCGGGGCAAGCTGTAATGCCGCTGCCAGAGGGCCAGGTAGGCCCGCTCCTCGGCCTGCCATTGTGGATCGCTCCAGCCGAGTTCCGGCTGGCAGATGGCGCGCACGCGCGGCAGAATGGCGACGCCGCCGCCGCGCAGCTGCAGGCCGATGCGGCTGCGGCGCAGCAGCAGGTCCTCCAGCCGGCACACATCCTCATGCCGCGCGGCCCAGCGCAGCTGCGCCCAGATGGTTTCGGTGCCGGGGATACAGGCCAGTTCGCCCGGCTGCGCGGCATCGACCAGCGCCTGCGCTTGCGCGCCGTAGCGGCCCTGCAGGCGCTGCGCCTGGCCCGACGGCAACGCCGCCGTGTAGCGCAACGGCGGCGCCGACGCGAAAACGGGACGCGGCGCGAGCTGGCCTTGCAGTTGCGGCAGCCGCGCCGCGGCCAGCTTCAGCGCGTCCAGGGCGATCACGCGGAAGGTGGTCAGCTTGCCGCCGGTGACGGTCAGCATGCCATCCTCCAGCCACAGCGCGTGCTCGCGCCCCGCTTTGGATGGATCGGCCTTGCCGCTGTCGATCACCGGACGCACACCGGCGTAGGTGGAGATGACGTCGTCCTCATCCAGATGCAGCTGGGGGAACTGCGCGTGCAATGCACCCATCAGGTAATCGAATTCCGCGCGCGTGATGGCGGCTTCCAGCGACAGGTCGGCGCGGTGATCGACATCGGTGGTGCCCACCAGCGTCACGCCTTCCCACGGATAGGCGAACACCGGGCGGCCGTCGAGCGGGTGCATCAGACTGATCGCCTGTGCCAGCGGCAGCCGCCAGGCCGGCAGCACCAGGTGGCTGCCGCGCAAGGGCCGCAAACGCGGAACGATGCCAGCGGCCGCCGGTGCGTGACTGCCGCCGGCGACGCTTTCGCTGGTGACGCGACCGGCGGAAGCACCGGCCATGCTGCCCGACGCGCGCAATCGATCGGCCCACACGCCGGTGGCATTGATGACCAGTCGTGCCGCTGCCCCATGCTTCTCGCCGGTCAGGCTGTCGCGCAGCGTCGCGCCGCCCACATCGGCGCTGTCGCCGGCGCGCAGCAGCGATTCGACCGCCATGTAATTGAGCGCCACGCCGCCGTGCCGGCGCGCCTCCTGCAGCACGCGCAGCACCAGGCGCGCGTCGTCGGTCTTGGCGTCGGTGTAGACCATGCCGCCCTGCAGGCCGTCCATGGCGACATTCGGCGCCAGCGCGGCAAACTCCTCGCGGCTGTAATAGTGGCGCGCCTGCTGCCCCGCCATGCGGTCGTAAATCGCCAGTCCGAACAGGAACGAGCGCCGCCCCGGCTTGCGTCCCGCGTAATCGCCGAACGCGAAACTCTGCGGTTCCACCAGCCCTGTCGCCTGCCGCAGCAGATGTTCGCGCTCATGCACCGACTCGCGCGTCAAGCCGAGCCGTCCCTCCTTCAGATAGCGCAGGCCGCCGTGCACCAGCTTGGAAGACCGGCTCGATGTCCCCCATGCGAAGTCGCGCTGTTCCACCAGCAGCGTTTTCAGGCCACGCCGCGCCGCCTCCAGCAGAATGCCGGCGCCGGTGATGCCGCCGCCGATCACCAGCACATCCCATTCGCGCGCCAGCAGCGCCGCCAGGTCCGCGCGCCGGCTCACGGCAGCAGCTTCCCGGGGTTCATGATCTGCTGCGGATCGAGATGCTCGAACAGCGCGCGCATCGTCGACATCCCCAACGCCCCCTTCTCCGCCGCCAGATACGGCGCATGGTCGCTGCCCACGCCGTGCTGATGGCTGATGGTGCCGCCGTTCTCCACGATCGCCATGCTGGCCGCCTTCTTCAACGACTTCCAGCGCGCCAGGTCGGCCTCATAATTTCCCGCCAGACGATACACGAACGTGGTGTACACACTGGCGCCCTGCGCGTACAGATGCGACAGATGGGTGTACGCGTGCACCCGCTCCCCGTACTGCTCCAGCGCCACGGCGGCCGCGCGCTCGACCGCCCGCATCATGATCTCCACCCGCGGCCAGTCGACCGCTGTCTCCACCGTATCGATGGCGTAGCCGTGACTCCAGGCGGCATTGCGCAGATAGACGTTGCGGTAGCGGTTCTGCTTCCACTTGTCGCCCATCTGGCGCCCCACGTGCACGCCGCCGTGCGGCATCGCCAGCAGCAGCGCCTCGCGCAAGGCCGCCCGTGCCGGCGCGCGCCGGCCGCTGACGCCGATCAGCAGCATGCACTTCTGCTCGCGGCAGCCGCGCAGCGCCAGATATTTTTCCAGCAGCGCGATCAGGCGCCGATGGCCGGCCAGCGCCAGCATGGTTAGCGTCTCCAGCGGATTCGACAGCCGCAGCATGGACAGCGGCAGACAGGCCTGCGCGATCTGCCGCACCGCCGTCTCCGCCGCCTTCCAGTCCGGGAAGAACACCGCGTGGAACGCCTCATACTCGGGCAGCGGCGCCACCCGCACCGTGGCCTCGGTCAGTATGCCGAGCCGGCCCTCGGAACCCAGCACCACCTCGCGCAGATCGGTGCCGGCCGCCGATGCGGGAAAAGTCGGCAGCTGGAGCGTGCCCGACGGCGTCTCGACCGTCCCGCCGCGGAACATCTGCTCGATGCGGCCGTAACGCAAGGACTGCTGCCCCGACGAGCGCGTGGCGATCCAGCCGCCCAGGGTCGAATACTCGAACGATTGCGGAAAATGCCCCAGCGTATAGCCACGCGCGCGCAGTTGCGCTTCCAGATCCGGCCCGAACACGCCAGCGCCGAAGGTCGCCAGCTGCGATTCCGTATCCAGGTAGCGCAGCTGCCGCATGCGCGTCAGATTCACCGCCAGCACCGGACGGGTACCGGCCGGCGCCGTCAGATGCCCGGCCACGCTGGTGCCGCCGCCCTGCGGGATCACCGCCACGCCATACTGCTGCGCATGATCGAGCAGTTCACGCACCTCCTGCGCGCTTTCCGGATAGGCCACGCCATCCGGCGCCGTACCGATCACGCCATAGCGCAGCCGCAGCCAGTCCGGCAGGCTCTGGCCGCAGGCATTGCGCAGCCTGACTTCGGGCGACGTATCGATCAGCCGCTGTGGCGGCAGGCGCGATCCGCCTATCTGCGCGCACACCTGCGCCAGGTCGGCGTCCGCCACCGGCGTGCCGGCGCCGATGCGCTGCGCCAGGAACGCCAGTGCCTCCGCGCTCAGCGCAAACTCAATCGTATCGTCACCCCAACCGTTCCAGCGCCTCATTGTTTTTATCCCCGTAGCCGGAGCGCTTGCTATACTCCGATTATTCACGCTTTGAGATTAAAACAATGCCCTCCGCCGGTATTGCGCATTCATGACATCCGCCTTGTTCGATCGTGCCAACCGCGTTGCCGGATCGTATCTGCAGCCGCTGCTGGAAGCCGCCGCCCGGCGCGGCGTCACGGCGCGAGCGCTGGAACAGGCCGCCGGCCTGCCATCGGGTGCGCTGGAGCCGCTGCCGGAAACCCTGCCCGCCGACGACTACGTGCGCCTGCTCGACCTGGCCGCCGGGCTGACCGGCGATCCCCACTTCGGCCTGCACGTGGGCCAGTGCGTCAAGCTGGGCACCTATACCGTGTATGGCCTGATCCTGCTCAGCTGCCGCGATTTCGGCCAGGTGTTCGAGCAGACCATGCGCTACGAGCAGCTGGCGCACGACCTGGGCCGCTCGACGCTGACCACCGACGACGACGGCATCGCCCACTACACCTGGCACAGCAACTACTCCGGCGCGCACCGCCATCTGGCCGACAGCGTGTTCTCCGGCATCCGCGTATTCAGCAACTGGCTGGCCGGCATGCAGCTGCCGGCCAACCAGGTCACGCTGACGCACGACGGCGGCCCGCCCGAACTGCGCGACGAATACGTGCGGGTGCTGGGGGCGATGCCGGACTTCGGCGCCGCGCACAATGCCGCCAGCTTCAATGCCGCCATGCTGGCCTGGCCGGTGCCGAACGCGGATGTCAGCCTGTATCCGGTGCTGCAGCAGCACGCCGAGCAGCTGCTCCAGCAGCGTGCGGCCACGGCACCCTCGTTGGTGCAACAGGTGCATGCGGCCATCGTCGCCGATCTGGCGCACGGCCAGGTGCGGCTGGCCACCATAGCGGAAAAGCTCAAGCTCTCGCCGCGTACCCTGCAGCGCAAGCTCAGCGAGGACGGCGCCACCTTCCAGCAGGTGCTGGACCAGGCGCGCTTTGCGCTGGCGAAGGAGTATCTGCGCCGGCCGGAGCTGAGCCTGGTCGATATTG
Organism: Duganella callida; assembly: GCF_004614165.1. Classification (GTDB taxonomy): domain Bacteria; phylum Pseudomonadota; class Gammaproteobacteria; order Burkholderiales; family Burkholderiaceae_D; genus Rugamonas; species Rugamonas callida. The sequence goes on along the minus strand of NZ_SPVG01000235.1, from coordinate 9,101 downwards.
CCTTCCTGCTCGGCTACCAGGAGCAGAGTGCCTTCAACCACGCCTTCCGTGACTGGGCCGGCGTCAATCCGGGCGCCTGGCGCGCGAGCTAGATGGTACTGCCCTTGACCCGCACGAACGGACCGATGCAGCGATCGAGGCTGCGCTCGGCGCACATCAGGAACATGTCGCCGCTCGGGTGGAACTGCAAATAGCTGGTGACCGCGCGGCCCGGCTTGGTGACCTCGCCGGTGCAATCGAGTTTGCCGTTGTCCTTGGTGATGGTGTCGGTCTCCTTGTAGAAACCGTCCTTGTCCGGCTTGTCGGCGATGGTGAAACTGGACTCGGCCACTTCCTCGTTGCTGAACACCAGCGTGGTGCCGTCGGCGCGGATGCGGTAAGTCTCGGTGCAGGAACCGTCCGGCAGTGTGATGCGCCAGGTACCGATGACGGGGTGGTCATGCCGCAGCGGTCCGGCGCCCGCCGCCATCGCCGGCGCGGCCGCCCACAGCAGCGCCGACAGGATCAAGCCAGTTCGCATCGCCATCGCATACCCCCTCTCCATTTCTCCGCTGCGGTTTTCACCAGGCCAGGCCGCCTGCGGGCGCCGGACCGGATCTTCTTGCTAGCCTAGCATGTTTTTATTTGCCGGGTGCGCGGCCAGCACGGTTGCGGGTCTGGCAGAATGTCGACGATATCAGCACTCGCCGGAGGAAGCACCATGCCGATTATTACGGCGCCTGCTTCCGCGACCCGGAAGGCAACAAGCTGGGCGTCGTCTGTCACGACGCCATGCCGGACTGACTTACATCTTCTCCGGGTACAGCACCACCTGCAGGTAGTTGTTGGTGTCGAAGTAGCGCTGCGCCGCCTCTTTCAGGTCGGCCGTGGTCAGCGCATCGACGCGCGCCTCGTAGCTGAGGATATCTTCCGGATTGTTATTGTTGAAGAAGGCGTTCTGCAGCGACGCCATCCAGTAGCCGTTCTCGCGCAAGCCCTTGCGGTAGCCCTTGATCCAGGCCGCCTTGACCTTGTTCAGGTCCGCCTCTTCCACGCCGTCGCGCTTGACCTTCTCGATTTCGGCGAAGGTCGCGGCCAGCACCTTGTCGACGTTCTCCGGCGCGCACGGCAGGCTGGCGTTGATGGTGTAGTTACCGTAGGGGATGCGGTTCATGCTGCCGCTCATGCCACCGCTGTAGATCGCGCCCATCTTCTCGCGCAGGGTTTCGATCAGCTTGATGTTCATGACTTCCACCAGCGCCTGCAAGCGCATGCGCGCGGCGCGCGAGTATTCGACCTCGCCGGTGAACGACAGCGAAATCGTGCTCTTGGGCTCCGCGCCGGCATGCACCTCCTTCTTCACCACGCCCTTGATCGGCCGCACGCCCTCGTCCTTGAAGGCCACCGGGATCTCGCCGGCCGGCAGGCTGGCCAGATACGTGGCCAGCAGCGGCTTGATCTTCTCGACGTCGAAACTGCCGATGATGAAGAAGGTGAAGTCGCGCGCGCTCGACATGCGGCTGTTGTAGATGTCCAGCACGCGGTCCAGCGCCAGCTGGTCGAAGTCGGCCGGCTTGGCGGCGCGCAGCACGCGCGGGCTGTTGTTGTAGAGCGTGGCGGTGACGGTGTCGTAGAACACCGATTCCGGCCGCGCCAGATTGTTCTGCGCCAGTTCGCGCTGGCGGTCGACGTAGGCGCTGTAGATGGCGGCATCCTTGCGCGGCTGCGTCATCTGCAGGTACACCAGCTGCAGCATGGCTTCCACGTCGTCCTTGCCGGAGCTGCCGCCCACCGATTCATTGAGCGAGCTCACATTCGCGCTCGAGCTCACGCTCTTGCCGGCCAAAACCTTACCCAGATCGTTCGGCGTGTAATTCAGCACGCCCATCTGGCCGACGATGCTGCTGGCATAGTGCGCGGCGAAGACGTCGCTGTCCGGCAGCAGCGACCAGCCGCCGTAGCGCAGGCCGCCCAGGATCACCTGGTCGTTGTTGAAGTCGGTCGGCTTGAGCACCACCTTGACGCCGTTGCTCAGGGTCAGACTGGTGGTGCCGATCTTCTCGTCGTGCGTCTCGCTGACGATGCTGCCCGGCTTGGGCGGGGTCGGCATCAACTGGCTGGCGTAAACCTTGTCCTCGATCGGCTTGACGGCGATCTTCTCGGCGGTGCTGGCGATGGCCACCAGCTCCTGCGCTTTCGGATGCGTCACGCCCGCCTTGTCCATGCCGCTGTAGATCACCAGCTTGCTCTCGCCGTTGGGGATGGCCGCGCGCACCGCCGCATTCACCTCGGCCACGGTGATCCCGGGGATCATCTCGGTGGCGTAGCGGTATTCCGTGGCGATGCCGGGAATCGATTCGTCTTCCAGGAAGTTGCGGATGTATTCCGCCGCATAACCGCCCGAATCGGACTTGTCACGCTCGGCGTACATGCGCTCATAATTGCGCAGCATACCCTTCTTGGCGCGCTCCACCTCGGAGGCGGTGAAGCCGTACTGGCGCGCGCGCTGGTCTTCCGCCACCAGCGCGTTGATCGCCGGCGTCGCGCCGGCCTTGCCCAGCACCGCGCCGGCGCCGAAGGAACGATAGCCGCGCACGATCTTGTTCATGCCGCTGCCGCCCTGCAGGAACGGCGGATTGGCCTGCTGCGTCAGCTCGTACATGCGCTGGCTCAGGATAAAGCTGTACATGTTCTCGATCAGCTTCTGGCGGTAGTCGGCAATGGTGTCGCCGGCCGGCCAGGACTGGATCGGGTAGCGGATGTACACCGTGTTGGCGCTGATCTCCTTGTCGGTGAAGACCACGCCTTCGGAATCCTGGCGCTCGGGGATCTTCGCGTACGTGCGCGGGCGCGGATGGGCCGGATTTTTCAGCTGGCCGAAATGCTGCTCGATCAGGCGCTGCGCCTCGTCCGGCTCGATGTCGCCGACCGCCACCACCGCCATCAGGTCGGGCCGGTACCAGTCGCGGTAAAAGCGCTTGATGGCGTCGTACTTGAAGGTCTTGAGGGTGTCCTCTTTACCGATCGGCATGCGCTGGGCGTAGCGCGAGCCGTTCAGCACCTTGGGCAGCACCACCTTGTTCATGCGGTCGTCCACGCCCTTGCCCATGCGGAGTTCCTCCAGCACGATGCCGCGCTCGCTGTCTATATCGGCATCATTGAAAGACAGACCATGCGCCCAGTCCTCCAGCACCTGGAAGCCCTGCTCCACGATTTCCTTCTTATCGGTCGGTATCGGCAGGATGTAGACGGTTTCGTCGAAGCTGGTGTACGCGTTCAGGTCCGCGCCGAATTTCACGCCGATCGATTGCAGGTACGATACCAGCTCGTTGCGCTTGAAATGGGTCGAGCCGTTGAAGGCCATGTGTTCGGTGAAGTGGGCCAGGCCCTGCTGGTCCTCGTCCTCCAGGATGGAGCCCGCCTTGACCACCAGCCGCAGTTCCAGCTTCTTCTCCGGGCGGCCGTTCCGCTGGATGTAATACGTCAGGCCATTGGCCAGTTTGCCAACCTTGACCTGCGGACCAACCGGCACCTTGTCGCTTAACTTCAGGGGAGGAGCGTCGGCCTGTGCCAGGAAGGAACACGCCAGAAGTGCAGCGCCGGACAGGATACGCAGGGTAATCAGCTTCATTCCGTATGCATTAAAGGTAGAGAAGAGCTACCTTACACCGAAATCCGCAATTTAGGCTAGAATTCTCGCTTGCCCGCCGCCCGGCGGGCAACAACAACGTCTTCGGGGCGGGGTGCGATTCCCCACCGGCGGTAAGGTGGCGACACCAAGCCCGCGAGCGCAGAAATGCGCAGATCTGGTGCAATTCCAGGGCCGACGGTTACAGTCCGGATGAAAGAAGATGTGCGCTTGACGCATCCTGCCGCGCTTTCGCGCCCGGCCGGCTGCGCGTATTCGCTTGCCCTGTCGCGTTCCTGTCTTTTTCGAGGAGCGTTTCACTCATGCTGGACCACACCGCAGTATCCCCCTATTCCTTGGTATCCGACGATCTGGAAGGCCGCATCCAGGCCGCGCTGGCCGCCATGCGCGCCGGCGTGCCGATCATCCTGCTCGACGACTTCGACCGCGAGAATGAAGCGGACCTGATCGTCGCCGCCGAAAAGATCACGGTCGAAACCATGGCCATGATGATCCGCGAATGCAGCGGCATCGTCTGCCTGTGCCTTAGCGCCGACAAGGTGCGCGCGCTGGAGCTGCCCATGATGGCCGCCAATAACGGCAGCCGCTATGGCACGCCGTTCACGGTGTCGATCGAGGCACGCGAAGGCGTGACCACCGGCGTCTCGGCGGCCGACCGCGTCACCACCATCCGCACCGCCATCGCGGCCGATGCGCAGCCGTCCGACCTGGTGCATCCGGGCCACGTGTTCCCGCTGCGCGCCACGCCGGGCGGCGTGCTGGCGCGCAAAGGCCATACCGAGGGCTCGGTGGACCTGGCCACCATGGCCGGCCTGCAGCCGGCCGGCGTGTTGTGCGAGCTGATGAACGCGGACGGCACCATGATGCGCGGCGCCGACATCGAACGCTTCGCTGAAAAGCACCAGATGCCCATCCTGACCATTGCCGAGATGATCGCATGGCGCACCAGCCGCGGCGTCTGATCCTTTACACCGGCCTGGCCAGCCTGACGTAGCGGTACACCAGCGTCAGCGCGCCGGCATAGGCGGCCGTGATCAGGCCGAAGGCCAGCGGCAGCCGCAGCGCCCAATCGGGCGCCAAGTGCAGTACGGTGCCCATCAGCGCCACGCCCACCAGCGCGCCGATCTGGCGGTTGGCGTTCAGCGCGGCGGCGGCGCTGTTGGCGTGGGCCTTGCCGGCCACCAGCATCACCGTCGCCGTCATGCCGGGAATCGCGATGCCGATGGCGACATTCATCACCACCGCCGCCGTCACCAGCAGCCAATAAGGCGTCTGCGGACGCAACCCGGCGAGCATCAGCACCGCCATCGCCAGCCCCGCCAGCAGACCATACAGCATTGGCGGCCGCGTACCGACACGCGCCGTGATGCGGCCCGAGGTCAGATTGCCGATGGCGAAAGCGGCCATCATCGGGATCAGTTTCAGGCCGGTCTGCAGCGCATCCGCCCCACCCTGCTGGATAAATAAGCTAAGCAGGAACAGCTGCCCGAACACGGCAAAGTTGATCAGAAACCCAACGCCATTGGCAGCCGCGAACGCCGGCGTCTCGAACAGCGCCTTGGGCAGCAGCGGATGCGCGCCGGTGCGTTCGCGCCGCACCAGGGTGGCGGCGGCGACCACGGCGACCAGCGCCGCCGCCAGCACCGCCGGCGACATCCAGCCCAGCACCGGCCCTTCGATCAGCACGAAACTCAGGGCCGCCAGCGCCGCCACGCCCAGCGCATGGCTCAGCATCGACAGCGCCCGCTGATGCGGCGCGGTGGCCGGCGCCAATACCTGCGTCAGAACGATGCCCAGCAGGCCGATCGGCACGTTCACCCAGAACACGCTGCGCCAGCCGAATTCGTGGACCAATATGCCGCCCACCAGCGGCCCGGCCGCCGACGAGCTGCCGACGATGGCCGACCAGGTTCCCAGCATGCGCGCGCGTGTGGCCTGATCCTCATAGGCGTGCGTCAGCAGGCTCAAAGAACTGGGCATGAACAGCGCCGCCCCCGCGCCCTGCAGCAGCCGCGAGGCGATCAGCGCCTGGCCGCTGGGCGCCAGCGCGCACAGGATGGAGCCGACGATGAACACACTCAGTCCCCCCTGATACACGGTTTTGGGGCCGAAGCGGTCGGCCAATGCGCCACCCGCCATCAGCAACGCGGCAAAGGTCAGCGTGTAGCCATCGACCACCCAGACCAATCCCGTCAGCGGCACGTTCAGGCTGACCGAAATATCGGACAAGGCGGTATTGACGGCGGTGACATCGATCATCGCCATCACGAAGCCGATGGCCAGCGTCATCAGCATCAACAAGGGAGGGACCTGGCGGGCTGGCGCCGCTGCGGCCGTGGAGGTAGTCATGCCGGCATGGTAGGCCGCTTGCCTGATGCAGTAAATACGCATAACATCGGCGCTCTGATGCAAAACTGCATCAAGGAGACCGCCATGGACTGGGACAACGCCCGCATCTTCCTCGCCATTCACCGCAAAGGCACGCTGCGCTCGGCCGCCGCATTGCTGGACATCGACCAGGCCACCGTCGGCCGCCGCCTCAACGCGCTCGAAAAATCACTGGGCGTGCGCCTGTTCCTGCGCACCCCGTCCGGCTACATGGCCACGCCGGCGGGGGAGCTGGCGGTCGACGCGGCCGAAAAGATGGAACAGGCGGCGCTGCAGTTCCAGCGCCAGACGCTGGGCGTGGACAACCGCCTGTCCGGCGTGGTGCGCGTGGCCACCTCGGACACCATGGCCAGCCATTTCGTGATCGACGCCATGCGCCGGCTGCATGAACAGCATCCCGACATCCGCATCGTGCTCACCACCAGCACCGACATCACCAGCCTGACCCGGCGCGAGGCCGACCTGGCGGTGCGCACGCTCAAACCCACCAGCCCCGATCTGATAACGCGCCACCTGGTCCGGCGCAACATGGGCCTGTACGCCACCGCCGCCTACCTGAAGCGGCGCGGCACGCCGGTGCCGGGCAATGGCCTGGCCGGCCACGACATCGTCATCTACCAGCCCGGCGTCGCCTACCGCCATCAGGAAAAGATCTGCCTGGAGCCGGTGCACAATGCGCGCGTGGCGATGGAGGTCAACAGCGGCCTGGCCCTGCTGGAAGCGGCGCGCCAGGGACTGGGCATCACCGAACTGCCCTGCCACATGGCCGACAAGGACCGCGCCCTGGTGCGCGTCTGGCCGGAACGCAGCGACCAGTACGACGTCTGGCTGGTGATGCACGCGGACCTGAGCCGCAGCGCCCGCGTGCGCGCGGCGGCCGATGCCATCATCGCCACCTTCCCTGAACAGTAGCGGACGCCCCCTGTCGTCGCCGCAGTGCTAATATGCCAACATGAACGCACAGGCAAGCCCACCGTCCCTCCTGCAACGACTGCACCACGGCACAGTCGCGTGGCTGCACAGCTGGTGGCGGCTGCTGCAATTCGCGGTGGTCATGTTCACGCTGGCGCTGATGCCGTCCACCTACAGCCGCGACAAGCGCGCCCTGCTCGCGCGCCACCTGGTGGCCGACACCGCACCCAACCTGGCCTGGTACGGCGTGCTGTCGGCGCTGGTCAGCCTGGTGTTGATCCGCATCGTGGTGGTGACCTCGCTGAGTTACGGCCTCTCGCGCTTTGCGCTGGAAATGGTGGTGCGCGTGCTGGTGCTGGAACTGATACCGCTGACCGCGGCCGCCTTCGTCGCCCTGCGTACCACGCTGCCGGCCGGGCTGGAATACGCGCAACGGCGCGCCGACGGCGACGTCACGCTGGACGAATTGCATCGCGAGTTCTTCCCGCGGGTGGCGGCCGGCCTGTTTGCTGTGTGGATGCTGGCGGCCGTCAGCTGCGTCCTGACGCTGGTGCTGGCCTACTGGTCGCTGTACGGCTTCACACCCTGGGCGCTGGCCGGCTACACGCGCGTGGTCGGACAGGTGTTCAATCCGGCCGTGTCGCTGATCCTGGTCCTGAAGATCATGTTCTTCAGCTTTGCCGTCGGCCTGATACCGATGGCGTCTTCTTTCTACTTTGGCGCCAGCTACCGCAGCAAGGTCACGCACGGCCTGTCGGACATGGTGCGGCTGTTTGCCGTGATGCTGCTGATCGAAATCGCCTCGCTCATGGGGAATTACTACTGATGACAGAACAAACCAATCAGGCCGCGCCAGTGCGCAACGCCGAATTCAAGGCCGCCATGCTACTGGCGTTACTGGTGGCGCTGGTGCTGGGCTCCGCGCTCTATCTGCTGTACGCGCGCGGCGCCTTCGAATCCACGCAGACGCTGATCCTGCAGGCGGACGACTCGGAAGGCGTGGTGGTCGGCATGGACGTCACCTTCGCCGGCTTCCCCATCGGCCGGGTGCGGCGCATCGCCCTGAGCCCGGAGGGCAAGGCCCGGGTGGTGGTCGACGTGCCGCGCGCCGACGCGCACTGGCTGCGCAGCTCCAGCATCTTCACGCTGGAGCGGGCCATCGTCGGCGGCGCCAAGCTGCGCGCCTTCACCGGCATCCCCACCGATCCGCCGCTGGAAGACGGCGCCACCCGTTCGCTGCTGGTCGGCGACCCGGCGGCCGAAGTCCCGCGCCTGCTGGCGGCGGCCAAGGACCTGCTGCAAAACCTGAACGACCTGACCGCCGAAAACTCGGCGCTGGCGGCCAGCCTGGCCAATGTCGCCGGCGTCACCGGCAAACTGAATGGGCCGCACGGCGCCATGGGCCTGATCGCCGGCGACGACAAGAACGCCGCGCAACTGGCCGAGCGGGCCAACCAGCTGCTGGTGACCGTCAACGCGCTGGCGGTCAAGGCCGACAGCCTGATCGGCCATGCCGACGAACGCGTCTTCGGCCAGCAGGGCGTGATGACCGACGCCCAAGCCACCATCGTCCAGCTCAACGGGCTCCTGGCCGACGCCCGCAACAGCCTGAAGAAAATGGACGCGGTGCTGGTGGAAGCGCAAGCGGTGGCATCCAACACCAAGGAAGCCACGGCCGATCTGGGCACGCTGCGCGCCGAAGTGGAAAGCAGCTTGCGGCGGGTCGAACAACTGGTCAACGAAATCAACCGCAAATGGCCGTTCAAGCGCGACACGGAGATCAAGCTGCCATGAAAAAGACCATCGCTCTTGCCGCCGCGCTGCTGGCCGGCTGCGGCAACAACCCGCCGGTACCGGACTGGCGGATGAACGCGCAAGGCAGCATCGAACGCGCCAACGCCGCCTACATGGGCGGCAACCAGCGCGTCGAAAACGCGGAATACCAGCGCGCCCGCGACGCGCTGGCCAGCACCGGCAAGGTCGACCTGATCATCCGCGCCGAACTGATACGCTGCGCCACCCGCGTCGCCGCGCTGGCGTTCGAGGACTGCGCGGGCTATGACAAACTGGCCGAGGATGCCGGTCCCGCCGACCGCGCCTACGCCGCCTACCTGGCCGGCCGCGCCACCGCCGCCGATGCCGCCCTGCTGCCGCCCCAGCACCAGGCCGTAGC
>NZ_SPVG01000238.1 GCF_004614165.1 Duganella callida | reverse complement strand
GGCAGAACTGACCCCGGATTTGGCGGTTTCTTTCTGCAGGCCGAAGGCTTGCGAGTAGGGCAGGGGCGTGAAGCCGTGGCGGCAAAATGACGGGACTTCGGCGTAGCCGGCGAACAGCAGGCCGTCGTCCTGCAGCAGCATTTTCAGGCGCGCGATGGCGGCCTTGGTGGTCGGCTTGTCGAAGTAGATCAGCAGGTTGCGGCAGAAGATGACGTCGTAAAAGTGCGTGCGCGTGTTCAGGTCGAATTCGAGCAGGTTGCCCTGGCGGATGCGCACCTGTTTGCGGATCGCGTCGCTGATGCGGTATTCGTTGGCGCCGATTTCGCTGAAATGCAGGTCGCGGAACGTCAGGTCCTGCGCGCGGAAGGCGTTGCGGCCATATACGCCGCCGCGGGCGCGCTCGACGCAGCCGGGGCTGATGTCGTAGGCGTCGATCATGAAGTTCTGCGGCGGCACGCCGGCGTCGGTCAGGACCATCGCCATGGTGTAGGGTTCCTCGCCGCCCGCGCACGGAATCGAGAGGATGCGCACCAGCCGGTTGGCGTCGGCCGCCAGCCGCGCGCGCACGAAGTCGGTGGCGGCGTTGAAGGCCTGCGGGTCGCGGTAGAACCACGATTCCGGCACCACCACCAGTTCCACCAGCGCGGTCAGTTCCTCCGGCGTCATCTGTTCCAGGTAGTTGTCCTGGCTGCGCACGCCGGTGACCTCCATGCGGTTATGGATGGCGCGGTCCACCACCTGCCGCGACAGATTCAGGCCGGTGGCCTCGCGCAGCATGTTCTGCGCCGCCGACATGTTGCTGCTCATGTTCATGCCGCCGCTCCGTCGGACTGGAACAACAGTGCGCGCAATTGCACCGGCAGCAGTTGTTCCAGTTCGACCAGCTGCAGCATGCCTTGCGCGTCGCTGGCCACCTGGCCGAGGAAGGGCGCGGCCTGCACGCCGCTGTCGCGCAGCTGATCGTCGCGCACGTCCTGCACGCCCAGCACGCGCTCGGCACGCAAGCCGAGCTGGTGATGCACGCCGTCCGGACCCGCATAGTCGCTGATGATGATGCGGGTGTCGAAGTGATCGGGACCGCTGGCCAGGCCGGCGGCGCGATTCAGGTCGATCACCGGCACCGAGGCGCCGTGCAGGTTCATGATGCCGGCCACCGCGTCCGGCGCCAGCGGCAGCCGCTTGAGTTCCACCAGCGGCAGCACGCGCACCACGTCGCGCAGGCGCAGGCCGTAGCGGTCGGCGCCGATGTGGAAGATGAGGAGTTTCATGGCGCCCGCCCGGTTATACCGCCACCGCGAAGTTGGCGACGCTGGTCTGCAGGTCGCCGGCCGCGTACTGCAGCTGGTGCACCGCCTCGCTGGTGGCTTTCAGCGATTCCACCGTCTGCTGGGTGGCGTCGTTCAGCTGCATCATGGTGGCGGTGATCTGCTCGGCGCCCACCGCCTGCGACTGCATGCCCTGCAGCACGGCGTCGAACTGCGGCGCCAGTTTCTGCACCTGGTCCATCACGCCCGACAGCTGGTCGGTCACCTGGCGCACTTCGCCCACGCTGCGGCGGATCTCTTCGGAGAATTTGTCCATGCCCATCACGCTGGCCGAGACGGCCGACTGCATTTCCTTCAGCATCTGTTCGATGTCCCAGGTGGAGACCGAGGTCTGGTCGGCCAGGCGGCGGATTTCGGTGGCCACCACCGAGAAGCCGCGGCCCGCTTCGCCGGCCTTTTCCGCCTCGATCGCGGCGTTCAGCGACAGGATGTTGGTCTGGTCGGCCACCTTGGTGATGGTCAGCAGCACGCTGTTGATGTTGGACGCCTTTTCCGACAGCGCCGCCAGCTTGGCGTTGATCGAGTCGGTGGCGGCCACCATGTGCTGCATGGTGCCGTCCATGCGCTTCAGGTTGGCCTGGGCGTCGGCGGTGGCGCTGGTGGTGTAGTCGGCCACCGAGGTGGCTTCTTCCATGGTCTTCAGCAGCTGCGAGGTGTTGGCCGAGATTTCCTTGGTGGTGCTCAGCACTTCGACGCTGGTCTGCGCCTGTTCGATGCCGGTGGCTTCCTGCTGCTTGGCCGAGGCGGCGATCTCGGTGGCCGAGGTGGTGACCTGGATGCCGGCCTTCTGCACGTTGTTGAGCAGCGCGCGCAGGTTTTCGAACATGCGGTCCAGACCCGCCGCCAGCCGGCCGATGGCGTCGTCGCCCTCGACGGTGATCTTGCCGGTCAGGTCGCCGGCGGCCGCCTTCGACACCACGCCCAGCAGCGAGTCGACCTTGGCGCGCAGCGCGTTGGAGGTGGCCAGTTCCTTGGCCAGATTGTCCTGGATCGCCTGCGCCATGCGGTTGAATTCGGTGGTGACGTTGCCCAGTTCATCGCTGGACAGCACCTCGGCGCGCGCCGACTGGTCGCCGGCGGCGATGCGGTTGACGGCCTGGGTCAGGTTGTTCAGCGGCGCCAGCAGCGAGCGCACCAGCTGCCAGGCGATGGCCATCGACAGCACGATGCAGGCCACGCCGCCGCCGGTCAGGATCATGCGCATCACTTCCTGCAGCCGGTCGGACGCCTGCGAGCGCTCGGCCAGCAGCTTGCGCTCCTCGGCCGCCGCTTCGGCCATCGATTTATAGATTTCGCTGACGCCCGAGGTGTTGCGCGACAGCGGGCCGGTGCGGCCCATGGCGTCGGCGGCGCCGGGCTTGTCGCCCAGTTCCTGGCGCAGCTTGAGCTGCGATTCGATCACTTCGCCGCTCCACACCCGCACCATCTGCTCGAGCTTGCGGAAGCGCGCCACCTGCGACGGATTGTCGGCGGTCAGCCGCTGCAGCTCGGCCACGGAGGCCGGCAGGTCGATCATTTCCTTGCGGGTGCGCTCCAGCCGGTCCTGGGCGCCGGTCAGGTAGTAGCCGCGCGCCTCCACCTGCACCTGCAGCAGGTCGTTGCGCAGCTGGTCGATGGCCTGGATCACGTCCAGCGAATGGCGGTCCCAGGCGTTGGCGTCCGACAGGCTGTTGAAGCGGTTGTAGGCAATCGACAGCAGCACCAGGATGATGGCGAGGATGGCGCTGAAACTGAAGTACAGTTTTTTCTTGATACTCAAGTGGTTGAACATTTCTTCTCCAGGACCGGCGGGACGCCGTTGCACGCGGCATTGTCCCACACCGGCCATATTTGTGGTATTCAGGTCGACACGGCAAAGGTGGCGACGCTGCTTTGCAGCCCGCCGGCCGCATATTGCAGCTGGTGGACCGCCTCGCTGGTCGATTTCAGCGACTCCACGGTTTGCTGGGTGGCGTCGCTCAACTGCATCATGGTTTCGTTGATCTGGGCAGCGCCGACGGCTTGGGACTGCATGCCCTGCAGGACTTGATCGAACTGCGGCGCCAGTTTCTGCACCTGGTCCATCACGCCGGACAGTTGATTGGTCACCTGGCGCACTTCGCCGACGCTGCGGCGTATCTCTTCGGAGAACTTGTCCATGCCCATCACGCTGGCCGAGACGGCCGACTGCATTTCCTTGAGCATCTGTTCGATGTCCCAGGTGGAGACGGAGGTTTGGTCTGCCAGCCTGCGGATTTCCGTGGCGACGACGGAGAATCCGCGTCCCGCCTCGCCGGCCTTTTCGGCCTCGATGGCGGCGTTCAGCGACAGGATGTTGGTCTGGTCGGCCACTTTGGTGATTGTAATCAGAACGCTGTTGATGTTGCTAGCTTTTTCCGACAGCGCGGCCAGTTTTGCGTTGATCGAGTCGGTGGCGGTGACCATGTTCTGCATGGTGCCGTCCATGCGCCGCAGGTTGGTCTGGGCGTCGGCGGTGGCGTGGGTGGTGTAGTCGGCCACCGTGGTGGCGTCCTCCATGGTCTTGACCAGCTCCGTGATGTTGGCCGAGATCTCCCGGGTGGTGCTGAGGATTTCGACGCTGGTCTGCGCCTGTTCGACGCCGGTGGCCTCCTGCTGCTTGGCCGAGGCGGCGATCTGGGTGGCCGAGGTGGTGACCTGGATGCCGGCCTTTTGCACGTCGTTGAGCAGCGTGCGCAGGTTGTCGAACATGCGGTCCAGGCCCGCCGCCAGCCGGCCGATGGCGTCCTCGCCTTCGACCGTGATCTTGCCGGTTAAATCGCCGGCGGCCGCTTTCGACACCACCGCGAGCAGCGCATCGACCTTGGCGCGTAGGGCATTGGTGGTGGCCAGTTCCTTTTCCAGGCTGTCCTGTATCGACTGCGCCATCTGGTTGAAGGCCGAGGATACCTGGCCCAGTTCATCGCGCGAGCTGACTTCCACCCGGGCGCCCTTGTCGCCATGCGCGACGCGCTCGACCACGGCGCTCAGGCGCACCAGCGGCGCCGCAAGCGCTGACGACAGCAGGCCGCCGATCAGCAGTGCCAGCAACACGCACAGCGCGCCGCCGGCGGTCAGCACCAGCAGCATGGCGCCGGACAAGCCGCTGGAGGTCTGGGTGCGGATGTCCAGCAGGCGGTTTTCCTCGTCGGTGATCTCGCGTATCTGTGCGCGCGCTTCGGCCACCATGGCGGTGCCGCTCAGGACGTCGGCGGCGTTGGTGGCCTGGGCGCTGGCACGGCGTCGTTCCACCTGCGCGTGGACCACGGTGTTGAGCCAGTTGTCGATGAATGGCGTCAGGCGCTTCAGGCGTGCCTGCTGGCCGGGATTGTCCGAAGTGAGGCGGGTGATTTCGGCCAGGTGGCGGCGCATGGTGTCTTCTTCCGCGGCCAGCGCACGGATGGTGCGTTCGTCGCCGGTCAGCAGATAGCCGCGCGCGGCGCTCTGGATCTGGACCAGCGAGGTCTCGATCTGGTTCGCTTCCAGCAGCACTTCCAGCGTGTGCCGGTCCCACATGCTGGCGCTGGATAGCTTGGTGAAATTGGTGTAGGCAGAGATCAGCAGCAGCAGGATGATGGCGATGATGGCGCCAAAGCCGCTCGCGAGTTTTTTCTTGATACTGAGGTCTTTAAGCATCGCCACGCTCCACTCATGATCAGGACGTGGGTGCAATGTATCAAAAAAAAGGCCGCTCAGCGAGCAGCCTTATTGTGGCGTGACGGGATTACTGGCCGCGCTTCAGGCGCGCATTGGCGGCGATGCGCATGCGCAGGGCATTCAGCTTGATGAAGCCACCGGCGTCGGCCTGGTTGTAGGCGCCGCCGTCGTCATCGAAGGTGGCGATGGTGGTATCAAACAGGGAGTCGGTCTTGGAGTCGCGCGACACCACGATCACATTGCCCTTGTAGAGCTTCAGCCGCACCCACCCGTTCACGTTCAGCTGCGTGTGGTCGATCAGGGTTTGCAGCGCGACGCGCTCCGGCGACCACCAGTAGCCGTTGTAGATCAGCGAGGCGTAACGCGGCATCAGGTCGTCCTTCAGGTGCGCCACTTCGCGGTCCAGGGTGATCGATTCGATGGCGCGGTGGCCCTTCAGCATGATGGTGCCGCCCGGGGTTTCGTAGCAGCCGCGCGACTTCATGCCGACGTAGCGGTTTTCCACCAGGTCCAGACGGCCGATGCCGTGCTTGCCGCCCAGGCGATTCAGTTCGGTCAGCACCGCGGCCGGCGACAGGCGCACGCCGTTCAGCGCGACGATGTCGCCTTTTTCGTATTCGAGGTCCAGGTACTCGGCTTCGTCGGGCGCCTTTTCAGGGCTGACGGTCCAGCGCCACATCGATTCCTCGGCTTCCGCGCTCGGGTTCTCCAGGTGGCGGCCTTCGAACGAGATGTGCAGCAGGTTGGCGTCCATCGAGTACGGCGCGCCGCCGTTCTTGTGTTTCATGTCGATGGCGATACCGGCGTCTTCGGCGTACTTCAGCAGTTTTTCGCGCGACAGCAGATCCCATTCGCGCCACGGCGCGATCACTTTCACGCCCGGCTTCAGCGCGTAGGCGCCCAGCTCGAAGCGCACCTGGTCGTTGCCCTTGCCGGTGGCGCCGTGCGAGATGGCGTCGGCGCCGGTCTCGTTGGCGATCTCGATCAGGCGCTTGGCGATCAGCGGACGCGCGATCGAGGTGCCCAGCAGGTATTCGCCTTCGTACACGGTGTTGGCGCGGAACATGGGGAACACGAAGTCGCGAACGAATTCTTCGCGCACGTCGTCGATGTAGATGTTTTCCGGCTTGATGCCGAACTTCAGCGCCTTGGCGCGCGCCGGTTCCAGTTCCTCACCCTGGCCGAGGTCGGCGGTGAAGGTGACGATTTCGCACTTGTAGTTATCCTGCAGCCATTTCAGGATGACGGAGGTATCGAGGCCGCCCGAGTAGGCGAGGACTACTTTTTTAATGTCGCTCATGATTGATCCCAGTTGAAATTACTTGTTATGCAGGCGGCCGAGGAGCAGGTACTCGATCAGCGCCTTTTGAATATGCAGGCGGTTCTCCGCCTCGTCCCATACCACCGACTGCGGGCCGTCGATGACTTCCGCCGAGACTTCCTCGCCGCGGTGGGCGGGCAGGCAGTGCATGAACAGCGCGTCCGGTGCGGCGCGCGCCATCTTGGCGCTGTCCACGATCCAGCCGTCGAAGGCTTTCAGGCGGGCGGCGTTTTCCTCTTCGTAGCCCATGCTGGTCCAGACGTCGGTGTTGACCAGGTGCGCGCCCGCGCAGGCGTCGGACGGGTTGGCGAAGAAGGTGAAGCGGTCGGTGGAGACCAGCGACATGTCCATCTCGTAGCCGTGCGGCGTCGAGACGTTGACGTGGAAGCCGAACACCTCGGCCGCCTGCAGCCAGGAATACAGCATGTTGTTGGCGTCGCCGACCCAGGCCACGGTCTTGCCGGTGATCGAGCCGCGGTGTTCGATGTAGGTGAAGATGTCGGCAAACACCTGGCACGGATGATGTTCGTTGGTCAGGCCGTTAATCACCGGCACGCGCGAATTGGCGGCGAAGCGCTCGATGATCTCCTGGCCGAAGGTACGCACCATGATGATGTCGCACATGCGCGACATGACCTGGCCGGCGTCTTCCACCGGCTCGCCGCGGCCGAGCTGGGAATCGCGGGTGTTCAGGTAGATGGCGGCGCCGCCCAGCTGGTGCATGCCGGCCTCGAACGAGAGGCGGGTGCGGGTGGAATTCTTGTCGAACACCATGACCAGGGTGCGGTCGATCATCGGGTGGTAGATCTCGTAGTTCTTGAACTTGCGCTTGATGACGTGGGCACGTTCGATCACGTACTCATACTCGTCCAGCGTGAGGTCGGAAAACTGCAGGTAGTGCTTGATCGGTTTGGTAGACATATTGGTATCGTGCATTTGAGCTGGCCGAGGAGGATGCCTGGCCGGCTTAACCGACTAATTATAAAGGCAATTTGGCCGATCGGGCGAATTGCCGCGGATTATCCTGTCTATACAAATGGTGGCCGGATGGCGTTAGTGGTAGATCTGCGGCGCGGCCGGCAGCTTGTTTTCCGGCGCGGTCAGCGGCAGGTCGAGGGTGAAGGTGGTGCCCTGCGGCGAAGTGTGGACGGCGATCTGGCCGCCCATCAGCGAGGTGACGATGTTGTAGCTGATCGACAGTCCCAGCCCGCTGCCGCCCTGTCCCAGCTTGGTGGTGAAGAACGGGTCGAAGATGCGCGACACGTGTTCCGGCGCGATGCCGCTGCCGTTGTCGCGGAAGCTGACGGTGACGCGGCCGTCCGCCGGTGGCTGCGCGCGCAGCCACATGCTGCCGCCGCCGGCCGCGAATGCGTGCAGCAGGGCGTTGTTGATGAAGTTGGCGATCACCTGGCCGTAAGGACCGGGGTAGCTGTCGAGCGCGATGTGGTCGGGGACGTCCACCTCGATGCGGTGGCTGGAGGCGCGGATACGGTTCATCATGGTGGCGATCACTTCCTGCGAGACCTGCGCCAGGTTGAATTCGCGCCGCTGCTCGGTGGTCCGGTCGACCGCCACCTGCTTGAAGCTGTTGACCAGGCCGGCCGCGCTGGTCAGGCCGCGCATCACCAGTTCGTGCGCCTTGCGGGCATCGTCCAGGTAGGCCGCCAGCGCCGAGCGTTTCAGGCCGGCGCCGTTCATCTGCGCTTCCAGTTCCTCGGTCTTTTGCAGCAGGGTGCTGGCGATCAGCAGGCTGTTGCCGATCGGCGTATTCAGCTCGTGCGCCACACCCGCCATCAGTGCGCCCAGCGCGGCCAGCTTTTCCTGCGACACCAGCTGGGTTTGCGCATCCTTCAGCTGGCGGTAGGCTTCGGCGTTGTCGAGCGCGATGGCGCCGTAGGCGCACAGGGTGCGGAAGATCAGCCGTTCGCGCTCGCCATAGGCGTGCGCCTGCAGCGACTGCACCGTCATCACGCCGAGAATGCGCTCGCCGACGCGCAGCGGCACGTACAGCGCGCTGGCCATCACTTGCGTGCCCGGCGCCAGGAAGATGTCTTCCGGGCCGGCGTCGGCGACGTAGATCTCGGCGCGCTCGCGCAGGCTGCGGGCGGCGTTGGCGCGCGGGTTGCCGATGTCGATGGTGTTGCCGGCCAGCGGCTGGCCGTTCTCGACGCCGAACACGCGGCTGATGGTGTCGCAGCCCGGATCGCACATGTAGATCGCCAGCGAATTGGCCGGCAGCAGCGCCTGCACGTGGCGGTTCAGCGCCTGGAACACGGCGGCGGCGTCGAGGTGGGTGGTGATCTCCTGGCCGATGGCGGACAGGCGTTCCAAGGTGGTGGTGGTCTGCTGCAGCAGCTGCACGCGGCGCGCCTCGGCGTCGGCCAGCTGGCGATGGTGGCTGCTCTCGGCGCGCGCCTGTTCGGTCTGGTGCTGGACCTGCATGGCGATGGCGCGGTTGGTGGCGTCCTGGCTGTGCGTTTTCTGGCGCGCGGCGGCCGCCAGCTGCGCCGAGGCGTAGGCCTTCTGGTAATCGCCGATCAGCGCGTATTCGCGCGCCAGCGCGTCGTGCAGGTCGGCCGGCAGGGTGTAGCCGTTGATGTGGCCGGCCACGGCCAGCGCCTGGTGCAGGAAGTGCAGCGTGGGATTGGCCTCGGTCATGCCGGCCGGCGCCGGCAGCGCATGGCGCAGGTGGATCAACGATATCACGCGCAGCGCCGCCACGTGGTTGTACATATTGTTCTGTTCCTGCGCCAGTGCGGCCGCGCGTTCGGCTATGGCCAGCGCTTCCTGCGGCCGTTCGAGGAAGCACAGCGCGTGCGCCTGGCCGCGCCGCGAGATGGTCTGGAAGTCGGCGTGGCGCAGGGCGTCGGCGCGCTGTTCCAGCTTGCGGAAGGCGTCCAGCGCGGCGTGGTATTCGCCGCGGTCGAGCGACAGGTCGCCCAGGTAGTGCAGCGCGGTGGCGTAGCTGCGCGCGCCCGACAGCGGTGCCAGGATCAGCAGCGCTTCCTGCAGCAGCTCGGCGGTGGCTTCCAGCCGGCCCAGGCGGCGCATAGTGTCGGCGGTGTGCATCAGGCAGGCGCCGATGCTGCGCGGCCAGCCGGTGGGGCGCGCCAGTTCGAGCGCGGTTTCCATCCACTGCAGCGCCGCTTCGTGGTCGTTGAGGATGGTGAAATCGAGGCCGATGTTGATGGCGGCGGTGATCGCCATGCGCAGCTGGCCGGTTTCCAGCGCCGCTTCGTAGCAGTGCAGGTAGTGGCCGGAAGCGGCGCCGAAGTCGCTGGCCTGGCTGGCGGCCAGGCCGTAGTAGTCGTAAATCCAGCTGGCCACGGCCGGCTGCTGTTCTTCTTCGCGCGTAAAGCGCTGCGCCCAGCGCTGTTGCGCGCGGGGCAGGTCGTGCAGCACGCTCCAGCGGGCGTTGACGGCGTCGGCGATGGCGCAACGCTGGACATCGCCGGCGGTGCGGGCGTGGGCCGCCATGTATTCCAGCTCGGCTTCGGCGCGCGCATGGTCGCCGCCGTCGATGGCGACCCAGGCGCGCAGCCAGTGGGCGTCGGCCTGGCCGATGTTGTCCTGCAGGCGCGCGTAACGTTCGCCGGCGCGCGCGGCCTGTTCATCGGCGGCCGCCAGCTTGCCCTGCAGCCAGGTGGCCTCGGCCTGGACCAGCTGGAAGCGGGCGGTCAGCGCTTCCGCCTGTTCCCGGCGCAGCGCGGTGGCGGCCAGCAGCGTCAGGCCTTCCGCCGCCAGTTCCAGCGCGCGCGGGGTGTCGCGCTGGCGCAGCTGCCAGGCCAGCGCTGCCAGCACCGGCAGGCGCGCGTCACCGCGCAGGGCGGGCAGGGCTGCCTCCCAGTCGGCCAACACGTCATCCAGCGCGAACATGTCCATCGTCATCCTCGGACCGCGCGCCGCAGCAAAGGTTGGGCTGCTGAATGAAACGCACGGCTACTTGCCTTCAAGAATTATAGCCGCCAAATCCGGCTTGTGCGCACGCCATCAAAATTGTTTTTTTAGTACAGGGTCTGGGACGATTCGTGCAGCAGCTGGGCGTACAGCTGGTGGCGCATGCGGGTGATCTTGCCTTCCTCGACGGCGGCCAGCACCGCGCATTGCGGTTCGCTCAGGTGACGGCAGTTGTAGAACTTGCAATGGCCGAGGTAGGGTTCGAATTCGACGAAGGCGCGTTCCAGCATGCCCTCGCTCAAATGGTAGAGGCCGAACTCCTGGAAGCCGGGCGAGTCGATGATGCTGGCATCCGGGCCGAGCTCGTGCAGGTGGTACAGCCGGGTGAAGGTGGTGGTGTGCTTGCCGGTGTCCAGCGCGGCCGAGATTTCACGGGTGGCGATGGCGGCCTCCGGCACCAGCAGGTTGATCAGCGAGGATTTGCCCATGCCGGACTGGCCGATCAGGATCGACGATGCGCCGGCCAGCAGCGGTTTCAGCGTGGCCAGCGTTTGCTCGGGCTGGGCGGTGGCCGAGACTTCGTGCACCGGGTAGCCGAGCGCGGCGTACGGCGCCACGCGCTCGCGGGTGCGCGCCAGCGCGTCCACCACGTCGACCTTGTTGAGGATCAGGTGGGCCTCGATGCCGGCCGCCTCGGCCGCCACCAGCGCGCGCGAGACCAGGTCGTCGGTGAAGCCGGGTTCGGTGGCCACCACGATGAACAACTGCGTCAGGTTGGCGGCCAGCAGCTTGGATTTGTACTGGTCGGAGCGGTAGAGCAGGGTCTTGCGCTCTTCGATCTTGTCGATCACGCCCTGGTCGGGCGAGGTCAGGGTGATGTGTACGAGGTCGCCGACGGCGACGTTGGTTTTCTTGCCGCGCGTGACGCATTGCAGTTTCTGGCCGTCGGCCTCGGCCAGATAGTGGCGGCCGTGGGCGGCGATGATGGTGGCGGTTTTCTTCTGGCTCATGCGCCCGCCTGCTGGTACAGCGCGTCGGCCTTGGCGGCGCAGATGAAGTCGTTGTCGCTCAGGCCGTGGGCCGAGTGGGTGGTGTAGCGCAGCACGCAGTGATTGTAGTTGACGGTCATTTCGGGGTGATGGTCTTCGTTATGGCTGAGGTAAGCCACGGCGTTGACGAAGGCCATGGTGCGGTAATAATTCTTGAAAGGGTAGCGGCGGACCAGCTGGCCGTCTTCCAGCGCCCAGTCTGGCAGCAGGGCCAGCAGGCGCGCCGCCCGCTCCGGCGCCAGCGGCGCCGTGGTCGGGCGGCTGTGCGCGCTCAGCAGGTCGGCCAGGCTGGCGATCATGATGCGGCCGCCAGGTTCAGGTGACGGATGCGCACGCTGGCCGGCGGGTGCGAGTCGTAGAAGGCCGAGTGCAGCGGATCGGGCGTCAGGGTGGCGGCGTTGTCCTCGTACATTTTGACCAGCGCCGAGACCAGATCGCGCGCGTCGGTGTGCCTGGCGGCGAAGGCGTCCGCTTCGAATTCATGCTTGCGCGAACCGATCGAGGTCAGCGGGTTGAACAGGAAGGTGAACACGGGCAGTGCCAGCATGAACAACAGCAGCGCCATGGCGGCATTGCTCTGGCCGGGCAGGGTCAGCGGGTTGACGCCCAGGCCGTCGTAGAACCACGGCTGGGTTTTCAGATAGCCGAGCAAAGCCAGGAAGCCGAGCGAGATGGCGAACATCATGGCGATGCGCTTGATGATGTGCTTGAGCTTGAAGTGGCCCAGTTCGTGCGCCAGCACCGCCTCGATCTCGTGCGGCTGCAGGCGCGCCAGCAGGGTGTCGAAGAAGACGATGCGCTTGTTGGCGCCGAAGCCGGAGAAGTAGGCGTTGCCGTGGGCGCTGCGCTTGGAGCCGTCCATCACGAACAGGCCCTTGGAGGCGAAGCCGACGCGCTGCATCAGGCCTTCGATGCGGGCCTTCAGCGACTGGTCTTCCAGCGGCGTGAACTTGTTGAACAGCGGCGCGATCACGGTCGGGTACAGCACCATCATCAGCAGCTGGAAGCCGCTCCACACCAGCCAGGTGTACAGCCACCACAGGTCGCCGGCCTTGTCCATCAGGGTCAGCACCACCCAGGCCAGCGGCAGGCCGATGGCGGCGCCCAGCAGCGCGCCCTTGAGCATGTCGGCGAAGAACAGGCCCTTGCTCATCTTGTTGAAACCGAAACCTTGCTCCAGGCGGAACTGCTTGTAGTAGTCGAACGGCAGGTCGATGATGCCCGAGATCAGCGCGAACGCGGCCAGCAGGGCCAGCTGGTAAGTCATGCCGGGACCGGTGACGGCATAGATCTGCACCGACAGCCACTGCAGGCCGCCCAGCAGGGTGAAGCCGATCAGCACCAGGGTATTCACCAGCAGGGTCAGCAGCCCGTACTTGGTGCGCGCGATGGTGTAGTCGGCGGCTTTCTGGTGGGCCGACAGGGGTATCTTTTCCGCAAATTCGGCCGGCACGGCGCCGCGGTGGGCCAGTACGTGGCGGATATGGCGCGAGGCCAGCCAGAAGCGCACCAGCAGCGTCAAAATGATAAAAGATACGAACAAAATCGAAAACGCGAGTGAATACATTCTATGCCTGTGAGAAAATGGCGGATTCGGATTAATTAGCCCAGAGAAGAGAATTATGTCACAAGCTACTGATTTGCCAGAAGGTTCGGCAGCCGCGCCGGCCACGCCGCGCCAGAATGAATTCAACCTGGTGTGGGTGGACATGGAGATGACCGGCCTGGAGCCGGACACCGACCGCATTATCGAAGTGGCCATGATCGTCACCGACATGCACCTGAACATTCTGGCCGAAGGCCCGGTGTTTGCGATCCACCAGTCGGACGCCACGCTGGACGCGATGGACAACTGGAACAAGGGCACCCATGGCCGCTCGGGCCTGATCGACCGCGTGAAAGCGTCGACCGTGACCGAGGCGCAGGCCGAGGAAGAACTGATCGCCTTCATGAAGCAGTGGGTGCCGAAGGGCAAGGCGCCGATGTGCGGCAACACCATCGGCCAGGACCGCCGCTTCATGGTGCGCTACATGCCCAAGCTGGAAGCGTTCTTCCACTATCGTAACATCGACGTGTCGACCCTGAAGGAACTGGGCAAGCGCTGGAAGCCGGAAATGGTGGCCGGCTTCAAGAAGCACCAGATGCACACCGCGCTGGCCGACATCACCGAGTCGATCGAAGAGCTGAAGTATTACCGCGAGCATTTCATCAAGCTGTAAGCGCCGTGCTGTAGCGCACGGTAAGGCCGCCAGGGCTGGGCTAGAGTAGGACATCTCCACCGCAACCTGTGCCCATGCGACGCTCCACCTTTCTTTTGCTTGCTGCCGCGCCGCTGGTGCTGGCGGCCTGCTCGCCGCTGAAGACGCTGAATGCCTTGTCTCCGGGCACCGGCTACCAGCGTATTGCCGACCTGGCCTATGGGGACGGGCCGCGGCGCAAGCTGGATGTGTATCGTCCCAGCGAAGCGCGTGGAGCGGCGCCGGTGGTGGTGTTTTTCTACGGCGGCAACTGGGTCGGCGGCGAGCGCGCCGACTATGCTTTTGTGGGCCGCGCATTGGCGGCCCGCGGCATCGTGACCGTGATTGCCGACTACCGTTTGTATCCCGAGGTCAGCTATCCCGACTTTCTGCGCGATGCGGCGCAGGCGGTGGCATGGGCGCGGCGTGAGGCCGCGCGCTACGGCGGCGATCCCGGGCGCCTGTTCGTGATGGGGCACAGCGCCGGCGCCTACAACGCCGCCATGATCGCGCTGGATGAACGCTGGCTGGCTGCGCAAGCCATGTCGCCCTCTCAGTTGCGCGGCTGGATAGGGCTGGCCGGTCCCTATGATTTCCTGCCTATAGAAAATCCGACCACCAAGCCGGTATTCCATTTTCCCGACACGCCGGCGGAATCGCAGCCCATCCATCAGGTCGGCGCCGCGGCGCCGCCGGCCCTGCTGATTGCGGCGCGCAAGGATAAGCTGGTCGATCCGGCCCGCAATACCGGCCACCTGGCCGCCGCGCTGCGGGCGCAGCACACGCCGGTGCGGGAACTGTATTACGACAAGGTCAGCCACACGACGCTGGTGGCGACCATCGCCGTGCCGCTGCGCTGGCTGGCGCCGACGCTGGACGACGTGGCCGCGTTCGTTCAGGCGCCGCCCGCACGCTGAACCGCCCGCCCCTTTGTCATCTCGAAATATCATTTCGCAAATATTTTCATTTTGCGAAATCATGTCCGACATCCTGAAATCCGGTCCGCCGCCGCTCAAGAACGGCGCCGCTGGCCACGCTTGGCAACCAGCCGTAGTTCGCCACCGGCGGCACCTCGCCGAGCGGCAGCGGCCGGAGTTACTATGGCGTGTACCTGATCCGCCCGAACTGGCTGTCGACTAGGCGCTGCGCAAGGCGAACGGCACGCCGCGCGCCCAGCGGTTGGACGACAGCGAGAAGGTCAGCGCGCGCACCTGGTGATACCAGCCGGCCGGCACGTACAGCATGTCGCCCGGCTGGACGATCACTTCGATCATGGTGGCCTGGCGCGCCAGCGGGAACTGCGCGTAGTCCGGCGCTTCCGGATCGAACGGCGAGCCGAATAGAATCGGGTTGGCTTCGCGCGGCGACAGGAAGGCGTCGTGGTGCGGCGGCGCCAGGAAGATGCGCTTGGTGCCCCAGATCTGGGCGAAGATGTTGTCGTCGAAATCGCAGTGCAGCGGCGTGACGGTGCCGGCGGGACCGATCCAGAAGCGCGGCGGGCCGATCTTGTCGAAGTAGGCCGGCCAGTGGCACATATTGTTCAACTCGCGCAGTTCGAGGTTGCCCAGATAGGGCGGCAGCCCCTCGGCGCGCTCGGCCGCGTCGAGGTACTCGCCCATGGTCATGTCCTGCATGGCGCGGTCGGGCGCGAACGCGGTGCCGATGTAGTCGCCGACGCGCGCACGCACGTGCAGCTGGCTGTATTGCTCGCGCAGGATGGCGGGCGAAGCCTTGGTCAGCGGCCAGCGGCCGACGATGCCGTCGATCAGGAACGGCAAACCTTGCGCGGCACGGGCGCGGAACGCCGCCGCGTCCAATGCCCTCGGGCGTGGCACCGCGCTGATGGCGGGCAGGGTGCGCGCGTGCTGCTTGATCGCCTCGCGCATGGCGTGAATGGAGCTGACGCCGCGCATCTGCGCATCGCGCTGCTCGCGCGCGTGTTTCTTTGCGGCGGCTGCCTCCGGCGACAACACAATGCGCGGCGGCAACCGGTTCGGTACTTCTCTGGACATAGACCTTCCTTGCTGGGGGCGTCTATTTTACGCCAAGATCGATGCCCGGTCGGGCGGACGCGATCAGGACAGTGCCTGCCACACCAGCCAGACGTTGGCGGCCGAGATGACCGCGAACAGGAACCACGACAGCGCCGTGGTCCACCAGGCGTTGACGAAGTTGCCCATGATGCGGCGCTGCGAGGTCAGGCTCACCAGCGGATACATGGCGAACGGCAGCTGCATGCTCAGCACCACCTGGCTCAGCACCAGCAGCTTGCCGACCGAATGCTCGCCCAGCACCAGCACGCCGATCATGGCCGGGATCAGCGCCAGCCCGCGCGTGATGGCGCGCCGCTGCCAGCACGGGATCTTCATTTTCAGGAAGCCTTCCATGATCACCTGGCCGGCGATGGTGCCGGTGAAGGTCGAGCTCTGACCCGAGGCCAGCAGCGCCAGGCCGAACAGGATGGCGGCCAGCGCGGTGCCGGCCACCGGTTCCAGCAGCCGGTAGGCGTCGTCGATGTCGAGCACGCGGTCATTGCCGGGCTGGTGGAAGGCGGCCGCCGCCAGCACCAGGATGGCGCCGTTGATCAGCAGGGCCAGCAGCAGCGAGACGATGGTGTCGATGCGCGACAGGCCGATCGCCTGCTGTTTGGCGCTGTCGTTGTGCGACACCACGCGCGTCTGCACCACCGAGGAGTGCAGGTACAGATTGTGCGGCATCACGGTGGCGCCGAGGATGCCGATCGCCAGGTACAGCGGCTCGCGCTGCGACACCGCGCTCAGCGACGGCACCAGTCCGGCCGCCACCGCGTGCCAGTCGGGGCTGACGAACACCAGCTCCGCGAACAGGCAGATGGCCACGGTCAGGATCAGGCCCAGCACGATGGCTTCGACCTGGCGGAAGCCTTTGCCCTTCAGGCCCAGCACGATCAGGGTATCGAGCGCGGTCAGCGCCACGCCGACCGGCAGCGACACGCCCAGCAGCAGCTTAAACGCCAGCGCGCAACCGAGCACTTCGGCCAGGTCGCAGGCGATGATGGAAATCTCGGCGAAGCCCCACAAGGTCTTGCCGACGGCGGGCGCATACTGCTCGCGGCAATGCACGGCCAGGTCCTTGCCGGTGACGATGCCCAGCCGCATGCTCAGGCATTGCAGCACGATCGCCGCCAGGCTGGACAGCACCACCACGAACAGCAGCTGGTAACCGAACTGCGAGCCGCCCTGGATCGCCGTGGCCCAGTTGCCCGGGTCCATGTAGCCGACCGAGACCAGCAGGCCCGGGCCGGCGAAGCGCAGGATTTTTTTCCAGAACGGATCGCTTTCCGGCACCGTGACGGTGCCCGCGACTTCGGAGGGGCAGAACGGCGCGGTGGCCGTGGTGGGCAGCTTGAACGGAAGGGAAAACATAGGCATCCTGCAACGACGATGCCCAAATTTTACTGTAGAAAGACGGACTCGTCTCTCCGCCTTAGGATTCGGCGCCGTGGCACTTCTTGAACTTCTTGCCGCTGCCGCAAGGGCAATCGTCGTTGCGGCCGACCTTGGGTTCGTCGCGCTTGACCGTCTCCACCGCGGCCTTGCGGCGCGGCAGCCAGAACTTGTAGATATTGGGCAGGTTGGCTTCCAGCTCCAGCGCCAGCTTGTGGGCCTTGACCGGATCTTCCACCAGCGGCAGTTCTTCCTCTTCGATTTCGTCGGCGCCCAGCAGGTAGATCGGGCGCATCAGGTCGCCGGCTTCGGAATCCCAGATCGGGTCCCACGAGCCGGGGCGCAGTTCCATGCCTTCCCAGAAGCCCCAGCACCAGGCCTCGGCGTTGATCAGGGTCTGGCCCTCGTGTTCGTGCTCGACGAACAGCGGTTCGAATTCCTTCGGCGCCACTTCAAACGTCACCAGCACTTCGTTCATGAAGCGCATGATCAGGCCGGTGATGCGCTCGGCTTCCTTTTCGTGCTTGAACTGCGGCACGTCGCTGTCCTCCTTGCCCCAGACTTTCTGCAGCCATTCGGCCGGCATGATGGTTTCCGGGCCGATGGCGATGGCGGTCAGGTAGCCATGCAGCATGTCCATGGTCATGGCGTCTTCCGGGGTGCGATCGGACAGCAGGAAGTTGTCCAGTTCGTCGAATTCTTTTTCGCTCAGTGGCTGATCGAGTTGCATAACGTGCTCTTTTTATTTGGGGGAATGCGACAGTATACACGCCGCGCCCCGTACAATGGCGCTTATGACTGCACCCCATCCTTACTCCGAGTTGAGCCCCGACTGCGTGCTCGACGCCCTCGACAGCATCGGCTTGCGCGGCGACGGCCGCCTGCTGGCGCTGAACAGCTATGAAAACCGCGTCTATCAGGTCGGCATCGAAGACGACAAGCCGGTGGTGGCCAAGTTTTACCGGCCCGGCCGCTGGAGCGACGACGCCATCCTGGAAGAACACGCGTTCAGCCAGGAACTGGCCGCCGCCGAGATTCCGGCCGTGCCGCCGCTGGCGCTGCACGGCCGGACGCTGCACCACTTTAACGGCTTCCGCTTTGCCGTGTTTGAACGCCACGGCGGACGCGCGCCCGAGCTCGGCGATCCGGCCGTGCTGGAGTGGACCGGCCGCTATATCGGCCGCATCCACACCGTCGGCGCGGCGCGGCCGTTCCTGCACCGGCCGGCGCTGGGCATTGCCAGCTTCGGCCACGAACCGTGCGAGTTCTTGCAGGCCAACGGCTTCATCCCGGACGACCTCAAGCAGGCCTACGCCGCCATCACCCGCCAGGCGCTGGACGGCGTGCAGCGCTGCTACGACCGCGCCGGCGCGCTGCCGCTGCTGCGTTTGCACGGCGATTGCCACGGCGGCAACGTGCTGTGGACCGACGCCGGCCCGCATTTCGTCGATTTCGACGATGCCCGCATGGGCCCGGCCATCCAGGACCTGTGGATGATGCTGTCCGGCGAGCGCGCCGAGCAGGTGCGCCAGATGGGCGACATCCTGGCCGGCTACGAGGATTTCTGCGCATTCAACCCGCGTCAGATGCACCTGGTGGAGGCGCTGCGCACGCTGCGCCTGATCCATTACTCGGCCTGGCTGGCGCGGCGCTGGGACGACCCGGCTTTCCCGGTGGCTTTCCCGTGGTTCAACACCCAGCGCTACTGGCAGGACCGCATCCTCGAATTGCGCGAGCAGGTGGCGCTGATGGACGAGCCGCCGTTGCCAATCTGAGAAATGGCGGGGTTTTCCGCGTCTGCTTGGGGCTAGGCGGCGGTCCGCTCGCGATGATAATGAGAGCTCGGCAATCTCTTTCTAGCGAGAAATCTCATGCAAGCACAACTGGCCCACCACGACGACACCGATCTGCTCCCGCTGCCCATGGTCTCCGTGCAGGAAGGGGATGAGGCCGGCACCGCCGTGCCGCGCGCGGCGATGGAAATGAAGGCGATCCAGGAAGCCATCGCCCGCGTCGAAGCCGAAGCCAAGGCCGCCTGTGCCGCCGAAAGCCGCGCCAGCGCCGAAGCGCGCGCCCGCGCGCTGGCCGAAGACCGCGCCGCCATGGACGCCGCCGCCGCCGCCGTCGCGCTGCAGAACGCGCAGGCGTCGGAAGAGGCCATCGCCGCCAACCGGGAACGGCTGGAATCGCTGCGCGCCGCCGCCCAGGCCAGCGTCGCGCGCCTGGAAGCGGTCAAGCAGGAAACCGCCGAACTGCGCGCCCGCGCCGAGGCCGACAACCAGATCCGCAAGGCGGCCGAAGAACGCGCCAGGGCCGAAGAGGAAAGCCGCAAGCGCGCCCATGAGCAGATCGCCACCGAGGCGGAATTGGCCCAGCAGGCGTCGCGCGCCGCCGCCGAGCTGCAGGCGCAAACCGAACAGGCCCGCCTGCAGGCCGCCGAGCGCGTGGCCGCCGTGCAGGCCGCCAAGGAAGAGGTGGTCGGCATCGCCAGCGCCGACGCGCGCGTGGCCAC
>NZ_SPVG01000154.1 GCF_004614165.1 Duganella callida | reverse complement strand
TCGTGGAAGGCGGCGGCCAGCGGCACGGCCGGCGGCTGCTGCAGCGGCGCCTGCGCGCAGGCGGCCAGCGCCAGGGCCAGGGTAGAGGCGTAGACGATGTTCTTCATCACAGCTTGGCCTTGGCGCTTGCGTCGGCCTTGGCGGCGGCCACCTTGACGGCATCGCCGGTGGCGACGCCGTCGGGCGGATTGGCGATCACCTGATCGTTGCGGTCGATGCCGGCAGACACCTCCACCGCGTTGCCGAGATCGCGCGACACGGTCACCTGCTTGACCACCACCCGGCTGTCCTTGCCCACGGTGGCCACCTGTGTGCCAGCCTTGTTGAAGATCAGCGCGCTGGCCGGGATGCTCAGCGCATTGCTGTCACCGGCCGATTTGAAGCTGATGCTGGCGTAGCCGCCGGGCAGCAGTTCGCGGCTGTCGTTCTGCACCGTCAGCTGCACCAGCATGGCGCCCGAGCTGGCGTTGATGGCCTGCGCCAGCGACTGCACGGTGGCGGTGAAGGTCTTGCCCGGACGCTCGGGCACGGTCAGCTCGGCCTGGTCGCCGACCTTGATCGCGGCCACCTGGCGCTGCGGCACGTTGACGTAGACGCGCAGGCGGCTGATGTCGGACACCACGAACAGTTCCGAGCCCGGCGCGCCGCCGACGTTGATCAGCGCGCCCACGTCGGTGTTGCGCGCGGTGACCACGCCGTCGAACGGCGCCACCAGACGGGTGTAGCGCTGCAGCGCCTGCACCCGGTCGACGTTGGCCTG
Organism: Duganella callida; assembly: GCF_004614165.1. Taxonomy (GTDB): domain Bacteria; phylum Pseudomonadota; class Gammaproteobacteria; order Burkholderiales; family Burkholderiaceae_D; genus Rugamonas; species Rugamonas callida. The sequence goes on along the minus strand of NZ_SPVG01000154.1, from coordinate 18,779 downwards.
CATGGCGTTGACGGCCGACTGCTTGGCCGCCAGGTCGCCGGCCTTCTCGTCGGCTTCCTGGTGCGAGACGGCGTCGGCGGCCAGCAACCCCTGCCAGCGCTTGGCGGTGCTGGCCGCCAGCGTCAGGTTGCTGCGCGCGGTGGCCAGTTCGGCTTTCGCCTGCAGCAGCTGCTGGTCGAGGTCGGGCGTTTCGATGTCGGCCAGGGTCTGGCCGGCTTTCACCGGCGCGCCGATATCGACCTTCCACTCCTTCAGATAGCCGCTGACGCGGGCGTAGATGGGCGCGCGCGCCCACGGTTCGATGCGGGCCGGCAGCTCCACCGCCGATCCCTTGGTCTGGACGGCGGTCAGCAGGGTCACGGTCGGCACCACCGGCGTGCTGCTTTCCTTCAGTTGTTCCGCTTCGCTGCGGCGGCTCATGACGCCGGCGGCGATCAGGGCGGCGGCGATGACGATCAGACCGACGGCCAACGGCTTGTGGCCCTTACGAGTGGTGTTAGTTTGCATGGGCAGGTGCTCCGGAAAGAGGTTGGTCGTTGGTTTTGGCGTTGGCGTTCCTGCGCGCGGTCCAGTCGTGGACCAGGCTGAACACCACCGGCACGAACAGCAGGGTGGCGGTGGTCGCGAAAATCAGGCCGCCGATCACGGCGCGGCCCAGCGGGGCGTTCTGCTCGCCGCCGTCGCCCAGGCCCAGCGCCATCGGCAGCATACCGATGATCATCGACAGGGCAGTCATCAGCACCGGGCGGAAGCGCACCGAGCCGGCTTCCAGCGCGGCCTTGGTGGCGTCGCCCAGTTCGTCCAGGCGTTCCCGCGCGAACGAGATCACCAGCACCGAGTTGGCGGTGGCCACCCCCATGCACATGATGGCGCCGGTCAGCGCCGGCACCGACAGCGTGGTGTTGGTGGCGAACAGCATCCAGACGATGCCGGCCAGCGCGGCCGGCAGCGCCGACACGATCACCGCCGGGTCCAGCCACGACTGGAAGTTCACCACGATCAGCAGGTAGATCAGCACCACCGCGCCCAGCAGGCCGAACAGCAGGCCGGCGAACGCGCGCTCCATGGTCTTGACCTGGCCCAGCATCTGCACCGACGAACCTTTCGGCAGTTCGGCCTTGGTGTCCTCGATCGCCTGGCGGATATCGGCCGCCACGGCGCCGAGGTCGCGGTCCTGGGTGGTGGCGAAGATCTGCACCATCGGCGCGATGTCATACTGGCTGACCAGCGCCTGCGAGGTGGCGCGCTGGAAGCTGGCGACGCTGCCCAGGGTGGTGGTGCTCGGGTTGGCGCCGTTGCCCACCGGCAGATTCGCCAGCGAGGACAGGGTATCGAGCTGCGGCTGCGGGGTCTGCATCACGATCGGATAGCTGACGCCGTTGGCCGGATTCAGCCAGAAGGTCGGCGCCACCTGCGACGAGCCGGCCAGGTTGACCACCATGCTGTTGGTGATGTCGCGCGTGGTCAGGCCCAGCTGCTGCGCCTGGGTGCGGTCGACGTCGACGTTGAACACCGGCGACTTGTTGGACTGCTGGATGCGCGCGTCGGCCACGCCCTTGATGGCGCGGATGCGTTTCAGCAGCTTGTCGGCGTAGACGTAGTTGTCCTCCAGCTTGGCGCCGCGGATCTGCACGTCGATCGGTGCCGGCGAACCGAAGTTCAGGATCTGGCTGACGATGTCGGCCGGCGGGAACGAGAAGGTGGTGTCCGGGAATTCTTCCGGCAGCAGCTTGCGCAGCTTGCGCACGTACTCGGCGGTCGGCTTGTGCTCCTCGGTCAGGGCGATCTGGAAGTCGCCGTCCTGGGTGCCGGTGACGCCGGTATTGTTGTAGGTGACGTTGATCGAGCTGACCGGCATGCCGATGTTGTCGGTCAGGGTGACGATTTCCTCGGCCGGGATCACGCGGCGGATGGTCTGCTCGATGCGGGCGAAGCGCGCGGCGGTTTCCTCGATGCGGGTGCCGACCGGCACGCGCACGTGCAGCAGCACCTGGCCGGAATCCACCGACGGGAAGAAGTTGCTGCCCAGGAAAGGCACCATCGAAAACGAGGCCAGCACCACCAGCATGAAGCCGAGGATGAAACGCTTGCGGTTGGCGACCGCCGCGGTCAGTACGCCGCTGTAGCCGGCGCGCACGCGTTCGAAGCGGGCTTCGAAGGCGCGCTGGAAGTTCACCAGCGGGTTGGACGACGGCGCCGGTATGGCGGTGCCGTGCTGGCCGTGGGCGTGGCCCTCGCCGGCGTCGTGCGCCTTCAACAGGTAGTTGGCCATGGTCGGCACCAGGGTACGCGACAGGATGAACGAGCAGATCATGGCGAAGATCACCGCCTCGGCCATCGGCACGAACAGGAAGCGCGACACGCCGTCCAGGAAGAACATCGGCACGAACACGATGCAGATACACAGCAGCGAGACGAAGGCCGGGGTGGTGATCTGCGCGGCGCCGTCCAGGATCGCGGTTTCGACCGGCTTGCCGTGTTCCAGGTGCCAGTTGATGTTTTCGATGGTCACGGTGGCATCGTCCACCAGGATGCCCACGGCCAGCGCCAGGCCGCCCAGGGTCATCAGGTTGAGCGATTCGCCGAACGCCGCCAGCGCGATAATCGAGCCGAGGATCGACAGCGGAATCGACACGGCAATGATGATGGTCGAGCGCCAGCTGCCGAGGAACAGCAGGATCATCAGGCTGGTCAGCACGGCGGCGATCACGCCCTCCGACGCCACGCCCTTGATGGCGGCGCGCACGAACACCGACTGGTCGTTGATCGGCACCACGTTCAGCGCATCGGGCCAGCCGGGTTTCAGGGCCTTGATCTTTTCGCGCACGCCATCGACGATGGCCAGTGTCGACGCCGAACCGTTCTTCAGCACCGACATCAGCACCGAGCGGCCGCCGTCCACGTGCACCACGTTGGTCTGCGGCGCGTTGCCGTCATGGACGTTGGCGACGTCGCCCAGGTAAATCGTGCTGCCGTTGACCACCTTGACCGGCAGCTTGGCCAGGTCGGCGATGGCCGATGGCGCGCTGTTCAGCTGAATCGTGTATTCGAGGCTGTCGATCTTCTGCGTGCCGACCGGGGTCAGCACGTTCTGCGCCGCCAGCGCGTTGGCGATGTCATTGGCCGACAGGCCGCGCGCCTGCAGCGCGGCCGGATCGACGTCGATCTGGATCTGGCGCTGCTTGCCGCCGAACGGCAGCGGGATCGCCGCGCCGGGCACGCTGACCAGCGGCGTGCGCACGGTGTTCAGGCCGAGGTCATACAGCTGCTGCTCGGACAGCGACTTGCCGGACAGGGCCAGCTGCAGGATCGGCACGGTGGCGGCGTTATAGTTCAGGATCAGCGGCGGCGTGATCCCGGCCGGCATCTGCTTCAGCAGCGACTGCGAGATCGCCGTCACCTGCGCATTCGCCACCGCCACGTTGACGCCGGGCTGGAAAAAGATCTTGACGATGCTGATGCCGGGATAGCTGTTGGCCTCGATGTGCTCGATATCGTTGACCGTGGTGGTCAGCGCGCGCTGGTAGAGGGTGGAGATGCGGCCGGCCATCTGGTCGGGCGGCTGGCCGGTGTACTGCCAGGCCACCGCGATCACCGGGATCTTAATATCGGGGAAGATGTCGGTCGGTGTGCGCAGCGCGGCCAGAGGACCGGCGATCAGCAGCAGCAGCGCCATCACCACGAAAGTATAGGGACGCCGGAGCGCCACGCGGACGATATCAATTAACACAAGGTTACCCCCAGGGACAGACTGACCGGGCAATATAGCGCGGTGCAGCATTTGGATTAATGCGGCGAAATCGCAAGACCTTATGAGCCTGGCTAATAAATGCGGCTAATAAATGCCCGGTGTTTGCGATTGTTGTAGGCTCAACTACTACATTGATGAAATTTTAGCCTGTTAATGGTTATGGCTGACTTAAGAATTGTTTCTGCAATGTATCAACGGCTGGTGCTGCGGCGGTTTTTTGACGGCGACAGGCTTATTTTGCGCGCTGGGCGCGGCGGCCGCACCTGCCGAAGTGGAGAATATTGTGCCGCTCGATCGGGCAAATGCCTATGGCCTGGCGGGAATGATGGGATGACGTCGGGGTCAGAGCCGACATTCGGACACGAATCGTGTCCGAATGTCGGCTCTGACCCCGAGCTTAGATGCTGGTGAGGACGGTGGCGCCGCCGCTTTCCTTGACGCTGATGGTGTCGGCGCCGGCGGCGCTGTCGCTGCGCGCGCCCTGGCGTACCGGGCCGATCATGGTGCCGTTGGCCATGCCCATGGCGTTGGTGCGGAAGCTGCCGATCGGCGCCGCCTGGCTGCTGACGTAGATGTCGTAGCCGGTGTCCGGCTTGAGCTTGTACAGGAACGCTTCGATCGAATCGATCACGCCCAGGTTGCGCACCACGATGAAGCCCTTGCCGTCCTTGCCGGTGGCCTTTAGCTGGATGTTGTGGGCGTCCTGGTTCACGCGCGGCACCAGGTTGGCGCGGTCGTCGGCCGACGGCGCCACGTGCGACAGGTAGACCAGCGCCTGCGGCGCCTGGCCGCCGCCCATGGTGGCGATGATCTTGTTGCTGGCCGTGTCGATCACCTGCACGCCGTCGCCGTTTTCCAGGCCGACGTAGACGCGGGTGTTGTCGTCCGAGGTCCAGGCGCCGTGCGGCAGCGCGCCGGTGGCGATGGTGGCCAGCAGCCTGGCTTCCTTGCCGGTGCTGTAGACCTTGACCGCGTTCTCGCCGCCCACGGTGACGTAGGCGCGCACTTCGCCGCCGACCTTGGCGAACGCCAGGTGGTTGGTGATGAAGCCGGTGTCGATCACGCCGGTAACTTCCAGCGTGCGGGTGCTGATGCGCGTGACCTTGCCCACGTCCTTGTGCGTCATCCAGATTTCGCTGTGGTCGGGCGTGAATTGCAGGAACGGCGAGAACGGGCTGACCACGCCGATGCGCTTGATCACGCTGTGCGAGGCGACGTCGATGATGTCCACCGTCGGCGTGAAGCTCGATACCGCGAACGCCAGCTTGCCGTCCGGGTGGAACTGCACCATGCCGGGACCGAGGTCGGTCTGGATGCGGCGCGTTTCCTTGAATGTGACCGGATCGATCACCGAGATGTAGTCCTCGCCGCGCACCACCACCCACACTTCCTTGCCGTCGGCAGTGAAGAAGCCTTCGTGCGGCGAGCGCCCGACGTAGGTCTTGCCCTTGACCTGGTTGGTGGCGGTGTCGATGAAGGTCACCGAGTTGGAGCCGTTGGAGATGGCGATCAGGGTCTTGTGATCGGGCGAGAAGCCCAGACCGTGCACATTGATCTCGCCGCGGTACAGCGGCGACAGCACGTCCGGCCGTGCGTTGCCCAGCTTGATCTGGCCGAGCAGGGTGTTGTTCGCCGGGCTGAAGACCGAGATGGTGTTGGTGTTCTGGTCGGCCGTGTAGACGCGGTCCAGCGGCGAGGGCGCGGCGCTGGCAACGGCGGTGCACAGCAGCGTGGTCGCGGCGACAGCGGCGGCGATGGCGGCATGCTTCATGGTGTTTCCTCCTTGGGTGGTTGACGTTGCAGCCAGGCCTGCATGACTTTGATCTCGTTCTGCTGCTCGGCGATGATGCCCAGCGCCAGATTGCGGATTTCCGGGTCCTGGGTGTACAGCAGCACGGCTTTCGCCATATCGACCGCGCCCTGGTGGTGCGGCATCATCATGGTGATGAAGTCGTGTTCCGGATTGCCGTTCATGGGCGCCTGCTGCATGCCGGCGTCCATCACGGCCATGGCGTCGTCCATCAGCGCCGCAAACGGCTTGGCGGTGCTGGCGACGAACGCGGGGGCGGTGGCCGGCATCGTTGCCGCGGCGTCGCCGTGGTGGTGATGTTCCTGCGCGTCGGCGCGCGCTGCCGTCATCGACAGCGCGGCCAGGCAGGCCAGTAGCGCGGCCCGCATGGCATCAACCGCGGTACAGCGGGTTGCTGGCGACGTAGACCGTCACCTTGCCGGCATCCACGCCTTCGGGGGCGATTTTCGCCAGGTCGAAGGCTTCTTCGGCACGCAGCGTGTCAAAATGCCAGGTGAAGGATTTGCCGTTGACCGTGAATTCGACGGTGTCGCCGTTGTTGACGTTGACCCACCTGGTGCCGGCGCCGATGGTGATATGGCGGTCGGCGCTGGCGGCCACCGCGGCCATGCCCAGTTGCGCCTTCGGGTTCGGGTTGATCGAGGCCTGGGCGCTGCCCGCGGCGGCGAGGATGGCGGCGGCGATGACGGTGGTGCGCAGTGCGTTGAACATGATGGCTTCCTTTCGCGGTTGAGGGATGATGGAAGCCAGTGTAAGCAACGGGCGCTGACAGGAAGATGACGCTCAAATGACAGATTTGTAATCCCCGCGGCCCGGCAAAAGGCCGACAATGAGGACATCATGAAAATACTGATCGTTGAAGACGAACCCAAAGCAGGCGACTATCTGGTCAAGGGCCTGCACGAATCCGGCTACGTGGCCGACCTGGCGCGCAATGGCGTCGACGGCCTGGCGCTGGCGCTGGAGCACGATTACGATCTGATCGTGCTGGACGTGATGCTGCCGCAGATGGACGGCTGGACGGTGCTCAGCAGGCTGCGCGAGCGCAAGGAGACGCCGGTACTGTTCCTGACCGCGCGCGACGATGTGCTGGACCGCGTCAAGGGCCTGGAGCTGGGCGCCGACGATTACCTGGTCAAGCCCTTCGCCTTCGCCGAGCTGCTGGCGCGCGTGAAGACGCTGCTGCGCCGCGGCCCGGTGCGCGAGGCCGAGGTGATCCGCGTGGCCGACCTGGAGATCGACGTGCTGCGCCGCCGCGTCACGCGCCAGAATCAGCGCATCGACCTCACCGCCAAGGAATTCGCGCTGCTGCATTTGCTGGCCAAGCGCCAGGGCGAGGTGCTGTCGCGCACCCAGATCGCCTCCATGGTGTGGGACATGAACTTCGATTCCGACACCAATGTGGTGGACGTGGCGATCCGCCGCCTGCGCGCCAAGGTCGACGATCCTTTCGGCGTGAAGCTGGTGCAGACCGTGCGCGGCATGGGCTATCTGCTGGAGGCGCGCGCATGACGTGGCTGCCGCGGCGGCGGCCGCTGTCGCTGACGCTGCGCGTGGCGCTGCTGCTGTCGGCGGTGGCGGTGACCACCTTCATCGTGGTCGGCGCCTATCTGTATCAAACGCTGCAGCGGCAGATGGCGCGCCGCGACGACGTCGAACTGATCGCCAAGGTCGATCAGATCCGCAGCGTGCTGGAAGACCTGCCGTCGGTGGCCGCCATCGTGCGCGACGCCCGGCCGCTGAAGGACACGCTGACCGGCCATAACGACTTCATGCTGCGCGTGAACACGCCTGACGGCAAGCCGCTGTTGCAGACCTCGATCACCTCGCGCCCGCTGCCGGCGGTGGACAGCGTGCCGGCCGGCCGGCCGCTGACCATGGACGATATCCACGACTGGCAGCCGCAGACGGGCCGCGGCCGCATGGTGCGCGCCGTTGGCCTGGTGGGCGTCGATACCGCCAGCGGCAAGGGCGGCGAGCCGGTGCAGATCATCCTGGCGCGCGAGCGCTCCGACCGTCTGAAGCTGCTGCGCGCCTATGTCGGCGACCTGCTGGTGGCGCTGTGCGGCGGCGCGCTGCTGGCGACCGCGCTCGGCTACGTGGTGGTGCGCTACAGCATGCGCCAGTTCCGCTCGGTGATCGCCAAGGCCGACGACATCAACACCAGTCGCCTGAACACGCGGCTGTCGGTGGATGACGCGCCGGTCGAGCTGCGCCAGATGGGCGCCGCCTTCAACGCCATGCTGGACCGGCTGGAGGACGGCGTGCAGCGATTGTCCGGCTTTGCCGCCGATCTGGCGCACGACCTGCGCACGCCGGTCAACACACTGATGGTGGAAACCCAGGTGGCGCTGTCGCGCCCGCGCACGGCGGAGGAATACCAGCACCTGCTGGCATCCAACCTGGAAGAGTACGAGCGGCTGGCGCGCATGATCGAGAACACGCTGTTCCTGGCGCGCGCCGACAACGCCCAACTGGCGCTGCAGCGTGAATCGCTGGACCTGCAGGCCGAGCTGCAACGCATCCACGACTATTTCGAGTTCCTGGCCGAGGATGCCGGCCTGCGGCTGACGGTGGACGCGCCACCGCTGCGCGCCGAGATCGATCCGGTGCTGCTGCAGCGCGCGGTCAACAACCTGGTGTCCAACGCCATCCGTTACACGCCGGCCGGCGGCACGGTGGCGGTGACGGCGCGCGCGACCGCGGATGGCGTGGACATCGCCGTCAGCAACACCGGGCCCGGCATCGCGCCCGAACACCTGCCGCACATCTTCGACCGCTATTACCGTGCCGACCAGGCACGCTCCGATCAGGCCCACTCGGCCGGGCTGGGCCTGTCGATCGTGCGCGCCATCATGGCATTGCACGGCGGCAAGCTTTCCGTCGACAGCCAGCCGGGTGAATTGACCACATTTTTCCTGCAGTTCAGAGGCGGCAAAAATATTTGAAAATTTGTGTCGATTTGCGTGTTGTCGGGTCGTCGTAGGGGTAGAGTGACGATTCACTCGGTCCAACCCTACAACAAGGAGATCATCATGAACGCCAACGTCGACAAGATTCCCAAGGGCATGCATTCCGTCACCCCGCACCTGGTGTGCGAGGGCGCGGCCGACGCCATCGAGTTTTACAAGAAAGCCTTCAACGCCGTGGAGATGATGCGCATGCCCGGCCCCAATGGCAAGCTGATGCACGCCGGCGTGCGCATCGGCGACTCGGTCATCATGCTGGCCGACGATTTTCCCGAATATGGCGGCCTGGGGCCGAAGGCGCTGAAGGGCAGCCCGGTGACGCTGCACCTGTACGTGGAGGACGTGGACGCCACCTTCCAGCAGGCGCTGGACGCCGGCGCCAGCGTGCGCATGCCGGTGGCCGACATGTTCTGGGGCGACCGCTACGGCCAGGTCACCGACCCGTTCGGCCACCACTGGTCGATCGCCACCCACATCAAGGACATGTCGCCGGAAGAGATGATGGCGGCCATGCAACAGCAAATGCCACCGTGCTGAAGGAGCGCCCATGCGATTCATGGTGATGGTCAAAGCCACCGCCGATTCCGAGGCGGGCAAGATGCCCAGCACCGAGCTGTTGACGGCAATGGGCAAGTTCAACGAAGAGCTGGTCAACGCCGGCGTGCTGCTGGCCGGCGAGGGCCTGCATCCGAGCGCGCGCGGCGCGCGCATCCACTACGACGGCGACCGGCGCACCGTCACCGACGGGCCGTTCGCCGAGACCAGGGAGTTGATCGCCGGCTTCTGGCTGATCCAGGTCAAGTCGAAGGAAGAGGCGATCGAATGGATGAAGCGCTGTCCGAATCCGTTCGATGGTCCGTCCGATATCGAAATCCGCCAGGTGTTCGAAATGGACGACTTCGGCGCTGCCATGACGCCGGAGCTGGCGGCGCAGGAAGAGGCCCTGCGCGCGCGCCTGTGATACCTTAGCGGCATTGGCGACAGGAGTAAGCAATGGAATTCATGGTGTTGCGCCGTGCTAATCAGAGCACGGAGCGAGGTGTGCAGCCGCCGGCGCTGGAGCCCGGCACTTATCTGAGCCCCAGCGCGCAGGCGGTGCGGCTGGCGCGCCGCGATGGCGCGTGGCACGAGACGCGCGGTCCGTTCCCGCCGAAGGAATTGATCGCCAGCCTGGTGCTGATGGAGGCCGCGTCGCGCGAGGACATGATCGAGCAGGTGCGCTTCTGGCCGCTGTTCGACAGCGGCGCGGTGTATGAAATCCGCGATGCCGGCTGCCCCGGCAATTGCATCGGCTTCGACGAGCGCGGCACGGCGGCCGGCACCCTGCCGCAGCGCAAGCCGGAACTGACGCGCTACGTGGTGCTGTTGCGTTCCGATGCCGACCTGGAGGCGGACCTGGAGCCGCCGCCGGAAGTCATCGCCGCCATGAACGCCTGCAACGAAGCCGGCGTGCAGCAGGGCGTGCTGCTGGCCGGGGAAGGCTTGCGCGGCACCCGCTCCGCCACGCGCGTGCATTACGCCAATTCCAGAACCACGGTGGTGGATGGCCCGTTCACCGAAGTCAAGGAACTGATCGCCGGCTACTGGATGCTGCAGGCGGCCGGCATGGAACAGGCCATCGCCTGGGCCAAGAGCTATCCGTATCCCATGCCCGGCGACCTGACGCTGGAAATCCGCGAAGTCTGCGAACGCAGGGCACACCAGGCATTCACGCCGGAGATGGAAGCGGCCGAGGAGCGCATGCGCGCCGAACTGCTGGAAGCGGGCCTGCGCAACGCCTTCAGCAAGGCCGCCCGTGGCGGCTGACGTCCACAAGATCGTCGAGGCGGTGTGGCGGATGGAATCCGCCAAAATCATCGGCGTGCTGGCGCGCATGCTGCGTGACGTCGGCCAGGCCGAGGAACTGGCGCAGGATGCGCTGGTGCAGGCGCTCGAGCGCTGGCCGCACAGCGGCGTGCCGGAGCAGCCGGCCGCCTGGCTGACCGCCGTCGCCAAGAACCGCGCGCTGGACGCGCTGCGCCACCGGCAGATGCAGCAGGACAAGGAGGCCGCCATCAGCTTCGAGATGGACCATCAGCTGCACGACGCCGCCCCCGACCTGGAGGCCGCCGTGGCCGCCGCGCTGGACAACGACATCGGCGACGATGTGCTGCGGCTGGTGTTCGTGGCCTGCCACCCGGTGCTGCCGACCGACGGCCGGGTGGCGCTGACCTTGCGCATGCTGGGCGGCCTGAGCACCGAGGAAATCGCGCGCGCCTTCCTGGTGCCGGAAAAGACGGTGGCGCAGCGCATCGTCCGCGCCAAGCGCACGCTGGCCGAGGCGAAGGTGCCGTTCGAGGCGCCGCGCGCGCACGAGCTGGGCGAGCGCCTGGCCTCGGTGCTGCAGGTGATCTATCTGATTTACAACGAAGGCTATTCGGCCAGCGCCGGCGCCGACTGGATGCGGCCGGCCCTGTGCGAGGAAGCCCTGCGCCTGGGCCGCATCCTGGCGCAGCTGCAGCCGGACGAGCCGGAGGTCCACGGCCTGGTGGCGCTGATGGAGATCCAGTCCTCGCGCGCCCGCGCCCGTGTCGATGCCAAGGGCGAGCCGATCCTGCTGCTGGAGCAGGACCGCGCGCGCTGGGACCAGTTGCTGATACGCCGCGGCCTGGCGGCGCTGGCGCGTGCCGGCGCCACCGGGCGCGGTCTCGGGCCGTACGGGTTGCAGGCCGCGATCGCCGCCTGCCACGCGCGCGCGCGTCGCGCGCAGGACACGGACTGGCAGCGCATTGCCGCGCTGTACGATGCGCTGGCGCAGCTGTCGCCGTCGCCTGTCGTCGAATTGAACCGCGCGGTGGCGCTGTCGATGGCTTACGGACCGCAGGCCGGGCTGGAGGTGGTGGATGGCTTGCTCGAGGCGCCGGCGCTGAAGACCTATCATCTGCTGCCGAGCGTGCGCGGCGACCTGCTGGCCAGACTCGGGCGGCACGAGGAAGCGCGCATTGAATTCGCGCGCGCCGCGTCGCTGACGCACAATGAACGCGAACGCCAGCTGCTGCTGGCGCGCGCGCGGTCCACCCATTCGGCTTAGGCCAGCGTGGCTTCCAGCAGCTTGACCAGCGACGCGATGCCGTCGGCGTCGGTCTGGTCGAAACGGTTCGGCAGCGGGCTGTCCAGATCGAACACGCCGACGATGTCGCCGTTCGGGCCGCGCACCGGCACCACCAGTTCGGAACGCGAATTCACGTCGCAGGCGATGTGGCCGGGGAAGGCGTGCACGTCCGGCACCACGATGGCCTTGCCCTCGACCACGGTGCTGCCGCAGACGCCGCGGCCCTTCTTGATGCGGATGCAGGCCGGCTTGCCCTGGAACGGCCCCAGCACCAGTTCATCGCCCTTGAGGAAATAAAATCCCGCCCAGTTCAGGCCCGGCATGGTGTTGAACACCAGCGCGCTGAAATTGGCCGAGTTGGCGATCAGGTCGGTCTCGCCATGCAGCAGTCCTTGCAGCTGCGGGCGCAGATCATCGTACATGGCCTGCCTGGCGGCCGGCGTGTCGGTGCCGTAGGCGGTGTCGTTGAGGGTAAAAGTCATGATGTATTGGTCGTGAAGATACGCGAGGGGCTCTATGGTAGCCGATGCGGCGATTTTGCGTTACCGTCCTACCCTAAATGTAAGCAGTATCTGATGGCGGAATAGCGTTTCGCAAGCTACTCTGGTGCGCAGCACAATCAAAAAAAACGGGGAATATCATGACACCCAGAAAAAAGAACGCGGATCCGATGCGTCAGCCCAAGGCCAGGCCCGCATCGCCCAAGCCGCCTGCCACTTCAGAACTTGCGGCTTTATTCATGGTCGGCGAAGAGCCAATCGCCATCGATCATGAGGAAAACGACAATATTACCTTCATGGCCGAGGTGATCGATACCGACTGACACTGTGCGTTGCCTGACAGACGGGAACTCGGCGGCATCGTCACAATGGGACATTGTCCTGTTGAGAGTCCCGCATGTCAGAAGATATGGTCATCGTACGCAAGGAGGGCCTGTATTGCGTACCCGGTCAGTTTTACATCGATCCGTGGCGGCCGGTCGAGCGCGCGGTGATCACGCACGGGCACGGCGACCATGCGCGCGGCGGCCACCGCCACTATCTGACCGCGGCCGCCGGTGTGAACGTGCTGCAGTCGCGGCTGGGACCGGTACAGGTGCAGGGACTGGCATACGGCGAGACGGTGGTGCACAACGGCGTCACGGTGTCGCTGCATCCGGCCGGTCACGTGCTGGGTTCGGCGCAGGTGCGTATGGAACACCGTGGCGAGGTCTGGGTGGCCTCGGGCGACTACAAGGTCGAGGCCGACGCCACCTGCACGCCCTTCGAGCCGGTGCGCTGCCACACCTTCATCACCGAATCGACGTTTGGCCTGCCGATTTACCGTTGGCAGCCGCAGCAGGAAATCTATGACGATATCAACGCCTGGTGGCGCGCCAACGCGGAGCAGGGCCGCGCCAGTGTGCTGCTCGGCTACAGCTTCGGCAAGGCGCAGCGGTTGCTGAGCGGGCTCGATCCCGACATCGGTCCCATCATCTGCCACGGCGCGGTGCAGACCCTCAACCAGGTGTACCGCGACGCCGGCGTGTGGTTGCCGCCGACGGTGACGGTGGCGGATGTCCCCAAAACCGCGATCGGCGGTTCCATCGTGCTGGCGCCGCCGTCGGCGGCCGGTTCGCCGTGGATCAAGCGTTTCGGCGATTTCAGCGACGGCTTTGCCAGCGGCTGGATGCAGCTGCGTGGCGCGCGCCGGCGGCGTGGCGTCGACCGCGGCTTCGTGCTGTCCGACCACGCCGACTGGCCAGGGCTGCTGCAGGCGATCGAGGCCACCGGCGCCGGCCGCGTGATCGTCACCCACGGCTCGATCGCGGTGCTGGTGCGCTGGCTGCAGCAGCAGGGCTTGCAAGCCAGCGGCTTCGACACCGAGTATGGCGATGACGAGGCCGAAGATGCCGGCAGCGCCGACGCCGTACCCACGGCGAGCCACGGAGGCGCCCATGCGTGACTTTGCCCGCCTGTACGCCGCACTGGACGAAACCACCTCCACCAGCCGCAAGCTGGCGGCGCTGCAAACCTACTTCAGCACCGCCGCGCCGCAGGATGCGGCCTGGGCGGTGTACTTCCTGGCCGGCGGCAAGCCGCGCCAGGCGGTGCCGACCAAGCTGCTGCGCCAATATGCGATCGAATACGCCTTGCTGGACGACTGGCTGTTCGACGAGTGCTACCACGCGGTCGGCGACCTGGCCGAGACCATCGCCCTGATCCTGCCGCCGCCCAAGCACCCGAGCGAGATCGGCCTGGCCGACTGGATCGAACTGGGCATCGCGCCGTTGCGCGGGGCCGCGCCGGAAGCGGTGCGCGAGGCCTTATTCACTTTCTGGGACCAGCTCGACACGCGCGAACGCTTTTTGCTGACCAAGCTGATCGGCGGCGGTTTCCGCGTCGGCGTCTCGCGGCTGCTGGTGACGCGCGCGCTCAGCCACGTCGCCGGGCTGGACAGCAAACTGATCGCCCAGCGCCTGATGGGCTGGACCGACGGCAGCGTCAGCCCGACCGCCGCGGGCTTCGCGCAACTGCTGGCCGCGCACCAGCCGGAGGAACTGGCGCAGCGTGGCGGCCAGCCTTACCCGTTCTTCCTGGCGCACCAGCTGGAGCGCGATCCCGCCACGCTGGGCGAGCTGTCCAACTGGCAGATTGAATGGAAATACGACGGCATGCGCGCGCAACTGGTGCGGCGCGAAGGCAAGAACTGGCTGTGGTCGCGCGGCGAAGACCTGATCACCGAACGCTTCCCTGAGCTGGCGGCGCTGCGCCTGCTGGAAGGCGTGGTGATCGACGGCGAAATCCTGATCTGGTACAGCGGCGCCGCGCCGGCGCCGTTTGCCGACCTGCAGAAGCGCATGGGCCGCAAGACCGTCTCGGCGCGCCTGCTGGGCGAATTGCCGGCCGTGCTGGTGGCTTATGATTTGCTGGAGCTCGACGGCCGCGACCTGCGCGACGTCCCGCAGGCCGAGCGCCGCATGCTGCTGGAGCAACTGGTGGCCAGCATTCCGGGTGCGCCGCAGCTGCGCCTGTCGCCGCTGATCCGGGCCGACAGCTGGGCGCATCTGGCCGCGATCCGCGAGGAATCGCGCCAACGCGGCGTCGAGGGCATGATGCTGAAGGCGGCCGATGCGCGCTACGGCGTCGGCCGCACCAAGAATGTCGGCACCTGGTGGAAATGGAAAATCGATCCCTACAGCGTCGACGCGGTGCTGATCTACGCCCAGGCCGGGCATGGCCGCCGCGCCTCGCTGTACACCGACTACACGTTTGCCGTATGGGACAGCGATACCGACAGCGAGCGCAAGCTGGTGCCGTTCGCCAAAGCCTATTCCGGCCTGACCGATGCGGAGATCGCCCAGGTCGACCAGGCGATCCGCCGCACCACCATCGAGAAGTTCGGCCCGGTGCGCAGCGTCGCGCCCAGCATGGTGTTCGAGATCGGCTTTGAAGGCATCGCCAGCTCGCCGCGCCACAAGTCCGGCATCGCCGTGCGCTTCCCGCGCATTTTGCGGCGGCGCGAAGACAAATCGATCGAGGAAGCCGATACGCTGGCGTCGCTGAAAAACCTGCTGGCCGCCTCATGAACGCGGAACAGTGGTTCGCCGCGCGCGGCTGGAGCGTGTTCCCGTTCCAGCGCGCCGTCTGGGATGCCGCCGCCGCGGGCGAATCCGGCCTGCTGCACGCCAGCACCGGCGCCGGCAAGACCTACGCCGTGTGGTTTGCCGCCGTGCAGCGGGCGGCGGCGGTCAGCCGCGTCGGTCTCAAGGTACTGTGGATCACCCCCATGCGCGCGCTGGCGGCCGATACCCTGCGTGCATTGCAGGAGGCGGCGCCGCCCGGCTGGCAGGTCGAGGCGCGCACCGGCGACACTTCGTCGGCGCAACGCGCGCGCCAGAACAAGCGCCTGCCCGACGCGCTGATCACCACGCCGGAAAGCCTGACCCTGCTGCTCAGCCATGCCGACGCGCACGAGCGCTTCCGCGCGCTGCAAATGGTCATCATCGATGAATGGCACGAACTGATGGGCAACAAACGCGGCGTGCAGACCCAGCTGGCGTTGGCGCGGCTGCGCCATTGGAATCCGGCGCTGCTGGTGTGGGGACTGTCGGCCACGCTGGGCAATCTGCCGCGCGCGCGCGAGGCGCTGATGCCGGCCGGCGTGATCGTCGAAGGCCACGTGGCCAAGGAAATCCTGGTCGATACGCTGGTCCCCGACCACCCGTCGCGTTTCCCCTGGGGCGGGCATCTCGGCGTGCAGATGCTGCAACCGGTGATCGCCGAGATCGAACAGCACGGCAGTACGCTGGTATTCACCAACACGCGTTCGCAGGCGGAGCTGTGGTATCAGGCGCTGCTCGATGCGCGGCCCGACTGGGCCGGCGTGATCGCGCTGCATCACGGCTCGCTGGACAAGGAGGTGCGCGAATGGGTCGAACTGGGCCTGAAGCAGGGGCAGTTGAAGGCGGTGGTGTGCACCTCCAGCCTGGACCTGGGCGTCGACTTCCTGCCGGTGGAGCGCGTGCTGCAGATCGGCAGCGCCAAGGGCATCGCGCGGCTGCTGCAGCGCGCCGGCCGCAGCGGCCACGCGCCGGGCCGTATCTCGCGCCTGACGCTGGTGCCGACGCAAAGCCTGGAACTGCTGGAAGCGGCCGGCGCGCGCGCGGCGGTGGCGGCGCGCGACATCGAACCGCGGCTGGTGCCGGAGAAGCCGCTGGACGTGCTGGTGCAGCATCTGGTGACGATCGCGCTGGGCGGCGGCTTCCGCCCGCTGGCGCTGCTGGACGAGGTGCGCAGCGCCTGGTCCTATCGCAATCTGAGCGAGGAAGAGTGGCAGTGGGCGCTGGACTTCGTCGCGCGCGGCGGCCAGTCGCTGGTGGCATACCCCGAATACCGGCGCGTGCTGCCCGATGCCGACGGCGTCTACCACGTGCCGGATGTGGCGCTGGGACGGCGTCACCGCATGGGCATCGGCACCATCGTTTCCGACTCCTCGCTGCAGGTGAAATACGTCAGCGGCGGGCGGCTGGGCAGCGTGGAGGAATCGTTCATCTCGCGGCTGAAGCCGGGCGACCATTTTTTGTTTGCCGGCCGCATCCTGGAATTCGTGCGCCTGCACGAGATGACGGCCTACGTGCGGCGCGCCACCGGTGCGCGCGGCGCCGTGCCGCGCTGGCAGGGCGGACGCATGCCGATGTCGTCCGAACTCGCGCACGCGGCGCTGGAGCAACTGCGGCGCGCCACCCTGGGCCGCTACGAAGGGCCGGAAATGCGGGCGCTGCAGCCGCTGCTGGCGATCCAGCAGCGCTGGTCGTCGCTGCCGACGGCGGAGACCACCGTGATCGAAACCATGCACAGCCGCGAAGGCCGGCATCTGTTCATGTTTCCCTTCGCCGGCCGTTCGGTGCACGTGGGCCTGGCGGCGCTGCTGGCCTACCGCGTCGGCCGCATGATGCCGGTGACGTTCTCGATCGCCGTCAACGATTACGGCTTCGAACTGCTGTCGGCGCAGGAAGTGGACTGGAACGCGCTGCTCGCGCGGCCGCACGGCGCGCAGGTGGAACTGTTCAGTATCGACCATCTGCTGGAAGACGTGCTGGCCAGCCTGAACGCGACCGAACTGTCGCAGCGGCGCTTTCGCGAAATCGCCCGCATCGCCGGCCTGGTGTTCCAGGGTTATCCGGGGCAGGGCAAGAGCGCGCGCCAGCTGCAGGCGTCGTCGCAACTGTTCTTCGCCGTGTTCAGCCAGCATGACGCCGGCAACCTGCTGCTGACCCAGGCGCAGCGCGAAGTGCTGGAGCAGGAACTGGAACTCGGGCGACTGCGCGCGACGCTGATGGAGCTGCAATCGCGCAGCGTGCAGTTCCACGTCATCCAGCGCGCCACCCCGTTCGGCTTCGCGCTGATGGTGGAACGCTTTCGCGAGAAACTCAGCACCGAGAAATTGTCGGACCGCGTGGCGCGGCTGGTGCGGGCGCTGGAAAAGGCGGCCGGACCATGAGCGCGGTGCTGTACCTGGCGGACGAACCCGTGTGGCTGCTGCCGCAGAAAGCCTTGTACTGGCCGCGGCGGCAGATGCTGGTGATCGCCGACATCCACTTCGGCAAGGCCGCCTCGTTCCGCGCACTGGGCGTGCCGGTGCCGGCCGGGACCACCATGGCCAATCTGCAGGCGCTGGACCTGCTGATCGAGCGTCACCACATCCGGCACGTGCTGTTCCTGGGCGACTTCCTGCACTCGCGCGCGGCGCACGCGCCAGCCACGCTGGCGGCGCTGGCCGCCTGGCGCGACCGCCATCCGGCGTTGCAACTGACGCTGGTGCGCGGCAACCACGACGCCCGCGCCGGCGATCCGCCATCGCTGCTGCGGATCGAGATGGTTGACGAACCTTACGCGCTGGGGCCGTTCGCCTTCTGCCACCATCCCGACGTGCTGACGCCGGCGTACGTGATGGCCGGCCATGTGCATCCCGTGTACCGGCTGCGGGCCGGCTGGGAATCGGTGCTGCTGCCATGCTTCCTGGTGGGGCCCGAGCGCATCGTGTTGCCGGCGTTCGGCGCCTTCACCGGCGGCCATGCCGTGGCGCCGCAGCCGGGCGAGCGCCTGTTCGTCACCAGCGGCGAGGCGGTACTCGAAGTGCCGCTATGAAGTCTCTGTTATGCTGAGCAACCGGTACCCGGAATACGCCTACGTCGCGCACTGTGGAATTCCTATATCGCGCCGTTGGGCTGAAGGCTAGGATGATTGCTCCACCACTCGAGGAGATGATCATGGCAACCAACGATCAGGGCAGCAGCAAACAGGGCGTCAAATCGGGCGGCCAGCAAAGCGACACCAGCAAGCGCGGCTTCGCCGCCATGGACCCGGAACAACAGCGCGAGATTGCCGCGGAAGGCGGCCGCGCGGCGCACGAAAAAGGCACGGCGCACGAATTCACCTCCGAAGAAGCGCGCCGCGCCGGCAGCATGAGCCACAAGAACGACCAGAGCCGCAGCAGTCAAAGCGCCGGCACCGGCAGTGCCGCGCGCACCAGCGGCGGCAACCGCGGCAGCGCGCAGGACGACAGCGACAAGGACAAAGACCATCCCAGCGGCGGCCGCAGCGGTACCGGCCGCTCCAAATCCTAATCCGGGGTCAGTTCTGCCAATCGCACACGGGCTCTACCGTAGCGGCCGCT
>NZ_SPVG01000093.1 GCF_004614165.1 Duganella callida | reverse complement strand
GCCCGCAACCGGCGCTTCCCTCGCGCGTCCAGCCGCTGCGCCGCCGGCCGCTACTGGCGCCACCACCGTAACGCCGCGCCCGGCCGGTGCCGCAGTCACGCCGGCCGCCACACCATCCAAGGAGCCGGCACGATGAATCGTCCGCACTATATCCTGCTGCCGGTCAGCCCGCTGTTCATCGCGTTCAGCCTGTTCTGCGCTTTCCTGCTCAACCTGCTGCCCTGGGGGCACTTCGTCGGCGTGCCGGATTTCGTCGCGCTGCTGCTGGTGTTCTGGGGCGTGCATCAGCCGCGCAAGGTCGGCATCGGCACCGCATTCGTCCTCGGCCTGCTGATGGACGTGCACGACTCCACGCTGCTGGGCGAGAACGCGCTGGCCTACACGCTGCTGTCCTACTGCGCCATCATGCTGCATCGTCGCATGCTGTGGTTCCCGATCTGGACCCAGGCCGCGCACGTGTTCCCGCTGCTGGCGATGGCGCAGCTGGTGCAACTGATCGTGCGCTTCTTCGTGTCCGGCAAATTCCCCGACTGGTTCTACTTCGTCGAGAGCGCGATGGCCGCCGTCCTGTGGCCGCTCACCAGCTGGCTGCTGCTGGCGCCGCAGCGCCGCGCGGTCGACAAAGACCACACGCGCCCGATCTGACGCCGCATTGTCATGACTGAGATTAAGGACAACCAGCGCGAACTCCAGCAGTTCCGCCTGCGCCTGACGGTGCTGGGCGGGATGGTGTTCGTCTGCTTCGCGCTGCTGCTGTTGCGCTTCGTCTGGCTGCAGATCGTCAAATACAGCGACTTCGCCGTCAAGGCCGAAGAAAACCGCATCGCCATCGTCCCCATCGTGCCGAATCGCGGCCTGATTTTGGACCGCAATGGCGTGGTCCTGGCGCGCAACTACTCGGCCTACACGCTGGAGATCACGCCGTCGAAGCTGAATGCCACGCTGGACGAAACCATCGACGAGCTGTCCAAGCTGGTCACGGTGGACATCAAGGACCGCAAGCGCTTCAAGAAGCTGCTGGATGAATCCAAGGGTTTCGAAAGCGTGCCGCTGCGCACCCGCCTGACCGACGACGAAGTGGCGCGCTTCACCGCGCAGCGCTTCCGCTTCCCCGGCGTGGAAGTGCAGGCGCGTTTGTTCCGCCAGTACCCATTGGGCGAAACCGCGTCGCACGTGATCGGCTACATCGGCCGCATCAACCAATCCGAGGTCAAGGCCATCGAAGCCACCGACGATGGCCCGAACTACAAGGGCACCGACCATGTCGGCAAGGAGGGGCTGGAAAAAAGCTACGAGAAGCAGCTGCACGGCCAGACCGGCTACGAGGAGGTGGAAGTCTCGGCCGGCGGCCGCGCCATCCGCACCCTGTCGCGCACCCCGGCCACGCCGGGCAACAACCTGATACTGTCGATCGACATCGAGTTGCAGAAGGTAGTGGAGGAAGCGTTCGGCGAATGGCGCGGCGCCTTCGTCGCCATCGAACCGGAAACCGGCGACATCCTGGCCTACGTCTCGCGCCCCGGCTACGATCCCAATCTGTTTGTCGACGGTATCGACGCGCAGAGCTGGAGCGAGCTGAATACTTCGCTGGACCGGCCCATGGTGAACCGCCCGCTGTCCGGCACCTACGCGCCGGGTTCCACCTTCAAACCGTTCATGGCGCTGGCCGCGCTGGAGCTGGGCAAGCGCACCGCCGGCCAGACCTACGCCGATCCCGGCTTTTTCTACCTGGGCGGCCACAAATTCCGCGACGATAAGGTCGGCGGCCATGGCAATGTGGACATGCGCCGGTCCATCATCGTCTCCTGCAATACCTACTACTACATCCTCGGCAACGACATGGGGATAGACTCGATCACCGACTTTATGAAGCCGTTCGGCTTCGGCCAGAAGACCGGCATCGACCTCGATAACGAAAAGACCGGCGTGCTGCCGTCCAAGGAGTGGAAGGCCAAACGTTTCAAGGGCAATGCCGGTCGCTGGGTGGGCGGCGACACCATCTCGGTCAGCAACGGTTCCGGCTACAACTCGTACACGCCGCTGCAGATCGCCCACGCCATGGCCAACCTGGCCAACGACGGCGTGGTGATGAAACCCCACCTGGTGAAGATCATCGAAGACGGCGGCACGCGCGCGCGCAAGCTTACCGTGCCGAAGGAAAGCTACCGCATCCCGCTCAAGCCGGAAAACATCAACACCATCAAGAGCGCGATGGTGGGCGTGAACAGCGAACCTGGCGGCACCGCCTACCGCGCCTTCGCCAACGCGGCTTATACCTCCGGCGGCAAGACCGGCACCGCGCAGGTGGTGGGCATCAAGGCCAACGAGAAGTACAACGCCGCCGCACTGGCCGAACGCCTGCGCGACAACGCGCTGTACACCGCCTTCGCGCCGGCCGACAAGCCCAAGATCGTAGTGGCCATGGTGGTGGAAAACGCCGGCTGGGGCGCCGAGATCGCCGCGCCGATCGCGCGCAAGGCGCTCGACTTCTACCTGCTGGGCAAACGCCCGGCCGACAAGGAAACCACCAAGGTGCCGAAAGAAGACGCCGAGATGATCGTACCGATCGAAGATCCGGTCGAGGCGGAAGCCGCCGCCGCCGCCGCCGAGGCGCGCCGCGATCCCGCACCGGCGCCCGCTCCGCCGCCACAGACGCCGGCGCCGGCCGCCTCGCCGGTGTCGCCCGCCGCGACCCCGGCCCGGAAGAAACAATAAGGATCACCCATCATGCGCATACATGAAAGACGTTCGCTGTGGCGTCGCATGCGACCCTATTTCACCGTGTTCGACGGTCCGCTGACCGTCATCATCATCATGCTGCTGACGGTCAGCCTGGTCACGCTGTATTCCGCCAGCCTGGGTATCCCCGGCAAGATGGAAGACCAGGTGCGCAACATCTTACTGGCCTTCGGCATCATGTGGCTGGTGGCGAACATCACGCCGCAGATGATGATGCGGATCGCCGTGCCGGCGTACGCGTTCGGGGTGTTTTTGCTGGTGTGCGTGGCGCTGTTTGGCACCATCAAGCTGGGTGCGCGGCGCTGGCTGCACGTCGGCGTGGCCGACATCCAGCCGTCCGAATTCATGAAGATCGTCACGCCGCTGATGTTGGCGTGGTTTTTCCAGAGCCGTTCAGGGCATCTGACCTGGCAATCGTACGCCATCGCGGCGCTGCTGCTGATCGTGCCGGTCGGCCTGATCGTGCGCCAGCCCGACCTGGGCACGGCGTTGCTGGTGGTGGCGGCCGGCTTCTGCGTGATCTTCCTGGCCGGCCTGTCGTGGAAGGCGCTGGTGGCGTTGTTCATGGCCGGGGCGGCGGCGCTGCCCATCGTCTGGTCGGTACTGCACGATTACCAGCGCGAGCGCGTGATGACGCTGATCGACCCGACCACCGACCCGCTGGGCAAGGGCTTCCACATCATCCAGTCGACCATCGCGGTGGGTTCGGGCGGCGTCACGGGCAAGGGCTGGACCCACGGCACCCAGGCGCATCTGGAATTCATTCCCGAGCGCACCACCGACTTTATCTTCGCGGTCTATTCCGAGGAATTCGGGCTGGTCGGCAACCTGATCCTGATGGTGCTGTACCTGATGCTGATCGGCCGCGGCCTGATGATCGCCGGGAATGCGCCGAGCTTCTTCACGCGCCTGCTGGCCGGCGCGGTGACCATGATTTACTTCACCTACGCCTTCGTCAACATGGGCATGGTCAGCGGCATCCTGCCGGTGGTGGGCGTGCCGCTGCCGTTCATGAGCTACGGCGGCACCGCGCTGCTGACGCTGGGCCTGGGCGCGGGCATCCTGATGAGCATACAGCGCCACCGCAAGCTGGTGCAGACCTGATGGGCCTGGCGCAGGGAGGCACGTGGCGGCAGCGGCTGCGCCCCCACGTGATGGTGTTCGATGCGCCGCTGGCGCTGATCATCGCCGCGCTGCTGTCGGTCGGCCTGGTCACGCTCTACTCGGCCGGCATCGCCATTCCCGGCAAGGTGGCGGACCAGCTGCGCAATATCGCCGCGGCGGTGCTGGTCATGTGGCTGGTGGCGAATATCCCGCCGCAGATGATGATGCGGCTGGCCGTGCCGGCCTACGCGCTGGGCGTGGCCTTGCTGGTGGCGGTGGCGCTGTTCGGCGTGATCAAGGGCGGCTCGCGCCGCTGGCTGTACGTCGGCACGCAGATCCAGCCGTCGGAACTGATGAAGATCGCCATGCCGCTGATGCTGGCCTGGTTCTTCCAGCGCGAGCAGGGGCATATCCGCTGGCAGACCTACATCATCGCGGCGGTGCTGCTGGCGATACCGGCCGGCCTGATCGCGCGCCAGCCCGACCTCGGTACCGCCATGCTGGTGACCATGGCCGGCGCCTGCGTGATCTTTCTCGGCGGCGTGTCGTGGAAGGCGCTGGGCGCACTGGGCCTGGCCGCGGCGGCCGCGCTGCCGGCGCTGTGGGCGGTGATGCACGACTACCAGCGCGACCGCGTGCTGACGCTGATCGATCCGTATCACGACCCGCTGGGCAAAGGCTTCCACATCATCCAGTCGATGATCGCCATCGGCTCGGGCGGCGTCAC
This sequence comes from Duganella callida, assembly GCF_004614165.1. Lineage (GTDB taxonomy): Bacteria > Pseudomonadota > Gammaproteobacteria > Burkholderiales > Burkholderiaceae_D > Rugamonas > Rugamonas callida. Next base: position 15,289 of record NZ_SPVG01000093.1, on the reverse strand, counting down.
CGGCAAGGGCTGGACCCGTGGCACCCAGGCGCATCTTGAATTCATCCCCGAGCGCACCACCGATTTTATCTTCGCCGTGTTCTCCGAGGAGTTCGGCCTGGTCGGCAACCTGGTGCTGATGGTGCTGTACCTGCTGCTGATCTGGCGCGGGCTGAGCATCACCTTGAGCGCAGCGACCCTGTTCACGCGGCTGCTGGCCGGCGCCGTCACCATGATTTACTTCACCTATGCCTTCGTCAACATGGGCATGGTCAGCGGCATCGTGCCGGTGGTGGGCGTGCCGTTGCCGTTCATGAGCTACGGCGGCACGGCGCTGATGACGCTGGGACTGGGCGGCGGCATTTTGATGAGTATCCAGCGCCATAGCCGCGCGGTGCGCAGCGGAGTGCGCGCATGACCGAGATCAAGGATACGGAACAGGAGATGCGCGAATTCCGCCTGCGCGTAACGGTGCTGGGCGGGATGGTATTCCTGTGCTTTTTCCTGCTGCTGGCACGCTTCCTGTGGCTGCAGGTGGTGAAACACAGCGACTTCGCTGTCAAGGCCGAAGAGAACCGCATTTCACTGGTGCCGATCGTGCCGAATCGCGGTCTGATTTTGGACCGCAATGGCGTGGTCCTGGCGCGCAACTACTCGGCTTATACGCTGGAGATCACGCCATCCAGGCTGACCGCGACGCTCGATGACACCATCAACGAGTTGGCCAAACTGGTGGAGATCGACGTCAAGGACCGCAAACGGTTTAAAAAGCTGTTGGAAGAGTCCAAGGGGTTCGAGAGCGTGCCGCTGCGCACCCGCCTGACCGACGAGGAAGTGGCGCGCTTCAGCGCCCAGCACTTCCGATTCCCCGGTGTGGAGGTGCAGGCGCGCCTGTTCCGCCAGTATCCGCTGGGTGAAACGGCCTCGCACGTGATCGGCTACATCGGCCGCGTCAGCCGCGCCGAAGCCGAGGCGCTGGAGGACAGCGACGATGGCGCCAACTACAAGGGCACCGACCATATCGGCAAGGAAGGTCTGGAGAAAAGCTACGAGAAGCAGCTGCACGGCCAGACTGGCTACGAGGAAGTGGAAGTGTCGGCCGGCGGCCGCGCGATCCGCACGCTGTCGCGCACCGACGCCAAGCCGGGCGCCAACCTGATACTGTCGATCGACATCGAGCTGCAAAAAGTCGTCGAGGAGGCGTTCGGCGAAAGGCGCGGGGCGCTGGTGGCGATCGAGCCCTCGACCGGCGACATCCTGGCCTACGTCTCGCGCCCCGGCTACGATCCGAATCTGTTCGTGGACGGCATCGACGCGCAAAGCTGGAACGAGCTGAATACTTCGCTGGACCGGCCGATGGTGAACCGTCCGCTGTCCGGCACCTACGCGCCGGGTTCCACCTTCAAGCCGTTCATGGCGCTGGCCGCGCTGGAGCTGGGCAAGCGCACGCCGACCCAGGTTACCTACGACCCCGGCTACTACATGCTGGGCGGCCATCGCTTCAACGACGACGTCCCCGGCGGGCACGGTTCGGTGGACATGCGCCGTTCGATCATCGTGTCGTGCAATACCTATTACTACGAGCTGGGTCACGACATGGGCATCAACGCCATCCATGATTTCATGAAGCCGTTCGGCTTCGGCGAACGGACCGGCATCGACCTCGATAACGAGAAGGCCGGTGTGCTGCCGTCGCCGGAGTGGAAACAGAAGCGTTACAAAGGTGTGGCGGGCAGATGGGTAGGTGGTGATACTATCTCGGTCAGCAACGGGTCCGGCTACAACGCCTATACGCCTTTGCAGATTGCGCACGCTGTCGCCAATCTGGCCAACAACGGCGTGGTGATGAAGCCGCACCTGGTGAAGATCGTCGAAGACAGCATCACCCGCGCGCGCAAGCTGACGGTGGCGCAGGAAAGCTATCGTATTCCGCTCAGGCAGGAGCACGTCGATTTCGTCAAGAACGCGATGGTGGGCGTGACCAGCGAACCTGGCGGCACCGGCTATCGCGCCTTCGCCGGCGCCGGCTACACGGTGGGCGGCAAGACCGGCACCGCGCAGGTGATCACGATCAAAAAAGGCGAGAAATACAACGCCGCGCGGCTGGCCGAACGCCTGCGTGACAACGCGCTGTTCACGGCGTTCGCGCCGGTGGACAAGCCGCGCATCGTGCTGGCGATGGTGGTGGAAAACGCGGGCAAGGGCGGCGAGCAGGCCGCTCCGATCGCGCGCAAGGCTCTGGATTATTACCTGCTGGGCAAACGCCCCGCGGAGAAGGACAAGACGAAAGTGGAAAAAGAAGACGCGGAGACGGTGTTGCCGGTGGAAGGCCAGACGCTGGAAGAGGCGGCAGCGGCGGCTGCGGCCAGGGGTAACTGACGATGCGCGTGCTACGCCGGCATGTCCTTCATCTCTCCGCGCTGGCGGCCGCGCTGGCGCTGGTCGGCTGCGGCACGGCGCCGGTCGGCACCGAATCGGCGCCGCGCCCGGTCAAGCCGGGCGGCCCGGTGATCAAGGCGCCGTCCACCAGCAAGCCCGATCCGTCGCTGCCGGTGCTGCCGCCGGCGAACTCCGGGCGCGGCGGCTACTATCAGGACGATGGTCCCGGCGATTCGCCGCCGCCCAATCTGATCGACACGCCCGACGCCGAGGTGCGCAACGATCCCTTGCTGGCGCGCGCCAACAAGCCGTACGTTGTCTTCGGCAAAACCTACACGCCGATCACGGACGATCAGCCGTATTCGCAGGTTGGCGTCGGCAGCTGGTATGGCAAGAAGTTCCATGGCCAGCGCACGTCGTCCGGTGAGCTGTACGACATGTACAAGATGACAGCCGCGCATCCGATCCTGCCGATCCCCTCGTACGCGCGCCTGACCAATCTGGTCACCGGCGCCACGGTGATCGTGCGCATCAACGACCGTGGTCCGTTCCACTCCAACCGCGCCATCGACGTGTCGTACACGGCGGCGCTGAAACTGGGCCTGCTGGGCAAGGGCAGCCACGAGCTGAAGATCGACCGCATCCTGCCGGAGGAAATCGACCGCATCCTCGCCACGCGTGACGGTTTGGCGACGTCCACCAAGGCGCGCCTGACGCCCGAGCCCAAGGCCAAGCTGGCGGCGGCCACGCCAGGCACGGCGCCGACGCCGAGCGTGACGGCAACCATGATCGAGCAACCGCTGGTGCTGCAGCCGCAGCCGGTATCCGGCACGGCCGCCACCACTGCTACCACCGCTGCCACCTCCGCTGCCCCCAAGGACATCGAAACGCTGATGCTGGCCGACCGCGCGCCCGTGTCCTATGCCGCACCCGTGCCGGCACCGGCGCTGGCGGGCGGTTTCTACCTGCAGCTGGGCGCCTACGCACGCAACGAGAATGCGGAAGCGGTGCGCGGCAAGCTGGCCGCCAACGGGGTCAATGGCCTGGAAGTGGTGCAGGGCGGATCCGTATTCCGCCTGTTCAGCGGTCCGTTCGCCAGCCGTCAGGAAGCGCAGCAGGCGGCGCAGGCGTTGCCGTCGTCGCTGGGGCTGAAGCCGATCATCGTGCAGCGCTGACTATTTGCAGTTGCGCACGTCGGTATTGGGGTAGTCGGTCCGGATTTTTTCCAGCCTGGCCTTCAGGTCGGCGTCCACATCGCGGAACTGGAAGGCCAGCAGTTTGCTGCCGCTCAGGCGCGGCGCCACGCGCGCGGTGCGCACGCCCTGTTTCATCAGCGCCGCCAGCTGGTTCTGTGCCGCGTTTTCGGTCTTGAACACGCCCAGCGAAATCCCCCAGTGCAGCGGCGAGTTTTCCTGGATGATGTAGTAGTTGGTGACGCCCAGTGCGCGCAGTTCGCCGGCTTTCCTGTCGGCGCCTTCCTTGCTGCCTTGCGGCGGAATATAAACGATATAGCTCGATACTTCGCTGCCGGCGACGTTGTGGCGCGACTGGCGGTCACCCAGGTTCAGCGCCTCCAGCTGGCGTTCGAAGCGGCGCGCATCGGCCAGCACGAAGCTGCCGATTTCCAGGCAGGCCTGCACTTCCTGCGCCGCCTTGGCGTCCGCTGCGGCGCTTGTGTTGACCGCGGCCGCCGCGGCATTGGCCTTTTCGGCCGAGATGATCGTCAGCTTGTTGGCGTTGAGCTGGTTGGCCATGCGCTCCGGCTCGCGCTCGTTGCCGCTGAAGTGGCCGAGATAGCCGCGTCCATACGCGAACAGCGCGGCATTCACGGCGAGCAGCGACCAGAAAATGAACTTCAGCACGGAGCGTATTCCTTATTCGGCACTGCCACGGCTGGCGGCGTGCAATCCTGTCAGTACGATGTTTTCGACGATACGGTACGGCACCTTCAGCATCGGCGCGATGTACGGCGCGGCGCCGCCGGAGATGATGCATTCGGCCGCCTGGTGTGCGGCGCAGGCGTGTTCGATGGCGCCGCTTTGCGCGGCCAGTATGCCGCTCAGGATGGCGTCGTCGGTATTGTCGGCGAATCCGTCCGGCAGCTTACCGTCTTGCGCGATCTGCGGCAACTGCGCGGTGTTGCGTGCCAGCGAGCTGGCCATCAGGCCGAGACCCGGCAGTATCATCCCGCCCAGGAAGCGGCCGTCCGCCGTGACGGCGTCGATGGTGGTGGCGGTGCCGCAGTTGACCACGATGATGGGCAGCCCCGGCGCCAGCGTGTGGCCGCCGATGGCGGCGGCAAAGCGGTCGCAGCCCAGTTGCGCCGGATTGCGGTAGCCGTTGGTGATGCCGGCCAGCCGCGGCACGGAAGCGAACCATTCGATGCCCAGGTGCGGCAGCAGGGCGGGGAAGGTCCGCTGCAGCACGTATTCCAGATGCACGCGCAGCGCGTTGCCGGCCACGTTGGCGATCAGGATGCGGTCGACGCCCTGGTCTGCGGTGGCCTCGCCCCACATCATTTCCAGTTGCGGCAGGTCGGCATGGGTGACCGCGCCGGATGCGCGCCACGCGCCGAGTTGTCCCTCGACCTCGGCCAGCGCCCATTTGACGCGGGTGTTGCCTGCATCGATCAGCAAGATCATGGTTGTGCTCCCGACAAGCGCAGCGAGACGTCGCCGGACAGGATTTCGACGCGGCCCTGTTGCGTGTCCAGCAGCAGGCGGCCGAGGGCGTCCACGCCGGCCGCGCGGCCCTGCCGGACCACAGCGCCATTATCCAGCAGGACGACGTCCTTGTCCCGCCAGGCGTGCAGCGCGTTCCAGCGTTCGGCGAATGGCGCGAAGCCGGTGTCGTCGAATTCCGCCAGCACGGCGGCCAGGCGGCTGAGCAGGGCGGCCATCAGCTGGTTGCGGTCCATCTGCGCCAGCCAGGGCGCGGCGGCCACTTCGCGGCCGATCGCTTGTTCCAGCTCGTCCGGCATCAGCAGGTTGATGCCGGCGCCGATCACGGCCCAGATGGCGTCGTCGGTCTTCTGCGTTTCGACCAGGATGCCGGCCAGCTTGGCGCCGTCGCGCAGCAGGTCGTTCGGCCATTTGATCTGCACCGGCACGCCCAGCGCGGCGATGGTTTCGGCCAGCGCCACGCCGACCGCCATCGGCAGCCCGGACATCTTGTGCAGCGGTCCCTTGAAGCGCCAGGCCAGCGAGAACATCAGCGCGGCGCCGGGCCTGGACAGCCAGCTGCGGCCGGCGCGGCCCCGGCCCGCGGTCTGGTTTTCGGCGATGCGCAGCAGCGGGCCTGGCAGCGACGCGATGCGCGCCAGCAGGTCGGCGTTGGTGGAGCCGGTTTCCTCCACCACCTCGATCGTCACGTGGGTGGCGGAGGTGGCGCAGTGGGCTGCGATGTCGGCGGCGTTCAGAGTGCTCATGATGCGGTCTTGCGAGGTTTGTGCGGGGCGTTGACGAAGGCCAGGTCGTACAGGACGTTGGGCAGCATGCGCAGCACCTTGGCGACCACGCCCATCTGCCACGGAATCACCGCGTAGCTGTCGCCGGCGGCGATCACCTGCGCGGCCCTGGCGGCAAACTTGTCCGGGTCCATCAGGAAAGGCATGGGGTAAGGATTCTTCCGCGTCATCGGTGTGTCGATGTAGCCGGGGCAGATGGTGACCACCTTGATGCCCTGCGGTTTCATCTCCAGCCGCAGCGATTCGCAATAGCTGATCACCGCAGCCTTGGAGGCGCTGTACGCTTCCGCGCCGGGCAGGCCGCGTATGCCCGCCACGCTGCCGATGCCGACCAGCCGTGCCGGCGTGCCCGATGTCTGCCATGCGGCGCGCATGGCGGCGATGAAGGGCGAGAAGGTGGCGGCGGTGGCCACCAGATTGGTGGCGATGATGGTGTCGAACACCGCGATGTCCTCGGCGTATTCGGTCAGCGTGCCGACCGAGACGCCGGCGTTGGCGATCACCACGTCGGCGCCGCCCGCGTAGCACAGGAAAGCCTGCGCCGCTTCGGCGATGGCGGCGTGGTCACGCACGTCGACCGCGTAGGCGCGGTGCCGCGCGGAATTGGGCAGGGTGGCGATCAATGCTTCCAGCGCGGCACCGCGCCGGGCCAGCAGGCCGAGCGTGGCGCCCTGCGCCGCATACTGGCGCGCCAGGGCGGCGCCGATGCCGCTGGAAGCGCCTGTGATGAAGACGCGCAATGGCGTCATGCTTATTTCTTCTCGGCCTTGGCCTTGGCGACCAGCGCGTCCAGCACCTGCACCACTTCGCCGTGCAGCTGGGCTTCGGTGGTGGCCGATTGTTTTTCGGCGTCGGCCTGGCTTGGGGAGGTGATGTATTTGCCGTCCACGGCCAGGGTCGGCCAGGAGTCGATGGCGTAGGCGTCCATCATGGCGGTGGCGCGGCGCACGCTGCCGGCCACGCCAAAGCCGCGGTAGGTGTCGATGAATTTCTGCCTGTCGACGCCCTGTCTGGCGATGAAGTCGAACACCTGTTCGTCGCGGCGCATCGGGTTGTGGTTGACGTGGATTTCGTTGAAGGCCTTGGTGTGCAGCTCTGGCGTCAGCGCGCCCATGGCCTGCAGCGTGAAGAACATTTTTTCCTGCGGCAGGTCGGTGCCCGGACGCGAGATGTGCACGCGCTTGAAGACGATGTTGTCGCCCTGTTTTTTCACCCAGGCGTTCAGCGCGCCGTCGAAGGCGGCGCAGTGCGGGCAGGCGTAGTCGAAGAACTCGATCACTTCGACTTTTTTGCCGACCGCGTCCACCGGCTGCGGCGTCGGCAGGGTTTTGTATTCGACGCCGTTTTTCGGATCGGCCGGCGAGGCGGAAGAAGTCAGGGCGAACACGCTCAGTGCGGCGGCGCTCAGGGCGAATTTCAGGACGCGCATCGTTACTCCTTATTTCTGGTTACGTACCACGGCGACGTCAACGCCGTTTTCGGACAGCTTGCCACGGGCCTTGTTCATGGCCTCGACCTGGGTGTAAGGCCCGACGCGCACACGATGCAGTACGCCGGTGTCGGTCGAGCGGTCCGAGATGTTGGCTTCAAAACCCAGCAGGGCCAGTTTGGCGCGCGCGTTTTCGGCGTCGGCCAGTTCGCGGAAAGCGCCAGCCTGCAGATAATAGATGAATTTCTCGTCGCCGGCATCGGCGGCCGGCGCTTTCGCCACCGGCTGCGGCGTGACATTGGCGGCGTTCGGCGTGGCGGCTGGCGCCGGCCTGGAAGGCGCAGCCTGGATCTTGTCCACCACGGCCTGCAGCTGATCGGCCGCGCTGGCCGCCGGGGCCGGAGCCGGCGCCGCGGGTGCGGGCGCATGCTGGTCTTTCGCGAAGTCCTTGGCGGCTTCGCGCGCCGCGTCCTTGTTGCCGTACATCGGCTTGTTCGGATCGGCGATCTGTCCCGCGGTCGGTTCCGCAGCCTTGCCCGGATGACCCTTGTCCGTGAATGGCGTCGAGCCCTTGGTAATCATCAGTGCCACGACGACGGCGATACTCAGGCCGATGACCAGGCCGATGACGATGCCGATGAAAGTGTTGCCCTGCTGTTTGCTGCGCGGACGAATCAAGCTGGAGCGGCTGGAGCGGAAATTCATTGTGCGGGATGTCCTTCGCGATTACATTTTTTCAGGAGCGGAAACGCCGATCAGCGCCAGGCCGTTGCGCAGCACCTGGCGGGTGGCGACCATCAGGGCGATGCGCGCGGCTTTCAGCGCCTCGTCGTCCACCAGCACGCGTTCCGCGAAGTAGAAGCTGTGCAGGTTGGCGGCCAGGTCGCGCAGGTAGAACGCGATCTGGTGCGGCCCCAGTTCCGCCTGCGCGCGCGCCAGCGTTTCGGGGTACGCGGCCAGGGTGGCCAACAGCGCCGCCTCGGTCGGCGCGGTCAGCGGCGACAGGTCGACATTGGCCAGGTCGGCTTCGGCGCCGGTCCATTGTTCCAGCATGCGGCAGATGCGAGCGTGGGCGTATTGGACGTAGTAGACCGGGTTTTCGTCCGAGGTCTTGAGCGCGACGTCGACGTCGAACACGAATTCGGTGTCGGCCTTGCGCGAGATGAGGAAGAAGCGCACGGCGTCGCGGCCCTTGGTGATGTCGCCGCCGCCCGACCATTCGATCAGGTCGCGCACGGTGACGTAGGAGCCGGCGCGCTTGGAGATCTTGACCTCTTCGCCGCCCTTCATCACGGTGACCATCTTGTGCAGCACGTAGTCGGGGAAGCCCTGCGGGATGCCCAGGCCGACCGCCTGCAGGCCGGCGCGCACGCGCGCGATGGTGCCGTGGTGGTCCGAGCCCTGGACGTTGATGGCCTGGTGGTAGCCACGCTGGAATTTGACGATGTGATAGGCCACGTCCGGCACGAAGTAGGTGTAGGTGCCGTCCTTCTTGCGCATCACGCGGTTCTTGTCGTCGCCGTAGTCCTCGGTGCGCAGCCACAGGGCGTCGTCTTCCTCGTAGGTCTTGCCGGATTTTTTCAGCATCTCGACCGCTGCGTCCACCTTGCCGTCCGAGTACAGCGAGGATTCCAGGTAGTAGTTGTCGAACTTGACGCCGAAAGCCTGCAGGTCGATGTCCTGCTCGTTGCGCAGATAGGTTACGGCGAAGGCGCGGATCGATTCGATGTCCTCGATGTCGCCGGAGGCGGTGGCTGGCTCGCCGTCGGAGGCCGAGACGGTCTTCTTCGCCTGGAAGTCCGCGGCGATGTCGGCGATGTAGTCGCCGTTGTAGGCCGATTCCGGCCATGCGGCGTCGCCCGGCTTGTAGCCGCGCAGGCGCGCCTGCACCGAGTTGGCCAGGGTCTGGATCTGCACGCCGGCATCGTTGTAATAGAACTCGCGGGTGACGTCGTAGCCCTGCGAGGCGAACAGCGACGACAGCGCGTCGCCCAGCGCCGCCTGGCGGCCGTGACCCACGTGCAGCGGGCCGGTCGGGTTGGCGGAGACGAATTCTATGATGACTTTCTTGCCGGCGCCGGTGTCGGCCTGGCCGAATCTGGCGCCCTGCGCCAGCACGGTCTTGACCACGGCCTGCTTGGCGGCGGCGCTCACGCGCAAGTTGATGAAGCCGGGGCCGGCGATGTCGGCGCTGTCCACCAGACCGTTGCGCGCGGGGTTGGCCAGCAGGGCCTCGACCACCTTGGTGGCCAGTTCGCGCGGATTCATTTTCAGCTGCTTGGCCAGTTGCATGGCAATGTTGCAGGCAACGTCGCCGTGCGCCGGATCGCGCGGACGTTCCAGCACGACGTTGGCGGTGACGTCGGTGCCGGCGAGGATGGGGGCGAGGGCGGCCTGGAACAGGGCGGCGATATCTTGTTTTTGTTGGGCTAGCATGCGCTTAAAAATTCATCAGATAGTGGACACGGCGGGTGCGTTGGCACCGGCCAAACAGCGGTCATTATACCGGGTTGACCGGGCGCAGGGGGGCGACTGTGGAGCAGGAAGAATATTGCTAATGTATAAATTTTGCCGCGAGAAATGCCAGGCTGCCCGATAAGCCGGCCAGGGTGACGGCGGTGGCCACGAACCATTTGATCAGGCGGGTTTCCAGCTCCGCGATCAATGTGTGTGTGTGAGTAATCGATTCACGCAAATCGGCGTCGGCTTTTGCCAGCGCAGCCAGCGACGCATGCGTACCAGCCTCGAACTGGGCTAGTGCCTCACGCCAGCCTGTCTCGGACTTGGCTAGTGCCTCGCGCCAGGCTGCCTCCGATTTAGCAATCAGCTCGCGTGTCTCGACCTCTGATTTTGCCAGCAGCTCACGGGTTTCGGCTTCCGATTTCGCGCTAGCCTCGCGTGTGTCGGCGATAGCTTTGGCCAGCATCGCCCGGGTCTCGGCAGTGGTGTCGGAGATGCGCTGCTTCGTCTCGGCAATCAGGAGGTGCGTATGGGCAATGGCGGCTTGGAGACTGGCAATATCGTCCCGCGTCGCGTAATTCGACCTGATTACCGCGACATCAATTTCCACGGCGGTCAGGCGCCGCAGGATCTGGTCGCTGGTGGGTTCGTGACTGGTTTGTGCTGCCATCCTCCCATGCTACTCCCGGGGGTGGGCGCACGTTTGGCTTGTCTCAGCCCATTTTGATACAAGCTTTTACAGATCGCGCCGTCGCCTTGGTCTGGGCGCTAATGTATACTGCGCGATCACGGCCGTCACCCACTCTGGAATTAGCATATGAACAAGCGTCCAACGCTCACTTTGAAATCGCCCGCCAAGCCGGCAGCGCCGAAACTGCGCGCCAGTCATGCGCGCGACCTGAAGCCTGCGTTGCAGACCAGCTTCCAGACCAGTCTGAAGCCAGATTCATTGGCCTACAGCCTGATTGGCGCCGCCAACGCCCTGGCGCAAGTGAAAACCGGCACCAATCTGCCGCAGGCATTGGCCCAGGTGTGGGCGAAACACGAAGCCACGCCGCAGGCGCGCGGCGCCATGCAGGACATCGCTTACCGCGCCATGCGCCTGCTGGGCCAGAGCGAGACGCTGGTCTCGCTGATGGCGCCCAAGGCACCGGAGCCGCTGGTGTCGGCCCTGCTGTCGTGCGCGCTGGCATTGCTGGCCGCGCCGGACGAGGTGCCGCCGTACGAAGAGTTCACCGTGGTCGACCAGACCGTGACCGCCGCCGAGTCCCATCCGGACACGGCGCGCGCCAAGGGCATGGTCAACGCGGTGCTGCGCCGCTTCCTGCGCGAACGCAGGGATCTGCTGGCGACCGCGCTGCTGCAACCGGTGGCAAAATGGAATTATCCGCAGTGGTGGATCGATGCCGCCAAGGCCGCCTGGCCGCAGGACTGGCAGGCGGTCTTAAGCAGCGGCAACCAGGCGCCGCCGCTGACCTTGCGCATCAACAGCCGCAAGACCAGCATGGCGCAATATCTGGCCACCCTGGCAGGGGCCGGCATGGCGGCCAGCCAGATCGGCCCATACGCCGTGCGGCTGGACAAGGCGGTCGGCGTGCAGCTGATCCCCGGCTTTGCCGAGGGCGTGGTGTCGGTGCAGGATGCCGGCGCCCAGCTGGCGGCGCCGCTTCTGGACGTGCGGGACGGCATGCGCGTGCTGGACGCCTGCGCCGCGCCGGGCGGCAAGACCTGCCACATCCTGGAATTGGCTGACGTGGACGTCACCGCGCTCGACGCCGATCCCAAGCGCCTGGCGCGCGTCGGCGAAAACCTCGAGCGGCTGCAACTCACGGCCGATCTGAAGGCGGCCGAAGCCCAGACCGCGGGCTGGTGGGATGGCCAGCCGTTCGACCGCATCCTGGCCGACGTGCCGTGCACCGCCTCCGGCATCGTGCGCCGCCACCCCGATATCCGCTGGCTGCGCCGCAAAGCCGACACGCTCCAACTTGCAACACTTTCCGGAAAAATCCTGGACAACCTTTGGCAGATGCTGGCACCGGGTGGTAAATTGCTATTTGTGACATGTTCCTTGTGGCCGCAGGAATCCGAGGCGCAGGCGGCTGCTTTTGCGGTGCGTAATCAGGCTGTCCGACTGGATGCGCCCGGTCAATTGCTCCCCGCCGGCGGCTCCGGGCAGGATCACGATGGTTTGTTTTACGCGCTTTTCCAGAAAAATGCGTAACCTCTTGAGTACCGGCCCCCAAGTGACACGACGACTTTTTCGACGCCTGACCGCTGTTCTGCTGCCCTTGCTGCTGATGCTGGCGTTGCTGCCGCAGCCGGCGCGCGCCGAAGGGATCGAAATCCGCCGCGCCCTGGTCGAAGCCACCGATGACGGCTACCGCTTGTCGGCCACCTATGGGTTCGAACTCAGCCACGAGATGGAAGAAGCGCTGCAGTACGGCCGCACCTTGTATTTTTATACCGAAATCGAATTCACCCGCCCGCGCTGGTACTGGTTCGACGAAAAGGCCATCACCGCGCGCCAGCCGGTCACCCTGTCGTATAACGTGCTGACCCGGCAATACAATGTGGCGGTCGGCGGCAGCGTGCACCAGAGTTTCTCCTCGCTCGACGACGCGCTGTTCCTGATCCGCCGGCCGAACCGCTGGCTGGTGGCGCCGCGCGGCGCGCTCAAGGCCGGCGAAACGTATAACGTCAAGCTCAGCATGGGCCTCGACCCCAACTACGTACCCAAGCCGCTCAAGGTCAACGCGCTGAACAACAGTGAATGGCGCCTGGTATCTGACAAGAAATCTTTCTTGTACAAGGCAGAGTAAGTGAAAACCACCCTGCGGTATTTTTCGGTCGTTGGCGGCGCCATCGTCAGCATCCTGCTTTTCCTGCTGGCCTCGGCCTCCGACAACTCCGGCTTTTTCGACCGCTATTACGACTGGCTGCTGCTGCTGAACGCGGCCGTGGCCGGCTCGCTGCTGGTGCTGGTGGGGGTCTCGCTGTTCCGCCTGTATTCACGCTACAAGAGCGGCAAGTTCGGCTCGCGGCTGATGACGCGGCTGGTGCTGCTGTTTGCCGCCATCGGCGTGCTGCCGGGCCTGGTCATCTTTCTGGTGTCGGTGCTGTTCGTGTCCCACTCGATCGATTCCTGGTTCAATGTGCCGGTCGAGGATGCGCTGGAGTCCGGCATCAACCTGAGCCGGGCCGGGCTGGACCGCGCCGTGGGCGAGCTGACCGTGGTGGCCAACCGCACCGTGCAGGACCTGGCCGAGCAGCCGGTCGGCAATGAGCGTGCGGTGCTGGCCCAGGTGGTCAAGAACGAGAGCGGCATGCAGAACGCCATCATCGTCGACGCCGAGGGCGGGCTGGTGGTCAGCGCGCGCGCCAGCCGCAGCGGCAACCTCAGCGCTGACCTGCCGACGCGCGACATGATGAGCAAGGTCAAGAATGACGCCGTTTACAGCGCGCCCGAGGGCGGCAGCGAGCTGCGCAGCGACCTGGTCAACGCGCCGGTGATGCCGCAGGCCGAGGCGGCCGGCCAGTTGCGGCTGCGCGTGCTGATGGCCATCCCCGACAAGGTGCAGCCGAACGGCACCCATCTGGCGCCGCGCTATCTGCAGCTGCTCCAGCTGGCGCCGTCGCAGCTGGCGGCCGATGGCGAAACCATCCGCCGCGCCTATGCCGACTACAAGGAACGCTTCGATGCGCGCACGGGGCTGCGCAAGATGTACATCGTGACGCTGACGCTGACCCTGCTGCTGGCGGTGTTCGGCGCCATCGCCAGCGCCTTCCTGATCGCCAGCGACCTGGCCCAGCCGCTGCTGCTGCTGGCCGAGGGCACGCGCGCGGTGGCCGAGGGCGATCTGTCGCCGCGGCCCATCGTCGCCACTTCGGACGAGCTGGGCACGCTGACGCAATCGTTCAACACCATGACGCGCCAGCTGTCGGACGCCCGCAGCGCGGTCGAGCGCAACCGCGTGGCGCTGCAAAACGCCAAGGCCCACCTGGAGTCGGTGCTGGCCAATATGTCGGCCGGCGTGATGGTGCTGGACCATGAATTCCACCTGATCAGCTGCAACGACTCGGTCGAGCGCATCCTGCAGCAGGCCGGCGTCACCATGATCGGGCAAAAGCTCAACGAGATCGAGGGTCTGCAGGAATTCGGCGTGGCGGTGGTGGCGGCGTTCGCCGCCCAGTCGGCGCAGTCGGCCGGCGGCCGCAATCTGGCGCGCCTGCACTGGCAGCGCCAGATCGAGGTGCCGCGTCAGTCCTCCAGCGTCGAGGGCAACGACCTGACCCTGCTGACGCGCGGCTCGCGTCTGCCGGTGGAGGGCGGCAGCGGCTATCTGGTGGTGTTCGACGATATCTCCGACGTGATTTCGGCCCAGCGCTCGATCGCCTGGGGCGAGGTGGCGCGACGCCTGGCGCACGAGATCAAGAATCCGCTGACGCCGATCCAGTTGTCGGCGGAACGGCTGCAGATGAAGCTCGAAGACAAGCTGACGCCGCAAGATGTGGAGTTGTTGAACAAAGGCACCAACACCATCGTCAACCAGGTGGCGGCCATGAAGCGCATGGTGGACGACTTCCGCGACTACGCCAAGACGCCGCCGGCGGTGCTGGAGCCGCTCGACCTGAACGCGCTGGTGGACGAGATCCTGCATCTGTACATCAGCGGCGAGGGCAACGACATCATCCACCCGCAACTGGGCGCCCAGCTGCCGCGCGTGATGGGCGATGCGACGCAATTACGCCAGGTCATCCATAATCTGCTGCAGAACGCCCAGGACGCGATGGCCGAACTGCCCGCGGGCGCACCGCAGCCGCACATTGACGTGATCACCGAAGCCATTCATTATCAGGGCGCGGACGGCAGCACGCGCACCGCGGTCCGGCTGGCGATCTCCGATAATGGTCCCGGCTTCGCGCCGAAAATCCTGGCGCGGGCGTTCGAACCGTATGTGACGTCCAAGGCGCGCGGCACAGGCCTGGGCCTGGCGATGGTCAAGAAAATTATCGATGAACATGGCGGTCGGATCGATATCCAGAACCATGTCGATAGAAGTGGCGCGTCGGTACTGATTTTGCTGTTAAAGTTAGCACCGGCGTCGCAAAATAGCTAAAGTGCTATGAACTACAAAAATCATTGCCGTCCACGGGCGGCGAAATGAGGACAAGGGAAGATGGCAAACATTCTGGTAGTTGACGATGAAATGGGTATCCGCGAGTTGCTCTCGGAAATCTTGAGCGACGAGGGACATGCAATACAACTGGCGGAAAACGCCCAGCAGGCGCGCGAGGCGCGTGCCCAGGGTGCGCCGGACCTGGTGCTGCTCGATATCTGGATGCCGGACACCGATGGCGTCACCCTGCTGAAAGAGTGGCAGCGCGATGGCTTGCTGACCATGCCGGTGATCATGATGTCCGGCCATGCCACCATCGATACCGCGGTGGAAGCGACGCGGATCGGCGCGCTCAATTTCCTGGAAAAACCGATTGCCCTGCAAAAGCTGCTGAAAGCCGTGCAGGCCGGCCTGAGCCGCGCGCAGGAAGTGGCGCGCGCGCCGGCGCTGGCGCCGCGG
>NZ_SPVG01000274.1 GCF_004614165.1 Duganella callida | reverse complement strand
TCACCGGCCTGAACGTGCTGGTGCCGCCGCTGCTGGGCGTGCTGCTGGGCGCGCGCGCTGGAGCGCTGGCGCTGGCCGCTGCGCCTGGCCGTGGCGGCGGTGGTGGTCAACGTGATCGGCGTGAACGTCGAGTGGCTGCGCCTGCGCAAGGAAGCCGACGGCGTGCGGCAGTCCATGGTGCAGATCTTCAAATCGGCCTATCCGAAAGAGCCGCTGGTGGCCGCGCCGCTGGACCAGATGCGCCGCAACATCCGCCTGGCCATGGCCGACAGCGGCCAGACCAGCGCCGATGAATTCACCACCCTGAGCGCGGCCTTCGGCGAAGCGCTGGGCGTCCTGCCGCGCAAGGACGTCATCGCCACGCTGGAGTACAAGGACCGCGCGCTGCTGGTCAAGGTCAAACCCAACATGGTGGACGCGGCGGCCATGAGCCAGCTGCGCGCCGCGCTGGCCGGGCGCAAGCTGGACCTGACCGAGCCCAATCCCGGCGCCTGGCAGATCCGGGCCGCCGCCGCGGCAGGAGGAAAATCATGAGTAAAGCATCGACCCGGGATCTGCGCGCGCGCGCGGAAGCGTTCTGGCAGGAGCGCACCGAGCAGGAGCGCAAGCTGCTGCGCATCGGCGGCATCGTGGTCGGTCTGGGCCTGTTCTACGCGCTGCTGGTCGATCCGGCGCTGACGGGCCGCGACCGATTGCGCAAGGAGGTGCCGGAGCTGCACCAGCAGGCCGCCGAATTGCAGGCCATGGCGCGCGAGGCGCAGACGCTGCAGGGTCAGAACAACATCGCGCCAACGCCGATGACGCGCGACTCGCTCAACGCCGGCCTGGCCGCGCGCGGCCTGAATCCGCAATCGCTGACCATCACCGGCGAATACGCCAAGGCCCAGTTCAATGGCGCCCAGTTCGCTGGCGTGGTGGCCTGGCTGGACGCGGTCCGCACCGAGAGCCGCATCAGCGTGGTCGACGCCAGCTTCACCGCGCAGGAGACGCCGGGCGTGGTCAACGCCACGGTCACCCTGCGCCAGGGAGCGCGCTGATGGCGGTCGCGCAAAAAGGACGTCCATGAAGCGCGCCATGCTATGGTTATTGACCATTGCGCTGACGATGGTCATCACGCTACTGGTGTTCTTCCCGGCCGCGTGGCTGGGGACCATGGTCGAACAGCGCACCGGCGGCCGTTTGACGCTGGGAGACGCGCAAGGTACGCTGTGGCGCGGCTCCGCCTTCATCGGCGGCGCGGCCGGCAATAATGGCCCTGTCACGCCGCTGCTGCCGGGGCGCTTCAGCTGGCGGGTGTCGCCGCTGGCGCTGCTCGGCATGGTCGAGCTGCAGCTGGAGAATCCGCAGGCGCTGGCGCAGCCGGTCACCTTCCGCGGCAGCTGGTCGCAATGGCAGTTGAGCCCTTCCGCGCTGCTGCTCCCGGCCGAGGGCCTGGCCGCGCTGGGTGCGCCGCTGAACACGCTGGCGCCCAGCGGCGATATGCGCTTGTCGTGGACCTCGCTGGCGCTGGCGCTGGAAAACCGCCAGGTCAGCGTCAACGGCCGCACCACGCTGGAGATGAGCGACATGGCGTCGCGCCTGTCGCCGATCCGTCCGCTGGGCAGCTATGCGCTGGCGCTGGACTGGCACGGCCAGCAGGCGCAGTTGACGCTGAGTTCCGTCAAAGGCCCGCTGCTGCTGAGCGGACGTGGAAGTTTGACCAACGGCCGCCTGCAGTTTTCCGGCCAGGCCGAGGCAGGACAAGGATATGAGGACACCCTGGGCAATCTGCTGAATTTGCTGGGGCAGCGCAAGCCGGGTTCCGATCGTAATGTTATCGCTTTAGAGTTCCACTAAGATAAAGTTCAGACAATGAAAAAACAGTTCGTGAGCAAACCTACTCTCCCTGCGCTGCGCCGAATGAGCGCAGGTGCGATGCTGTGCTGCGCGATCACCGCCGCACCTACCGCCGCGCTGCTGCTGCCCGTGGTGGCGCAGGCGGCCGCGGACGACGCCGCGCTGAACTTTGTCGGCGCCGACATCGAGTCGGTGATCAAGGCGATCGGCCACTACACCAACATCACCTTCGTGATCGATCCGCGCGTAAAAGGCACGCTGACCGTGGTGTCGGAAAAGCCAGTGACCAAGTCGCAGGCCTTCAGCCTGTTGACCTCCGCGCTGCGCCTGCAGGGCTACGCGGTGGTCAGCGGTGACGGCTACGCCAAGGTGGTGCCGGAAGCGGACGCCAAGCTGCAGGCCGGTCCGACCCAGGTCGGCGCATCGCAGGCATCGGCCAAGGGCGACCAGGTGGTCAGCCAGATCTTCCACCTGAATTACGAGTCGGCCGCCAACGTGGTGGCGGTGCTGCGTCCGTTGATCTCGCCGAACAACACCATCAACGCCAACCCCGGCAACAACAGCGTGGTGGTGACCGACTACGCCGACAACGTCAAGCGCCTGGCCAAGATCGTCGCCGCGCTGGATGCGCCGGCCGTCACCGATCTCGATGTGATCCCGGTGCGCTACGCCATCGCCAGCGACCTGGCGGCCATGATGAACAAGCTGCTGGAAACCGGTGCGGCCGGCGCCGGCGGCGACGCGGGCAAGGCCAACGTGCTGGCCGATCCGCGCACCAATTCGCTGATCCTGCGCGCGCCCTCGGCGGCGCGCGCCAACCTGGCCAAGTCGCTGATCGCCAAGCTCGATCAACCGACCCAGGAACTGGGCAACATCCACGTGGTGTACCTGAAGAACGCGGAAGCGACCAAGCTGGCGCAGACCCTGCGTTCGCTGGTGTCGGGCGACGTCTCGCAGCCGAATACCGGCGGCGGCACCAGCACCCAGAACAGCGGCGGCTCGAACACGAATCAGAACAACTTCGGCAGCAGCTCCAGTTCCAGCTCGACTTCCGGCACCGGCAGCAGTGGTCCGACCAACCCGCTGCTGACCGGGAATAACAACAGCCAGCAGCAGGGCGGCGGCGGGTCGGCGGGCTTCATCCAGGCCGATTCCACCACCAACACCCTGATCATCACCGCGCCCGAATCGGTGTACCGCAACCTGCGCGCCGTGATCGACCAGCTGGACGTGCGCCGGGCCCAGGTTTACATCGAATCGCTGATCGTCGAAGTCACCTCGGACAAGGCGTCCGAATTCGGCGTGCAGTGGGTAGGCGCCACCGGCAACTCGAACAGCACCTACCGCGTCGGCGGCCTGCAGTCGTTCACCACCGGCGGCACCAACAACACGCTGACGGCGGTCGCCGCCGGCAAGGGTTCCGTCCTGCCGAGCAATGGCCTGTCGATCGGTATCTTCAAGCAGGTGGGCGACGCCATCGGCCTGGGCGCGCTGGCGCACTCGCTGGAATCGGACGCCAACGCCAACATCCTGTCGACGCCGAACATGATCACGCTGGATAACGAACTGGCCACCATCCGCGTCGGCCAGAACGTGCCGATCCTGACCGGCCAGTTCACCACCACCTCTGGCACCAACAGCAATCCGTTCCAGACCATCGACCGCAAGGACGTCGGCCTGACGCTGAAAGTGCGGCCGCAGATTTCGGAAGGCGGCACCATCAAGATGGCGATCTACCACGAGACCTCCAGTGTGGACAAATCGACGCTGACCGCCGCTTCCGGCATCACGCTGAACAACCGCGTGATCGAGAATAACGTGATCGCCGACGACGGCCAGATCATCGTGCTCGGCGGCCTGATCGAAGACACCGAAGGCGACGGCACCGACAAGGTGCGCGGCCTGGGCGACATTCCGGTGCTGGGAAATCTGTTCAAGTACCAGTCGCGCACCCGCAAGAAGACCAACCTGATGATCTTCCTGCGCCCGGTGGTCATCCGCAGCAAGGACCAGAGCACGTCGCTGGCCTCCGACCGCTACGATTACATGCGCACCCAGCAACAGGACATCAAGCCGCCGGAAGGCATCCTGGTGAAAGACCTGGGCCAGCCGGTGCTGCCGCAGCTGCAGGGCGGCGCGCCGGTGGGCGCGGTGGTGGTGCCGCCATTGCCGCCTGCACCGGTGCCGAATCCGGCGCAGGGTCCGGGCGCTGCCGAACCAGTCAAGCAACAGTGATATGAACAACCTGCTTCCCTACGCCTTCGCCCGCGACTTCGTGCTGCTGGCCCAGCAGAGCGACACGGCCGAACACACGGTCGATGTGCTGATGTGCGGCGCCACGCCGCCGGCCGCCATCGCCGAGGTGTCGCGCCGTTTCGGCCGCATCCAGCTCAAGCACATGACCCGCGCCGACCTGGAAACCGCCATCGCCGCCGCCTACGCCAGCTCGGGCGGCAATGCCTCCATGGTCGCTGAGGAATTCGACGCCGACCTCGATCTGACCAAGCTGCTGCAGGATGTGCCGGCGATCGAGGATCTGCTGGAATCGTCCGACGACGCGCCGGTGATCCGCATGATCAACGCGCTGCTGACCCAGGCGCTGCGCGACGGCGCGTCCGACATCCACATCGAGCCGTTCGAACAGACCTCGGTGGTGCGCTTCCGTGTCGACGGCACGCTGCGCGACATCGTCCGGCCGCGCAAGGCGATTCACGGTTCGCTGATCTCGCGTATCAAGATCATGGCGCAGCTGGACATCGCCGAAAAGCGTCTGCCGCAGGACGGCCGCATCACGCTGCGCATCGGTGGCAAACCGGTGGACGTGCGCGTCTCTACGCTGCCGACCGGCCACGGCGAGCGCGCGGTGCTGCGTCTGCTGGACAAGGAGGCCAACCGCCTCGACCTGAACCACCTGGGCATGAGCGACGACATGCTGCCGAAGTTCGACGCCATGATCAACCAGCCGCACGGCATCGTGCTGGTCACCGGGCCGACCGGCTCCGGCAAGACCACCACGCTGTACGCCGCGCTGTCGCTGCTCAATGCCACCACCACCAACATCATGACGGTGGAAGACCCGATCGAATACGATCTGGCCGGCGTCGGCCAGACCCAGGTCAATCCGCGCATCGACATGACCTTCGCCAAGGCGCTGCGCGCGATCCTGCGCCAGGACCCGGACGTGATCATGATCGGCGAGATCCGCGATCTGGAAACCGCGCAGATCGCGGTACAGGCTTCGCTGACCGGCCACCTGGTGCTGGCCACGCTGCACACCAACGACGCCGCCGCCGCCGTCACCCGTTTGCTGGACATGGGCATCGAACCGTTCCTGCTGTCGTCCACGCTGCTGGGCGTGCTGGCACAGCGGCTGGTGCGCAAGCTGTGCCCAAGCTGCAAGGTGTTCGACGGCCAGCACTGGAAGGCGGTCGGCTGCGAGCATTGCGGCCATACCGGCTACCAGGGCCGCGTCGGCGTCTACGAATTCCTGGAGACCACGGAACCTATCCGCGCGCAGATCCACAACCGCGCCTCGGAAGCGGAGATCAAGGCCGCCGCCATCGGCGACGGCATGACCACCATGCGCGAGGACGGCGAACGCTGGCTGGCGACCGGCATCACCACTCCGGCCGAGTTGATGCGCGTGACCAAGGACTAAACCATGCCGGCATTCCGTTATGAAGCCGTCGACAACGGCGGCGCCACCAAGAAGGGCGTGCTGAATTCGGACAGCGCCCGTTCGGCGCGCGCCGAGCTGCGCTCGCAGGGACTGGTGCCGTTGAAGGTCGAGCAAATCGCGGCGCAGGTCGATGCGGCCGGCCGGGCGCGCAGCCGCGGCCTGGGCGAACGTCTGTCGTCGACCGAGCTGGCATTGTTCACGCGCCAGCTGGCCAGCCTGCTGGAAGCGGGGCTGCCGCTGGAGCAGGCGTTCACCGCGCTGCTGGAGCAGGCGGAACGCGCCTACATGCGCGACCTGATCGCGTCGATCCGGTCGGAAGTGATCGGCGGCGATTCGCTGTCGGCCGTGCTGGGGCGCCATCCGCGCGACTTCGCCGAAATCTACCGCGCGCTGGTGGCCTCCGGCGAACAGATCGGCCAGCTGTCGCGCGTGCTGTCGCGTCTTGCCGACTACATCGAGCGCCGCAACGCGCTGGTGCAGAAAGTGCGGCTGGCGTTCACCTATCCGGCCATCGTCACGGTGGTGGCATTCTCCATCGTGATCTTCCTGCTGACCTATGTGGTGCCGCAGATCGTCTCGGTGTTCGCCAACACCAAGCAGAAGCTGCCGGTGCTGACGGTGATCATGCTGGCCATTTCCGATTTCGTGCGCCATTACGGCATCGTGGTGGCCATCGCCCTGATCGGCGCCTGGTTCATGTGGCGACGCGCGCTGGACAATCCGGTGCTGAAGCGGCGCTGGCATACCTGGCTGCTGACCGCGCCGCTGTACGGCAAATTCGAACGCAGCCTGAATACCGCGCGCTTCGCCAGCACCTTGGCGATCACCACCGGTTCCGGTGTGCCGATCCTGCGCGCGCTGGAGACCAGCCGCGATACGCTGAACAACGTCGCCATGAAGGAGCTGGTGGAAGAGGCCAGCGACGCGGTGCGCGAGGGCGTCAGCCTGGCGCGCGCGCTGTCGGCGCAGAAGCACTTCCCGCCCATGCTGATCCATATGATACGGGCCGGAGAAATCACCGGCGAGCTGCCGTCCATGCTGGACCGCGCCGCCGCGGCACAGGAAGCCGACCTGGAACGGCGCACGCTGACCATCGCCGGCCTGCTGGAACCGGCGCTGATCCTGGCGATGGGCGTGGTGGTGCTGCTGATCGTGCTGGCGGTGCTGATGCCTATTATCGAAATCAATCAGCTGGTACGCTGATCGTCAGGAATACAACAAGGACACCATGAAGCGTTTGCCCTTAATCGTTACTGTTCTCGCCGTGGTGCTGCTGTCGGCATCGCTGGCTTACTGGGGACTGCAGCTGTTCAAACCGCAGCAGCGCGCGATCGCCGCGCCGCCGCCGCCACCGCCGGTGGTGGTGAATATCGATGCCGCCAAGGGGCTGTTCGGCGGCCAGATCGCCGTCGCCGCCGTCAGCAATTACCAGTTGAAGGGCGTGGTGGCGGCGCGCGGCAAGGATAGCGCGGCCATCATCGCGGTCGACAACAAGCCGGCCATGGCGCTGGCGGTCGGCAAGGAAGTGGTGCCTGGCGTGGTGGTGAAGGAAGTGCACGACAAGTTCGTGCTGCTGTCGGAGGGCGGCGTGATCAAGCGCGTCGACCTGCCCAGCGATGCCGGCGCGTCCAGCGGTCCGGCCGGCATGCCGGCGATGCCGGGCCAGCCGCTGGTGCAGCCGCCGCCAGCGCCGCCGGCGGTGACCATGCCGGCGCCGACACAGGTGCAATCGCAGCCGCAGGCGCAACCGCAGCAGCCGCCGGCGCCGGCCCAGGGAACTACGCCCATCCCGGTCAACAATTAACAGGGGAGCCCATGGCTTTCATCCGTCATCTGGCCGCAGCTTTATGCTGCGGCTTTTTCTTGTCTGTCGCCTGGGCGCAATCGAATGCGACCTCGATCGCGCCGCAAGCCGCGATCAAGCCGCGGCCCAAAATCGCACTGGTGCTGTCCGGCGGCGGTGCGCGCGGCTTCGCCCACATCGGCGTGCTGCGCGCCCTGCAGGAACTGCGCGTGCCGGTGGATTTCGTGGTCGGCACCAGCATGGGCAGCGTGGTCGGCGGCGCCTACGCGGCCGGCACCTCGGTCGACCAGCTCGAGCAGCTGGTGCGCCGCACCGACTGGAACGCCGTGGTGGCGGACCGTCCGCCGCGAGAGGAACTGTATTACCGTCGCCGCGAGGAGGATCTGCTGCTGCCGTCGCGGATCGAGTTCGGCGCGCATGCGGACGGCGTGTCGCTGCCGCCGGCCGCCGCCGGCAACGAAGCGCTGGAACTGGCGCTGACCCGCGTGCTGCCGTCCGGCGCGCGCGACAAGCCGGTGAACCTGCTGCAGCTGCCGTTCCGCTCCGTGGCGTCTGACCTGGTGACCGGCGAACTGGTGGAGCTGAAGGACACGCCGCTGTTTCTGGCGATGCGCGCCTCGCTGGCGGTGCCGGGCGTGTTCGCGCCGGTGCGCGTCAATCAGCGCCTGCTGGTTGACGGTGGCCTGGTGCGCAACCTGCCGGTCGACGTGGCGCGCGAGATGGGCGCGGACATCATCATCGCCGTCAACGTCGGCACGCCGCTGGCGCCGGAGAAGGACCTGGTCAGCGCGGTCAGCGTGGCGCAGCAGATGCTGCAGATCCTGACCGAACAGAATGTCCAGCGTTCGCTGAAGGAGCTGCGGCCGGACGACGTGCTGCTGCAACCGCAGCTGGGCGGTATCGGCTTTCTCGATTTCGGCCGCTACGACCGCGCCATGAAGGAAGGCGAGGCGGCGGTGCGCGCGGTGAGCGAAAAACTGGTCAAGCTGGCTTTGCCGGAGTCGCAATACGCGGCGTATGAATTGGGCCGCTTGTCGGCGCCGGTGGCGATCGACCAGCCGGTGAAGCTGACCAAGCTGGAAGTGGCGCCCAGCGGCCGCATCAACCCGAAGGAACTGGAAGTGCAGACCGGCCTGCAAATCGGACAGATGATCACCAGCGAGCAGGCCAACGCGGCCGGCAACCAACTGTTCGGCCGCGGCGACCTGGCGCGGGTGGAAACCGAAGTCCGCGACGACAAGGATGGCCGCAGCGTGCTGATCAAGCCGACCGAAGCCGACTGGGCGCACAGCCGGCTGCGCGTGGGCCTGGAACTGAACAGCGACTTCAGCGAAAACAACGCCTTCGAACTGAAGGTGATGCACGTGCTGACTTCCCTGAACGACTGGGGCGCCGAGCTGCGCACCATCGGCCGCGTCGGCACCGACCGCGTGCTGGGCACGCAATTCTGGCAACCGCTGGGCGCCGGTTCGCAATGGTACGTGGCGCCCTCGCTGGAATACGGCTCGGGCACCAGCGACATCTTCAACTCCAGCGGCTTCCGCCAGGCGCGCTACGCCTATGACTACAGCGCCGCCACCATGGCGTTCGGCCGCCAGTTCGGACGCTGGGGCGATTTGCGCTACACCGTCGGGCGGCAGGTCAGCAATGCGCACTACAGCATTCCGGAAGACCTGACGCGCGAGCGCATCTTCCAGAACGTGCAAAGCCTGAGCTTCAACATCGACAGCCTGGACACGGTCGCCTTCCCGACCCGCGGCACGCTGTTCAGCCTGGAATGGCAGCGCGCGCTGCACAAGAAAGGCGTGGAAGCGCCGGTGCCGACGCGACAGAAAGTACAGGGCATGGAAGCGTTCCACCTGGGCCGCTGGGCCGGGCACCTGTACGCCGAATGGGCGCGCAGCCAGGGCGGCGCATCGGACAACAACCTGGGCGGCTTCCTGCGGCTGTCGGGCACCACGCCGAATTCGGTGGTGGGCAGCAGCACCGTGCTGGGACGGGTCGTGATGGCCCGAAGCATAGGCGCCATGCCGGCCGCGCTGGGCGGCGACGTGCGACTCGGCTTTTCGCTGGAAGCCGGCGGCGCCTACAGCCCCACCGACCCGCTGCGCTGGGGCTCGCTGAAGAATGCCGCCAGCGGCTTCGTCGCCGTCGACACCCGTTTCGGTCCGCTGTACTTCGGCGCCGGCACCACCAAGGCCGGCAACAGCAGCGCCTACCTGTTCCTCGGCCCCGTCTGGTGATTCGGGGTCAGAGCCGACATTCGGA
The DNA here is from genome assembly GCF_004614165.1 of Duganella callida. Lineage (GTDB taxonomy): Bacteria > Pseudomonadota > Gammaproteobacteria > Burkholderiales > Burkholderiaceae_D > Rugamonas > Rugamonas callida. The sequence goes on along the minus strand of NZ_SPVG01000274.1, from coordinate 10,368 downwards.
CCCCGATCTTATTTGGCGGCGATTTTGCGGATGATTTCGTAGACGGCCAGCAGCAGGGCCAGCACCGGGAAGGCTTCCACCACCATGGCCGGCACGGCGCCGATGTGGATGACCTTGTCCAGCACGGTGTAGATGGTCAGGAAGCCGAACACGGCGGCCGGTATCCATTGTTTGTGTACGGTGAAGATGCCGGCGCTGGTGACGGTGCCGGCGAGGCTGATGATGGTGGCTATTTTCATTTTACGGGCGCACTGCGGCGCAAGGCGGTGAAGGCGGCAAATTCCCAGGAACGAAATCCTATCAGCAGTGTGAATCCGTCGCGTTCCGATTGCGCCAGCCTGCGGTCGGCCTGGTGTAGCCGCGCCAGTTCGCCCGCCAGCTGCTGGATGCGGCCGACCAGTTCCTGCGCGCTCGGCGCCGACAGCCGCGCCGGCAGGCACAGCAGGGTTTCGCCTTCGCCATCGAAGCTGCCGCCAAAGTAGTCGTCGACCACGTGCTGGCGGAAGAATTGCTGCACCGGTCCGTCCGGCAGCCAGCGGAAGGCATTCGAGACGCGCAGCCGGTAGCGGTTCAACGGCTTCAGTTCGATCAGGCCCAGCCGGTCCAGCTCGGCCAGCAGGACGATGCACTCGGGCTCGGTCAGGTCATAGGTTTCCAGCACCTGTTCCAGGGTCCAGTGGCCCAGGCAACAGATCGCCATCAGCAGCAGGCGCGGGTTGGCCAGCAGCGATTTTTCCTGCGTCAGGGTGAGGCGGTCGGCCTGCGGGGTGGCGTCGGCGGCGCCGCGCAGCACGTCTTCCAGCGGCACCCCGGCCGCCTTGCAGATCTGCGCCAGCCGCGACAGCGACATGTCCTGTTGCCCGAACATGCGTTTGACGCTCGATTCGCTCATGGCGATGCGCTCGGCCAGCATTTTGTAGGTCACGCCCGCGGCCCGCATCTGGGTCCGCAACACTTGCAGCAGCAATTCCGGTGAGCTCATATTCCGCCTGGATCAAGGACCAAAAAGTATCGTAACACGATACTCGGCGGCGTGAAATCCAACCCCTGGAATAATTAGTTAGTACATCGCGCGCGCGTGCAGCAAACTGCTCAGGTCGCCTCTCGCGGAAGAGGCCGCAACCTGAACCTTGTAGGGAATCTCATGCATACATTGTTTGCAGGCTTGGTATCAATAAGGACTTGCAGGGATATGGCGGCACCTACCGTTTTAAAGTGAAGGTGCAGGGGGGCTGAGGGCATCGTATGCGTTGACGGAGCAGGTCGGCTTCAGGGCCGATGCGACTTGCACGCGGGTCAGCACCGGCTGGAGAGACACCACGGATTGCACCATGCTGAGCACCGGCTTGCAGATGAAATTCTGACGCAGATAACCTGGAGAGCGGGCGCCACGACCGGCGCCCGCCGAAGGGCTTACTGTTCGTCCAGGTTGCGCTTGGGATCGATTTTGGCCAGCAGGCGCTTGGCCGCCTGCCGGTCGGTCGATTGCGGCTTGGCGTGCGGCCCGGCGCCGCCGGACCGCTGCTTCGCCGCCACGGCCACCGGGTTGCGCGGCGCCTTTTGCGATGGCTCGACGCGCATCGTCATCTTCTGCCGCGTTGCCAAGGCCTTGTTTGCCATGATTACAGCACCGGGTTACAGCACATACCGCGACAGGTCTTCGTTGACGGCCAGCGCATCCAGCCGCGCGTTGACATACGCCGCGTCGATGACGATGGTCTTGCCGCTTTCCTCGCTGGCGCTGAACGACAGTTCTTCCAGCAGCTTTTCCATCACCGTGTACAGCCGCCGCGCGCCGATGTTTTCGGTGCGTTCGTTGACCGAGTAGGCGATCTCCGCCAGCCGGGTGATGCCTTCCGGCGCGAACTCGATCTTGACGTCTTCGGTCGACAGCAGCGCCTCGTACTGCTTGGTCAGGCAGGCGTCGGTGCTGGTCAGGATGCGCTCGAAGTCGGCGATCGACAGCGATTCCAGTTCCACCCGGATCGGGAAGCGGCCCTGCAGCTCGGGGATCAGGTCCGACGGCTTGGCCAGGTGGAAGGCGCCCGAGGCGATGAACAGGATGTGATCGGTCTTGATCATGCCGTACTTGGTGTTGACGGTGGTGCCTTCCACCAGCGGCAGCAGGTCGCGCTGCACGCCGGCGCGCGAGACGTCGGCGCCGCCCACTTCCGAGCGCGAGGCGATCTTGTCGATCTCGTCCAGGAAGACGATGCCGTTCTGTTCGACATTCTGGATCGCCTTCTGCTTCATCTCTTCTTCGTTGACCAGCTTGGCGGCTTCCTCGTCGATCAGCACCTTCATGGCTTCCTTGATCTTGACCTTGCGCGCCTTCTTGCGCTGCGCGCCGATGCCGGAAAACATCGACTTGATCTGCTCGGTCATTTCCTCCATGCCGGGCGGCGCCATGATTTCCATCTGCGGGCCGGCCTCGGCCAGCTCGATCTCGATTTCCTTGTCGTCCAGCTCGCCCTGGCGCAGACGCTTGCGGAAGGTCTGGCGGGTACTGTCATCCTTCTGCGCTTCCGTGCCCGACGAGGTGAAGCCGAAGTCGCGCGCCGGCGGCAGCAGGATGTCGAGCACGCGGTCTTCGGCCGCATCTTCGGCGCGCGCGCGCACCTTGGACATCTCGGCCTGACGGGTTTGCTTGACGCCGATGTCGATCAGGTCGCGGATGATGGTGTCCACATCGCGGCCGACGTAGCCGACTTCGGTGAATTTGGTGGCTTCGATCTTGATGAACGGCGCGTCGGCCAGCTTGGCCAGGCGGCGCGCGATTTCGGTCTTGCCGACGCCGGTCGGGCCGATCATCAGGATGTTTTTCGGCGTGATCTCATGGCGCAGCGGCTCCTCCACCTGCTGGCGGCGCCAGCGGTTACGCAGCGCGATGGCGACCGCCTTCTTGGCCTTGCCCTGGCCGACCACGTGTTTGTCGAGTTCGCCGACGATTTCCTGCGGAGTCATGTTCATGCTGGGTCCAGTGTTTCAACGATGTGGTTCAGATTGGTATAGATGCACAGCTCACCGGCGATGGTCAGTGATTTTTTGACGATTTCGGCAGGGGAGAGTTCCGTGTTTTCCACCAGCGCCTTGGCGGCCGACTGTGCGTAGGTGCCGCCCGAGCCGATGGCGCCCACGCCATCTTCCGGCTCCAGCACGTCGCCGTTGCCGGTGATGACCAGCGTCGATTCGCTGTCGGCCACCAGCAGCATCGCTTCCAGGCGGCGCAGCACGCGGTCGGTGCGCCAGTCCTTGGCCAGCTCCACCGAGGCGCGCAACAGATTGCCCTGGTGCTTTTCCAGTTTGCCCTCGAAGCGGTCGAGCAGGGTGAAGGCGTCGGCGGTGCCGCCGGCGAAGCCGACCAGTACCTTGCCCTGGTACACCTTGCGCACCTTGCGCGCCGTGCCCTTCATGACGATGTTGCCCAGCGTGACCTGGCCATCGCCGCCCAGCGCGACCTGCTTGCCGCGGCGCACGCACAAGATGGTGGTGCCGTGAAATTGTTCCATAGTTACCTCAAAGTAATGATGCTGCTGCGATCAGAACGGAAAAGTGGGGCCGGGAACTTAAATTGCAAGTTAATACTTGTGGGGATACATTCTTGCCAGATTAGCATATCCGAGCAGCCGCAACAGCGCATGCACCAGGTGGTTCAGGTCGCGCAAGGCGACCTTGCGGTCCGCCCCGGCCAGCGTCTGCAGCACGGCGTGCAGCTGGATCGCGCAGCCGTAATCGATGCGGGTCAGGCGCGAACAGTCGAACACCAGCGCTTCATATTGCTCAGCATAGCGCTGGATCGCCGGCAGCAAGGCGCCAAGATGATGCTCTATGACGGGCGGCAACATAAACCGGTCCGGCGAGGCTGATAAATGTTGCGTCGGCGCCATGGCGACCTTGTGCGGCGCGCTGAACGAGGGCGGCGATACTTCGAAGGTGACGCAGTAATCCATGGCGGTCTGCTCGAATTCCTTTTCGCGGTTTTGCAGTTGCAGCAGTTCCAGCAGCAGCAGCCAGGGCGCCTCGCCATCGTCGCGGCGGCCGGCGGCGAGGCCGGCGCGCAGCAGCGCCGCCAGCTCCTGGGCGCCGACCAGTATCAATTCGCGCTGCTGCTTTTGCACCGCGCGCAACGTGTCCAGCAGCAGGGCGCAGGCATCGGCCGCGATGGCGCTCACGCGGCTGAATTCCAGCCGCAGCACGGGATGGTCGTCCGCCAGCTGGCGCAGGTGCAGCAGCTGCGGCGCGATCTGCTGGCCGAGCGCGCCGCTGAAGGCGACGGTCGGCGTCAGGCCCGCCCAGTCCGGCGAGGCGGCGGCCAGCGCGGCCGGCGCGGTCCACGGCGGCGGCGAGGTTTCGAAGGTGCTGGCGTAGTCGATCGACAGATTGTCGAAGGCATCCTGCTGGCCGCTGACCTGGTACAGATCGAACAGCATCCACCAGGCGCTGCGCTCGCCGTTCTGGCCGCCGGCGCTGGCGGCCACGGCGGCTTCCAGCATCTGCCGCGCCACGTCGGCTTGGCCGTTGGCGTACAGGATGGCGATTTCTTCCACCACCGGCGCGGTCTCGGCGGCGACGGCCGGCTGCGGCAGCTCGTCGTCGGTCAGCAGCAGGGTGGTGGGGATGGCGGCGTCATCGTCGCCGGCGACCGCGGCGGCACGCGCGGGCCGGGGTTGGCGCGGGCTGCCCCAGGCCGGCTCCGGTTCGTTGAAGATGTCGAAGGCCATGGCCGATTCGATGGCGTCGATCTTCATGGCGGTGGCACGCGCGATCTCGCGCTGGCGCGCCGCCTGGCTGTGCCGTTCGGCTTCGCTGTTGGCGGCCAGCCGCGCCAGCTCGTCGTCGGTGAGCGGCGCGGGCGTGTCGTTTTTCTTGAAGATGGAGAATAATCCCACGCTGGCACCCGGTTATCCTGTAGCTCCATAGTGTAGCCGCAAGCCGTGCCGCCGCGATGTTACGATTGGGAAGGATAGTGCAAAACGGCGTAAAAAAAGCACGCGGGGTGAGGCGCGTGCTTTATCGGACAGACAGCGGGTTGGACGGCGCTCAGTCGCCGTACAGTTTCTGTTTCAGCTCACGGCGTTGCTGGGCTTCCAGCGACAGGGTGGCGGTCGGACGGGCGATCAGGCGTGGAATCCCGATCGGTTCGCCGGTTTCTTCGCACCAGCCGTAGTCGCCCTCGTCGATGGCGGCGATGGATTGCTGCACCTTCTTCAGCAGCTTGCGCTCGCGGTCGCGGGTGCGCAGTTCCAGCGCGTGTTCTTCCTCGATGGTGGCGCGGTCGGCCGGATCGGGCACCAGCACGGTTTCGCGCAGGTGTTCGGTGGTTTCGCCGGCGTTTTTCAGCAGCTCCTTTTCCAGAGCTTGCAGCTTGGCCTTGAAGAAGGCCATTTGTGCGGGATTCATATAATCCTTGTCATCCATCGCCAGAATTTCTTCTTCGGTCAGGATGCGCTCGGCGGCTGCGGGGGTCGATTTATTAGTTTTGGTCATAACTTCGCTTACCTTCGATACGACAGAGTTGTCACATTAATCAGCCCGGATTGTGTGGTCGTTTCACCATCCCCACAAAACCCGGTTAGTTTATACCAGACATTGTTCTAAACCGCTAATAAAGATGTCTTTGGGAAGATTTTTGCCTATAAATACCATTTTGCTGCCACGAACGTCGTTTTCTCCCCATTTTGCACCCAGATCGCTGCCCATGATCTGATGTACGCCCTGGAACACCACCTTGCGGTCAGCGTCCTTCATGAACAATACGCCTTTGTAGCGCAGCATGCGAGGACCGTACACATCAATCAGACCGCCGAGGAACTCGTCCAGTTTGGCGGTGTCGAACGGGCGGGTGCTCTTGAACACGAAGGCGGCGATGTCGTCGCTGTGGTGGCCATGATGGTGGTCGTGGTGATCGTGGTCATGATGGTGGTGATGGTGGCCGCAGTGCTCGTCGTGCACGTGGTCGTCGTCATGGGCCTGGTCGGTCTGCAGGAAGTCCGGGTCCAGCTCCAGTTTGTCGTTGAGGTTGAAGCCCTTCAGGTCCAGCACCTCGGCGATCGGCGCGCGGCCGAAGTCGGAACGGCTGATCGGCGCGCGCGGGTTCATGCGGGTCAGGCGCGCGGTCAGCGCCGCCAGCTGCTCCTCCGTCACCAGGTCCGACTTGGACAGCAGGATCTTGTCGGCGAACCCGACCTGGCGCTGGGCTTCCTCGTGCTGGTCCAGCTGGTCCATGGCGTGGCGCGCGTCCACCACGGTGACCACCGCGTCCAGCATGTAGTTGGCGCCCACTTCCTCGTCCACGAAGAAGGTCTGCGCCACCGGGCCGGGATTGGCCAGGCCGGTGGTCTCGATCACCACGCGGTCGAACTGGATCTCGCCGGCCTCGCGCTTCTGCGCCAGGTTGCCGAGCGCGACGATCAGGTCGCCGCGCACGGTGCAGCAGATGCAGCCGTTGTTCATCTCGACGATCTGCTCGCCGGTGTCCTGGACCAGGATTTCATTGTCGATGTTTTCCTGGCCAAACTCGTTCTCAATGACGGCAATGCGCATGCCATGCTCTTCCTGCAGGATGCGGTTGAGCAGCGTGGTCTTGCCGGCGCCGAGGAAGCCGGTCAGGATGGTGGTCGGAATCATAGCCATGGTGCGTTGCCAGTGTGGTGAGGGGACCTCTATATGGGGCCGACATGCAAAAATGCAATCGTTGATTATGCCGGAATTTTTCTATCGCAGGCAATTCGTCCGATTGAGCAAGATCAGTACCCGTGCGCTACTTCACTTTAGCGCGCGGATGGGTTTTGTCATAGACGGCCGCCAGATGCTGGAAATCCAGCGCCGTGTAGACCTGGGTGGAGGCGATGCTGGCATGGCCCAGCATTTCCTGCACCGCGCGCAGGTCGCCCGACGATTGCAGCACGTGCGAGGCAAAGGAATGGCGCAGCATGTGTGGATGCACGTGCACCGGCGCACCCTGCGCCACGCCGTGCTGCTGCAGCCGCTGCTGGATCACGCGCGGCGTGATGCGGCTGGCGCGCGTGCTGAGGAACAAGGCGTCGCTGCCGTCGGCGGGCGCCGGGCGCACGGCCAGCCAGGCGGTCAGCGCGGCCAGCGCGGCGCCGCCGACCGGCACCGTGCGCTGCTTGTTGCCCTTGCCGTTGACGGTCACCTCGCGGCTGTCGAGGTCGACATAGCCGCCGCCCTTGCGCGGCGTCAGGTCCAGGCTGGCCAGTTCGGACACCCGCAGCCCGCTCGAATACAGCAGCTCGAACATGGCGCAGTTGCACAGCGCGGCGGGGTCGCCATCGCCGGCCGTCACCGGCGGCGGCGCCACCAGTCGTACGGCGTCATCGACCGACAATGCGCGCGGCAGGGTTTTGGCGCGTTTCGGCGCGCGCACGCCCTGCACCGGGTTGGCGGCCAGCGCCACGCGCTCGCTGAGCCAGCCGAAGAAACCGCGCCAGCTGGACAGCTTGCGGGCGATGGAACGGGGATCGAGTTGCTGCGCGTGCAGCCTGGCGGTCAGGCGCCGCACCGCGTGCTGGTCGATGGCGGCCCAGTCCTGGGCGCCGGTCAGCGTCGCCAGTTCCTGCAGGTCGCGCGCGTAGGCGGCCGTGGTGTGCGGCGACAGCTGGCGCACGCCGCGCAGATGGGCCAGGTAGGCGTCGATCCAGGCCAGCTTGCTGTCCGGAGCGTCGCTCATGGCGGGCTCAGGCCAGCAGCCAGGCCAGCGCGGTGCTGGAGGTTTCGCCCATGTGCACCAGGAAGTCGGTGGCCATCAGCGAGGTGAAGCGGTTGGCGTCCGGCGAACCCATCACCAGCAGGCCGAAGGCGTGCTTGTCGCCGCGGTGGCGCAGCGGGATGATGACGGTGGACACCACGGTGGCCGGCTCGTCGAGCCAGCGCACCGCCTCGAAATCCTTGTTCGGACCGCAGTACGGCGCCAGCAGGCTGTTGGCGAAGATGCGCACGTCATCCGACACGCCCTGGGTGAACCATTCGCCGGTGTAGTCGGGCGCGGTGTTCCACAGGCGCACCGTCACCTGCGGCACCTCGAACGCGGCTTTCAGGCCGCTGACCACGGCGTGCGGCATCGAGCCGACGTCCTCGGCTTCCAGCAGGGTCTGGGTCCAGCGGTGGAACTTGTTGGCGATGGCCTCGTTTTCCGACGCCAGGCGCATCAGGTTGCTCATGCGCAGTTCCAGCGTTTTGTATTTGTCGCGCAACACTTCCATCTGGCGCTCCTGCAGCGACACAGCGCGGCCGGTCAGCGGGCTGGCCAGCTTGATTTCGCCCAGCAGGTCGGCATGCTCTTCAAAGAACTGCGGGTGATCGGTCAGGTACTGCGCGACGAGGGTGGAGTCCAGTGGAGCGGTCATCGAGAAACATTCTAGGCTAGGGTGATTTGCAATTTTAAACGAAAAAAAACGGACATGGTTGCCCATGTCCGCCATTCCCCAACTCATGCCGGCCGTTCTTGGCGACGACGCGGCTCAGAAGTTGTGATGTATCCCCAGGCTGTAGAAATTGAAGGTGGCGGCCGGGGTGATTTTCTTGCGCGTGCCGTCCACGTACAGATAGGTGCGCGGCGACAGGTTGTAATCGTAGCCGAGCGAGAACTGCTTGGTCTTGGCGATGTTCGGGCTGTTGAGGGCGTTGTCCGGGGTCTTGCGGCCGATACCGGCGCGCACCATGCCCAGGCCGACGTTCCAGTTGGCGCCTATCATCCAGGCCTTGGTGATCGGGTTGATCGGCACGCTGTAATCCTGGTCCTGGCGCTGGTAGGTGGCCATCAGCTTGAGGTCGTTGATCGGCTTGTACGAGGCGCCGACCGACCACAGCTTGGTATCCACCGCGTTGCGCTCGGCCGCGCCGTACGCCGCGAACGGGCCGCTGGTGGCGGTCACGCTCAGCGAGTAGGGATACACCGGCGCCATGCTGTTGGCCGGGAACTGCGGCGCGGCGGCCGTGCCGCGGCCGATGATGGCCGGGTTGTTGTTGGCCTCCTTGGTGCCCACCGTCAGGTTCAGCTGGAAGATGTTGGCGATCACCGGCGTGTTGTAGAACACGGCGTTGGAGAAGCGGTTGGCCGAGTTGCCGGCGGGCCCGAGCGGATCGCTGGTGTAGCCGGCCACCTGCAGGTCGGTCTGATAGCCGGCCACCGCCGGCATGCCGGACCACGGCTCGAACGCGGTGCTGGTTTCCTGGTAGGCGCTCAGCGCGCGGCCGAAACGCAGCGTGCCGAAGTCGCCCTGCAGGCCGACCCGGCTCTGGCCCTGGAACAGGGGGCGCGTGGTGTTTTCGATCAGGCCGGTATCGGGCTCGTAGCGGATTTCCAGCTGGAACAGCGCTTTCAGCCCGCTGCCCAGGTCTTCCACGCCGCGGAAGCCGAGCTTGTTGTTATCGCGCTTGCCGACGGCGGTGACGTCGGTATCGGTACGGCGGGAAATGCCGGCATCGAGGGTGCCGTAAATGGTGACGGAGGATTGTGCCTGTGCGGCGGAAAAAGCGCCCATCAGGGCCAGAGCTACCAATGATTTTTTCATTTGTTATCCCTTTGTATATGTCTCTCATCCCCAAACCGCTGCGTGACCGCCGGTTGTGCAAACCTTAATTGCTGCACGTGCCGCGTTCGCGGGAATGGTCGTTTGTAACGGATTGTTTTGGTCGAAAGCCGGGGATGGCCGGCTTCTTGTTGTATTTTTGAAACGCTTGCACGATGAGCCCGTAAGGTCCTGTTTCTGCATGATTTCCTTTCATCCCGGCATCAAAACAGCTCTAGCGTACCGTTCAAGGCGGGGGGCGCCGCTTGTGGCAGATCAAGCGCGGGCGTGAATTGTTTGGTGTGTGGCGCGGATCGCACGTTAAACTAGTCCCACACGGGACATTGCCGCTGACGCCGCGGTGTCCGACCCAACTTCGATGAATCGCATTCATAAACAGACGATGGCCAATCGAGAAGAGTTAGGGATCATACGAGGCGCCCGCGCCGGAGACGCGGACTGCCAGCTGGCGCTGGGCAAGCTGTATCTGTTCGGTGGCGCCGGCCTGCCGCGCAACCTGCCGACCGCGCTGCACTGGCTGAACCGCGCGGCGCTGCAGGGCTGCGACGCCGCCTGGCAACAGATCGGCGCCCATATTCCATGCGAGACCGCGCGCAATGCCTTGCCCGACGTGTTGCGCTGGTACGAACGCGCCTACGACGCCGGCATCGAACATGCCGGGCTGGTGCTGGCGCAACTGGTGCTGCAGCAGCCGGGGCCGCACGATGTGTCGGCGCTGCGCGACAAGGCCCAGCAGGCGTTGCAAGGCGCGGCGCGCGCCGGCTCGCCGGAAGCCCAGTGGCTGCTCGAACACCAGAGCGGCGGCCGTCCGCCGGCG
>NZ_SPVG01000054.1 GCF_004614165.1 Duganella callida | reverse complement strand
GTCCTGCGCGCGCACGCGCGCAGGACTTGCCGCCGGCGCCGTCGCTCGCCGCGCTGCGGCTGGCCGCGCTGGGCGACCCGGTGGCGCTGTCCAAGGCCACCATGCTGTACGTGCAGGGCTTCGACGAGCAGGCCGGTGTCAGCATCGCCTGGCGCGACCTCGACTATCCGCGCGTGATCAGCTGGTTGCAGCGCGTGCTGGAACTCGATCCGCGCAGCCAGTATCCGCTGCTGGCCGCCAGCGAAGTCTACGGCGCGGTCAGCGATCCGCAGCGTGCCCGGCTCATGCTCGAATTCGTCTACGCGCGATTTCAGGAAGACCCGAACCGACGCTGGCCCTGGCTGGCCCACGCCGCGCTGGTGGCGCGCCACCGCCTGCACGACCTGCCGCTGGCGCGCCGCTACGCCCGGGCCATCCGGCTGCAAGCCACCGGCGCCGACGTGCCGCCGTGGGCGCGCGAACTGGAAGCATTCATTTTGCAAGACATGAGCGAACTCGACAGCGCGCGCGCCCTGATCGGCGGCCTGCTGCGCAGCGGCCAGATCACCGACCCGCACGAACTGCAATTCCTGTCCGACCGGCTGGACCAGCTGAATAAACGCTAAGCTATACTACGCACATGACACAGAAAGGAATTCCCATGCAACGACTCCCGGCGCGCCAGCGCGGCTTTACCCTGGTGGAAATCGCCATCGTTCTCGTCATCATCGGCCTGCTGCTGGGCGGCGTGCTCAAGGGCCAGAGCCTGATCGACAGCGCGCGCGTCAAAAACATCATCCAGCAATCGACCTCGCTGACCGCCGCCGTCAACGCCTATCAGGATAAATTCCGCGCCCTGCCCGGCGACGACGCGCAAGGCACGCTGCACGCGCCCGGCGCCACCGGCAACGGCAACGGCGATGGCCAGATCGCCGAATATCTGCTGGCGCCGCAGCACCTGGCGCTGGCCGGCTTCATCACCGGCTCGTTCAACGGCACCACCGACTTCATGACCAGCGCCCAGGGCGGCGCGGTGTACATCTACAACGACGTGGTGGCCGGCCGCGGCGGCAACGGCATCCGCCTCGACAACCTGCCCGATTCCTTCGTCGAACAGATCGACAGCAAGCTGGACGACGGCAAATACAATACCGGCTCGGTGCGCGCCACCGCCCCCTACACCAACAACGGCAGCGTGATCCAGCGCACCGCCGTGTTCTTCTAAAACTAAAAGCACGCCCGTACTTTTACTCGTTTAGAATAGCTGTCATCCAATAACAAGCGGGAGACAGCATGTTTGAAGAATTCATCGGCACCAAGGCGGTGTCGGCGCGCCACCAGTTCGATACCGGCGCGCTCGACGCCTGGCTCAGGCGGCACGTGGATGGCTATCCGCAAGGCGAGCTCCACGTCGAGCAGTTCAAGGGCGGCCAGTCCAACCCGACCTTCAAGCTGACCATCGGCGATCAGCACTACGTGTTGCGCACCAAGCCGGCGCCGGCGGCCAGGCTGCTGCCGTCGGCGCATGCCATCGAACGCGAATACCGCGTGATGGATGCGCTGCAGCGCCACGGTTTCCCGGCGCCGCGCCAGCATGCGCTGTGCGAGGACGAGAGCGTGATCGGCCGCGCCTTCTACGTGATGGAGTTCCTCGAGGGCCGCGTGCTGTGGGACCAGTCCCTGCCCGGCATGACGCCGGCCGAACGCGCCGCCATCTATGATGAAATGAACCGCGTCATCGCCCGGCTGCATACGATCGATTACGCCGCCATCGGTCTGGCCGATTACGGCAAGCCCGGCAATTACTTTGCGCGCCAGATCGAACGCTGGACCAAACAGTACCTGGCCTCGCAGACCGAGCCGATCGACGCGATGGACCAGCTGATCGCCTGGCTGCCCGCCAACATCCCGCCCGGCGACGACACCGCCATCGTGCACGGCGACTTCCGCCTCGATAATCTGCTGTTCCATCCGACCGAGCCGCGCGTGCTGGCGGTGCTGGACTGGGAACTGTCGACGCTGGGCCACCCGTTCGCCGACTTTTCGTATCACTGCATGAGCTGGCACATCCCGCCCGGCAAGTTCCGCGGCATTGCCGGGCTGGACCTGGCGGCGCTGGGCATCCCCTCGCAACAGGACTACATCGGCCGCTACGCCGAACGCACCGGCAAGACCATCGCCCTCGGCGATTTCAATTTTTACCTGGCGTTCAATATGTTCCGCCTGGCCAGCATCATGCAAGGCATCATGAAGCGCCACGCCGACGGCACCGCGGCCAGCGCGCAGGCGCTGGAATCGGGCCGGATGGCGCGGCCGATGGCGGAGATGGGCTGGGCCTACGCGCGCGGCAAGGCTTTGTAAGCTGATGTGACAATGTGGCGGCGGCTGCGCCGTCTTGGACAAATCGCTTTGCCGAATCGCCGCGCTCGGCTACCATCGTGCTGTCCGCATCATGACCGGGGCCAGCCGCGTGCCAGAAGAGCGAAAGAAACTGCCGTCCATCCGTTCGCAGCTCGCCCTGCTGGTGCTGGCCTGCGCGCTGCCGACGGTGGTCGGCTTCGGCGCGCTGGCGCTGGAGTTTTATCACAACGAGAAGGCTACGCTGCAGGAAGACACGCTGCAGGCCGCGCGCGCGGTGGCCGCCGCCATTGACCGCGACCTGATGCACAGCGAAGGCGTGGTGACGGCGCTGGCAGCCTCGCCCAGCCTGCGCGCCGGCGACCTGGCCGCGCTGCGGCTGCAGGCGGCCGCCATGCTGAGCCCGCAATTGCCCGCCTCGCACATCCTGCTCAGCGCGCCGTCGGGCCAGATCATCCTGGATACCGGCGCGCCTCTGCCCGCCGCGCTGGACCCGGCGTACAACAGCCGACGGCTGGCGCCGCTGTTCCGCCACAACCGGCCGCAGATCTCGGTGGTGCCGCAGGCCGGCGGCGCGCTGCTGGCGATGGATGTGCCGGTGTTCGTCGATAGCCGCGCGGCCTACGCCATGACCGCCCTGCTCAAGCCGGACCGTCTCAAGCGCATCCTGGCCGACGAACACATCACGCCCGACCAGGCGCTCACCCTGTTCGACAGCAACGCCAACATCGTCGCCCAGGCCGGCGGCCCGCGCTTGCTGCTGGGCCACGCGGCCGAGCCGGCGCTGCACGATTACCTGTACCACGACCGGGAAAGCCTGTTCGACACCCGCGATGCCGACGGTACCCCGGTCTACATGGGCATCAGCCGCGCGCCGGTCAGCGGCGCGGTGGTGGCCATCGCCACGCCGCAGGCCAACGCCATGCGCGACCTGCTCGGCTCGGTGTCGGTGATCGCGCTGACCATGCTGGCGGTGCTGGCGGCCGGCTTCACGCTGGCCTGGGCCATGGGCGGCCGCCTGGCCCGCTCGATCCGCGCGCTGGTCGCGCCGGCGCAGGCTTTGGCCGGGGGCAAGCCCTTTGTCATGCCGGCCACCACCTTCCGCGAGGCCGACGTGGTGGCGCGCGCACTGCACGCGATGGAAGGCGACCTGCGGCGCCACCACCACGAACTGGAAAACCTGGTGGAGGAACGCACCAGCCAGCTGGAAAAGAACCGCGCCCAGCTGGAGACCCTGTACGCCACCGCGCCGGTCGGCCTCAGCTACGTCGACGCCGAACTGCGCATCGTCCGCATCAACGACTACTTGGCCGCGCTGAACCGGGAAAAGGTCGGCGCCCACCTCGGCCGCCACGTCGGCGACCTGATCCGCGACGACGCGCTGCGCAATGCCGTGCTGGCCGATTACCGCGCCGTGCTCGAAAGCGGCAAGCCGCTGGTCGGGGTGCGCCGTTCCGGTTATCCGGCGGCCTCGCCGCAGCAGCTGCGGCACTGGATCCTCAGCTATTATCCGCAGTTCGGGCCGGACGGCCGCATCAGCGGCATCACCGCCATGCTGCTCGACGAAACCGACTACAAGCGGGTCGAGTCGGAACTGCAGCGCTCGCGCCAAATGCTGAGCTCGGTGGTGGAAAACATGCCGGCCATGATCTTCCTGAAACGCGCGCCCGACCTGCGCTACGAAATGTTCAACCTGTACGGCGCCCGCATGTTCGGCCAGGACAGCAGCGAGGACATCGTCGGCCACACCGACTACGAATTCGCGCCGCCCGAACAGGCCGACGCCTACGTGGCGGACGACCGCCGGGTGCTGGCTTCGGCCCCGGGCCAGGTGGTGGAAATCGCCGAGGAACCGCTGACCACCCAGGACGGCCACACGCGCTATCTGACCACCCGCAAGGTGGCGCTGCGCGACGAGCGCGGCCAGGCCACGCACGTGCTGGGCATCGCGCTCGACATCACCGAGCGCAAGCACGCCAAGGAAGCGCTGCGCGCCACCGCCGAGCGGCTGGCCGAGAGCGAGCGCTTCGTCCGCGCCGTCACCGACAACCTGCCCGGCATGGTGGCCTACTGGGATGCCGATTTGCGCTGCCGCTTCGCCAACCGCTACTTCCTCGACTGGCACCAGCGCAGCCAGGAAGACATGATGGGCGCCTGGATGCCGGACGTGCTGGGCGCGGACCACTATGCCGACAGCGAACCCTACGTACGAGCCGCGCTGGCCGGCGAGCCGCAGGGATTTGCCGGCCGCCTGCGCTGGCCGAACGGCGACCTCAGCCACACCTGGGTCAACTACATTCCCGACGTCGACAGCGCCGCGACGGTCAAGGGTTTCTTTGTGCTAGTCTCCGATGTCACCGAATTGAAGGAAACCGAATTGCACCTGCAGGAAGTGAACGAAGAACTGGTGGTGGCGCGCGACCGCGCCGAGGCGGCCAGCCGCGCCAAGAGCGAATTCCTGGCCAACATGAGCCACGAAATCCGCACGCCGATGAACGCCATCATCGGCCTGGCGCGCCTGCTGGAAGAAGCGCCGCTGGCACCGCGCGAGCGCGGCTACCTGCACAAGATCCAGTTCGCCACGCAATCCCTGCTCAGCCTGGTCAACGACGTGCTCGACTTCTCGCGCGTGGAAGCCGGCCAGCTGGTGCTGGAACATGCGCGCTTCCGCCTGCAGCACATCCTCGACAGCATCAGCGTCATGCTGAGCGGCAACGCCAGCGACAAGGGCGTGGAACTGGTGTACGACATCGATCCGGCCATGCCGACCGAACTGGCAGGCGACCCGATGCGGCTGCAGCAGGTGCTGCTCAACCTGATCAGCAACGCCATCAAGTTCACCGGACAGGGCGAGGTGGTGCTGAGCGTGCGCCCGGCGCCCGGCTGGAAGGCTGGCGACCTGGCGCTGCTGGTGGAATTCCGCGTGCGCGACAGCGGCATCGGCATCCCGGCCGACAAGCTGGACGGCATCTTCGATGCCTTCTCGCAGGCCGACAGCAGCACCAGCCGCAAATTCGGCGGCGTCGGCCTGGGGCTGGCGATCTGCCGGCAACTGGCCGACATGATGGGCGGCGCCATCACCGTGCGCAGCGAGGTCGGGCGCGGTTCCGACTTCCTGTTCGCCTGCCCGCTGGAATGCGTCGACCCGCTGCCGGCGCCGGCGCCGCCGCCGGCCGCCGACCTGCTGTCGGTGCTGCTGGTGGACGACAATCCGACCGTGCGCCAGGCGCTGCAAGTGGCCGGCCGCAGCTTCGGCTGGCAGATGACGGTGGCCGCCGATGCCGCCCAGGGGCTGGCGCTGCTGCGTGAGCGCGCGGCGGCCAACCGGCCCTTCGATCTGTTGCTGCTGGACCGCGACATGCCCCATGTCGACGGCCCGGCCATGCTGCAGCAGGCGCCCGCCGGCCTGGCGCTGCCGCCGGTGCTGATGATGACCTCCGAACACGGCGCCGCCGCGCTGGTGACGCAATCGACGGAACTCGGCCTGGCCGGCGTGCTGGCCAAGCCGGTCAGCCCGGCGCGGCTGCTGGAACGCGTCAGCGCCCTGCTGGCCGGCGACCAGGCCGCGGCCGGCATCCTGGCGCAAATCGAGCACGTGCCGCTGCACGGCCGCCTGAACGGCATGCGCATCCTGCTGGTGGAAGACAACGAGATCAACCAGGAAGTGGCGCAATACATGCTGCTGCACGCCGGCGCCACGGTGGAAGTGGCGTCCAACGGCCAGCTGGCGGTGGAATTGCTGGCCGCCGCGCCCGAGCGCTACGACGTGGTGCTGATGGACGTGCAGATGCCGGTCATGAACGGTTATGACGCCACGCGCGAACTGCGGCGCCAGGGCTTGCTGACGCTGCCCGTGATCGCCATGACCGCCAACGTGCTCGAGGACGACCGTCACCGCGCCGCCGAAGCCGGCATGAACGCCCACGTCGCCAAGCCGATCGACGTCGAGGAACTGATCACCGTGCTGACGCGGCTGGTGACCATCCGCGGCGCCACGCGCGCCATGGTGGCGCCGCTGCCGGCGGTGCCGCCGGCGCCGTCCGCTCCGCTCGCGCCCTTGCCCGGCATCGACATGGACACCGCGCTGGCGCGCCTGGGCGGCAACCAGGAAGCGCTGGTGACGCTGCTCAAGCGCTTCGAACACTCCCAAGGCGGCGCCGTGGCCGAGGTCCGCGCGCTGCTGGCGGCCGGCCAGCGCCAGCAGGCCGGGCAGATCCTGCACCGGCTGCGTGGCGTCGCCGCCAACCTGGGCGCATCCGATGTCGCGCGACTGAGCGCCGACGCCGAAGCGGTACTGCACGACGCCGGCGCCGACACGCTCGCCCTGCCGGCCGCGCTGAACCGGCTCGACCAGGCGCTGGAACTGGTGGTGCGCACCGCGCGCGGCCTGGCGGCGCCCCGGCAGAATATTCCGGCAAGCAACACCCCGCCGCTCGACTTGGCGCAAAAACTGGCGCAGCTGCAAGGTTTGCTTCAGAATAACAACCTGAAAGCACTTGAACATTACAGGGAGTTGCGACCGGCGCTGGCCGCCATGGAGCACGCGCAAGCCTTGGGTGAAGCAGTGGAAACCCTCAACTTCAAGGCCGCGCGCCAGATGGTGGAAGATATGTTGCGAAAGGAAAGCGCATGAGTTGGACCGACCTGGCTCGGAACGGTCGCATCCTGGTGGTAGACGACGCCATGGAGAACATCCAGATCCTGCACCACGCGCTGCGCGAAGAACACGAAGTCCTGTTCGCCCTCGATGGCGAACAGGCGCTGGACATGGCGCGCGACCAGCAACCGGACTTGATCCTGCTGGACGCGGTGATGCCGGGCATGGATGGCTACGCGGTGGTGGCGGCCCTGCGCAGCTCGCCGCGGCTGCAGGACATCCCGGTGATTTTCGTGACCGCGCTGAGCCAGCCGGAAGACGAAACCCGGGCGCTGGAGGCCGGCGCGGTCGACTTCATCAGCAAACCGTTCAACGTGGCGGTGGTGCGCGCGCGGGTGCGCAGCCAGCTGACCATCAAGCGCCAGGCCGACGCCATGCGCGAACTGAGCCTGACGGATGGCCTGACCGGCGTTGCCAACCGCCGCAACTTCAACGACACAGTTGAAGCCGAATGGCGCCGCTGCGCGCGCGCCGGCCTGCCGCTGTCGCTGATCATGATCGACATCGACCACTTCAAGCTGTACAACGACCATTACGGCCACCAGGCCGGCGACGCCTGCCTGCAACAGGTGAGCGCGGCGATGAAGCGCTGCGCCACCCGGCCGCAGGATCTGCTGGCGCGCTACGGCGGCGAGGAATTCATCCTGCTGCTGCCGCAGGAAGGTCAGGACGGCGCCGAAGTCATCGCCAACCGCATCATGGACGAGGTACGCAAACTGCAAATCCCGCACGCCGCCTCCCCGACCGCGATGCAAGTGACGCTGAGCATGGGCCTGGCCACCGCCCAGCCACCGCTGGAGGGCACCGATCCGAGCCCCCTGATCCGCGCCGCCGACAGCAACCTCTACCGCGCTAAACAGACCGGCCGCAACCGCTACTGCATCAGCCTGACCGCCTGATCCTCGCCCCTGTCATTCCCGCGAAAGCGGGAATCCATAGTACACTCGAAAACTTACATGGTGAGATAGTTACACCAGCGACAGCTTGCGCCACATTGCCGACCTTCGCAATCTCGGATTCCAGGGCTTTGAGGATACCGTCGGCGCCCGGATTGATACCGATCGGGGAACATAGTTCAAGCGAACTAGTCGCCGTAGAAGGGACTCCAGTTTCCCGATGGCGGGAAGTGCAAGCACCTTACGCCCGTGGCTGTACGTTCAGGTATCTGAGACTGAGGACGGCATAACAAATCATCGCGACGGTAAGGCCAAGCAGGATGTATCCCGTTCTGGGCAATAGGAGCGCGAGACCGCTCAAAAAGAAGACGACCAAGGTGTTGAAGACCAGTTGCTGCCGCAGTTCGGGAATTTCCATGAAGTAGGCGTACTGCTTGCCGATGAAAAAACAGACCGCGCCGGTGGCCGCCAGCAGCCTGAATTCAGATACCACCATATTGCCCAAGATCGCGTGCCGGATCAGGCTGGCCAGGATCGACAGCCCGATGAAGACGAACAGGTGCGAGTACAGCACGGAATTCCCGGTTGTGAGCTTCTGTCTGGTCAGCATGTGAAAACTGTCAAAGTAAACCCACCAGATGGACGAGATCATCACGAACCCGGTGACCGCAGTCAGGAGCGTCTCGACCGTCCAGCTAAAGTTAGCCAGGCCCGCAGACAAGCTGCTAACGGACTCTCCCAGCATGATGATCGTGAGCAGGCCCACACGCTCGATCAGGTGCTTCGTATGCACCGGGATGGCCTTCAACCGGGCTGGCAAAAAACACATGAACGCAAGTAGATCAAATGCTATTCCCAGGTAGAACACAATATATCGCTGTGGCGCCGGGAACAGAATCGCGGTGAGGCTAATGGTGGCGCCGGCGACGACCACACAGCCAACTGCCATGGTGAGTTTGTGGCTATCCTGGTGCCGGTACTGCGATACGAAATACATCATGGCGATGATGTATTTCGAGATAGCGTAGCAGACGACGATGGCATCAAAGCTTTCCAGGAACCGACGGTCGATCAGGCCAGAGATGATAACCAGCAGGAACATGATGCACAACGTTGCCAGCCGGTGCTTGCGATCATCCGCGTCGAACCGGTTAGAATAGAGGGTGTGGCTGACCCATACCCACCACAGCGGTATGAAAATCAGGATAAATTTCCAGAACTGGAGCGGGGCGAGATGCCCCTCCTGCGTATGACTCAGGATATGCGTTACGTCACTGATCGTCACCACAAAGATCAGGTCGAAGAACAACTCGAGCCAGGTAGCGGTGCGATTCAGCTCGAAATATTTTGTGTTGTGCATAACGCCTGGTCCCATCGGCACCGCCAAATTTCCACGCTGGACAGATCGAGTGTAGTCCGTGTCTGAATCGTCCTTTGGTCCGCAAGGTCATACGCCTGATCTCTGCCTGATCATCGAAATGAAATTCGGTGCACTGCGGGAGGGATCTTTCAGCCTCAGACCTCGATGTCATTGACGGCGCATAGCGCCCCCCATCGCTCGAATTCCGGCTGTTCCAAGGAGAAAGATGGCAGCAAGTAAGCCCTGTTTTCTTACTTCCCTCGATCAGACCCTATGCACACCGGCTGGCGCGCCTCGAGGTGACTTGATGCTCTCGACACTATACCCCCGCGATCCCTTATGACCTAGTCATTTTGCTGCCACGAGTGTCTGCTGTTCCAAGCCGTGAATGTTTGCTGCGGGGCGAGCGGATTCAACATGTCGGCGCAACACTTTAACTGCTTCGGCAGGAGGACTGTTGCGTCGGCCATCGGCCTGCACGACTGTTGGGTTTGCTCAGCCCGGCAGCTTTGCCGCAAGAACGTCAGCCTTTTCGATTGACGGCGGCTGGGCGAATAATTCACCCGCTTTTTCCATCAGCGCGGCTGCGACTTCGCCGGAAAGATGAGCTTGCCGCCCATCCTCATCTGGAAACGCATCGAAGATACCAAAGGTGGACGGCCCCAGCCGGACTCCGAACCAAGCTGTTGTAGCAGGCTCTGCCTGAACGAGCGGCAGGCCACTTAACAGAAAGCTCTCAACGTCCTTTTCCTTACCCGGCTTAGCTTCCAGACGAACAAACAACGCGAGTTTGACCATGATACATCTCCTTGTTAAGCAACAATGGCGCTTGTTGGATCTTCGATTTTTGGATCTGGTACGTTTCTACTGCAAGCTGACTAGGACCGCGTTAGACAACGACTTTCGTGATGTGCTCCAATCATCAGCCAGCAATGAGTTTGCACGAAGGAAAAGGGCTAAGCTGCGGCGCAGCCGTCTTCGGCAAGCCCGCATCCGGAACTTGCGGGAGGATTTGACTATCATCGGCACCAGGGCGGTACAAACAAGATTGTCCCAGTGAAGTTAGAGAGAGGACGCTAGCTTGAACGATAGTAGCACCTATCGAGAATTGGCAGCGTTGTAATGGAAGGCGGATATCTGCTTTGGCCGAAAGCCGCAGCGATCAGTCGCGCTGTGCAGTCGCGCACGTTGGTGAAATTGACAGTTCAGAAAGTAAATGCGACACGAGCGGTTCGCACCGGAGTAGTTCTGAATAAGTTTTCGTCCGTTTAGAATAGCGCCGGGGCGGCCACCTCGTAGTATGTGACGTAGTGGTCCGTGATGAGGAAGCGATCATTCATGTAATCGTACAAAATGCGCAATCCGCCTGGGGCGGCGATGTGAAACTCGATATAGCCGGGCACGGTTCCCGGCTGCGCATGGGCGGTGACAGCCGATTCGGCATACCGATACCAGATCATCTGGGCGATCGTGATCGGCTGCGGCACCTGCTGGTAAGGCTGGGGTTGCAACGCTGGACTGCCGTGGCTGCTGCGAATAGGCAAGCCGAATGAGGCATGGGTGATCACATTGTCCGTGTTCGTGTCATAGTTCGCAGTCTCATTCAGGAAGCCGCGGCGGACGTACTTCCGTAGTTTGTTGGTGCGCTGTTGGATCTGTCGAATGACGTGTTTCCATTCGGGTTGGCAATCGTTCCACTGCACTTGGCCGGCAACGCCGCCGATATTGGACGGCTGCATGCGCAGCGGTATCTGGGCAAAGGTAATCGGCATTGCAGTTCTCCTAGGTTGGTTAGGGTTATAAAATGTGATTTCGCGTTGCTTCTGGCAAAACATTGGCCACCGATAAATTCGGCATATCGACACCGCATTACGGTTTCCGCTCCGTCACGGGATACGGTAACGAGCGCCTTTCAAAGGTCTTCCCAAACCACGCTATCCAGCCTATACGATCGGCCCTCAGCCTCATCAGTTCAAACTCGGCTTCCAGTCGTACTCCATGTAGGACGCAGCTGCTTCAGCCTGCTTCTTTCCCGACTGACGCTCGATCAAGTACAGCGTTCCATCTATCCCTGCGGATAAGCCCGCAGTAGTGATAATTTTTCCGGCGTCTACGAAACGTTTGTCCTTGACGGTCGCCGTCGGAAACATGGCCGCGAGTTGTGAGCGCAAAGAAGCCGTAGTAGTCGCTGGAATCCCATCCAGCAGGCCAGCTTTCCCCAATATGAATGCGCCAGAGCAGACTGACATGACCACCTTCACTTTGGCAGCGCGCTCTTTGACCCAGCCAAGCAGCATTGGGTTCTTCCACGCTGCTTTTATTCCCCCACCAGGGACAACCAGCACATCCGCTTCCGGTGCGTCGGAAAACTCATAGTCCGGCGTTACTTTCAGTCCCCATACCGATTCGACGGTAGCTTTTGTCTGCCCAACGGTGAACACTTTCGCACCACTTGCGCCGAAGGCTTCGATTGGACCGGCATAGTCAATTTCTTCCACGCCTTCGAACAGTAAAACCGCGACTTTCAAGTTACCGGACGACATGTCATGCGCAAAAGCCTCGGACGAAGCCAAAAGCATCAAGGCAGATATGAGCTTATAAGCCTGGAACAATTTCACCGAATCTCCTTAAGAAAAGCAATTTGCCGCCAGCCAGGCCGATTCGCCCATCGCAAGAATAACATCTTGCTCATCTGTAAAATTCACCAATTTTCACACTTGAGCTCAACAATATCCCGGCCTACGATGTAGGCAAGTGACCAGGGAGGTTTCGATGTCCACTCTTCCAAGTGGTTGGCGACTTTTTATGGCCGTACTGCACCGATCGCTGGGAAACCCACGAGCTCTTGGACGACGACATGGAGATCGATCACAGGCTGCTGTAAGGGCATGCGCGCCACATTCAGCATCAAGTTTATTATTTAATTGACATCCGAACGTGGATTGCGATGTAATGGAAGCTCGTGCTATCCCATCCTTTTAGCAGCTCTCATCATGAATTCCCCACCGAATGATGACGATCACACCGTCCTCGCACCCGCGCCCGCATTCCCCAATGCGCTGGCGGCCGGCACACTGCTGGGCGAGTTCGAAATCACCCGCGTCATCGGCCAGGGCGGTTTCGGCATCGTGTATCTGGCGCGCGATCACTCGCTGGGGCGCGACGTCGCGCTCAAGGAATACATGCCGGCTGCATTTGCCGGCCGTACCGGCGACACCCAGGTCACCATCCTCTCCACCCATTACGAGGAAACCTTCAAGGTCGGCTTGAGCAGTTTCGTCAAGGAAGCGCAGTTGCTGGCGCGCTTCGATCATCCGTCGCTGGTGAAGGTCTATCGCTTCTGGGAAGCCAACGGCACCGGCTACATGGTGATGCCCTACTATCAGGCGCCGACCCTGAAGCAGATGCTGAAACAGGGCCACGCCGAGCTGTCGACCGAAGCCTGGCTGAAAACCTTCCTCGGCCAGATTCTCGACGCACTGCAGGTGCTGCATGACAAGCAATGCTATCACCGCGACATCTCGCCGGACAATATCCTGATGCTGGGCGAGGAAGTGCCGCTGCTGCTGGACTTCGGCGCGGCCCGCCGCGTGATCGGCGACGTCACGCAGGCACTGACGGTCATCCTCAAGCCCGGCTACGCGCCGATCGAGCAATACGGCGAGATGGGCGACCACATGTCCCAAGGTCCGTGGACCGATCTATACGCGCTGGCATCGGTGATTTATTTCATCATCATGGGCAAGGTGCCGCAGGCGGCGATGTCGCGACTGGCGGCCGACAACATGCCGAAGCTGGTGGATACCGCCGCCGGCCGCTACAGTCCGGAATTCCTGGCAGCGATAGACGCCGCGCTGAGCGTGCGTCCCGAGCATCGTCCGCAAACCGCTGCGGCATTTCGGCTATTGCTCCAACTGGAGCAGACACCCACCACGCAAAGGCACATGCCCAGCACCGTGGTGGTCGAGGAAGATGTCCCGCCGGTGACCGCACCCGCAACCAGGCAAACCGCCACCACAGGCCACAAGCACAGCCAACCGGTGTCTGCGCCCGGCACGGGGAAACCTGAGACGCCGAACACCTTCGCCCCTGCCGCAACCGGCGTCCCGGCGGCGCAGGCCGCGGGCCAGAAGCGCAAGCTGCCATTGATACCCATTGCCGCCGTCGCGGCGGTGGTAGTGACAGTCGCGGCGGTATTCGCCTTGTCCGGCGGCCAGGAGCGCAAGCCGGCAGCGCCCGCAGCCGCAGTGACGCCAGTCCCGGCGCCCGCGCCGGCGGCGGTGGACGCACCGGCCGCGCCACCAACCTGCCCACTGCGTCGCGCAGACGGCGGCAGTGCTTGCCCGGTGATGGTCCCCATTCCCGCTGGAAGCTACCGTATCGGCTCGCAGCCGGGCGACCGCAACGCCGCGCCCGAGGAATACGGTGGCACGCCACAGGCCGTCGCGGCCTTCCAGCTGTCGGCCTACGAGGTCACGACCGGACAATGGCAGATGTGCGTGGCCGACGGCGTCTGCGGCGCACCACCGGACGCTGTCGCCAACGCGGATATGCCAGTCACCAATGTCAGCTGGGACGCGGTGCAAACCTATATCGCCTGGCTGTCATCCAAGACCGGCACCAAATACCGCCTGCCGACCGAGGTGGAATGGGAATATGCCGCGCGTGCCGGCGCCGGCACGCTGTATCCCTGGGGCGACCGCATCGGCGACAAGCGCGCGCACTGCGGCCAGTGCGGCACGCTGGGCGACCATCCGCAGGCCGAACCGGTCGGCAGGTTCGCCGCGTACGGCGGCTTGTACGACATGGTCGGCAACGTCTATGAATGGGTGGCCGATTGCTGGCTGCCTTCGCACGAAGGCGCGAATGCGGCGGCCCTGAGCAATGCCACCTGCCAGAAAAAAGTCCAGAAAGGCGGCGCGTTCGATTCCATGAGCGCCGACGTGCGGCCGGTGGCGCGCACCGCCGGCGAGCGTGACAAAGGCGATCCGAGGGTCGGCTTCCGCCTCGCCAGATAAACCTCATTCCACCGATTGGAGCCGCATCGTATGAAGCTGATCCGCCGCGCCAGTGCATGTCTGTTCGTCGCCGTGCTTGCCGGCTGCGCCGCGCCGCCCGCATCGCCGCCGACTGACGCCGGCCCCGCACCGAAGGCCGATGCCGCGCCGCCCCCGCCTCCTCCGCCAGCCGCGCCGGAACCGGCTGCGCCGCCCGCCGCCAGCGCAGAAGAACTCAAACGTCAGCAAGCCGCGCAAAAACGCGACGCGGGCGAAGAAGCGCAACGCCTCGCTCCCTACCAGAAAAACCTGTTCCAGGTGTTTCGGCTGAGCGAGACGCTGGCCGGCTTCAAGCCCAAGCCAAAAGTGGTCGGCGTGTACGAACTGGCGGCGACGCGTACCAACAAGGTGCGGCTGGGATTGACCCAGTTGCCCAACAGCCCGGCCAAACTGAGCACCGGCGCCTACGTGGTGACGCTGGAATTCGACATCGAATATACGGAAAAACAGGAATGCACCAGCGGCGACTGCGCCGGCAAGAGCCAGGACTTCGAGCGCGCCGTCAGCAAGTCGGTGCAAATCGCGCTGAACCCCAAAAACAGCTACACCGCCACCGCCACCGTGCCGTTGACCGACCCTAAAATCACGGTGCCACGCGGCGTCCGCAGCAGCTATAGCAACCTGGTACTGACCGTGCGCCGCATGACCGCGGTCGCCGCCAACTAAACCGAGTGCTGCTGGAAGCCGCGCTGCGCGATGAAGCGCGCCAGGTGATGATCGACGTCGCCCAGGGTCAGCTCGATCATGGTCAGGCGCTTGAAATGATGGGCAGCCGGCAGTTCATCGGTCACGCCCATGCCGCCGTGCAGCTGCACCGCCTGCTGGCCGATGAATTTGGCGGCCTGGCCGATGCGCACCTTGGCCGCCGACACCACGCGCCTACGCTCATCGGCATCGCCGCAGCTCATGCGCGCCGCCGCCAGCATGGCCATCGAGCGCGCCTGCTCCAGGTGAATGTACATGTCGGCCATACGGTGCTGCAAAGCCTGAAAGCTGCCGATCGCCATGCCGAACTGTTTGCGCGTTTTCAGGTAGTCGAGCGTGGTGCCGAAGATCGCATCCATCACGCCGACCGCTTCCGAGCATTGCAGGCTGACGCCGTAATCGGCCGCCTCGTCGAGCATCTCGCAACCGCCGCCCAGGCGCCCCAGCAGCGCCGATGCCGGCACCGGCACATGGCTGAACTGCACGGTCGCCGCGCGCTGGCCGTCGATGGTGCGGTAGTCGCGCAGCGCCACGCCCGGCGCATCGGTCGGCACCACGAACAGGCTGATACCGTGGGTGTCGCGCTGCGTGCCGGCGCTGCGGGCCGAGACGATCAGCGCGCCGGCCTGGCCGCCGTGCACCACCACCGTCTTGGTGCCGTCGATGCGATAGCCTTCGCCATTGATGGCGGCGATGGTCTTGATGTCGCACAGGTCATGGCGCGCATGCTTTTCGCCCAGTGCGCAAGCCAGTTTCAGCTCGCCGCGCGCGACGTCGCCCAGGCGATGATGCTGGTTGCCGGCCAGTTTGAGGAAGTAGGCGCCCCACACGGTGGCGAAGTAAGGCTCGACCACCAGCGCGCGGCCCAGCTCCTGCATCACCACCATCATGTCGACCGCGTCGCCATTGAAGCCGCCCTGCGCTTCGGGCACCGGCAGCGCCGTCATGCCCAGCTCCGCCAGCGTGTCCCACGCCAGGTCGGACACGCCGCTGGCCGAGTGGACGATGCGCTGGCGGACGTCGAAGGTGTAGTCCTTGTCGGCCCAGCGCCGCAGGGCGTCGGCGAATTGCTGCTGTTCTTCCGTCAAATTGAAATGCATCGTGCTTGTCCTTACAGGCCCAGTACCATCTGGGCGATGATGTTCTTCTGGATCTCGTTCGAACCGCCGTAGATCGAAGTCTTGCGGTAATTGAAGTAGTAGCCGGCCAATGGCGCGGCGGCGTCATCGCCGGTGACGGCATGATCGGCCTTGCCTTCGAGGTAGTCTGTATCGAAGGGCAGCGCGTCCGGCCCCAGCGCCTCGATCATCAATTCGGTCAGCTGCTGCTGGATTTCCGAGCCGCGTATCTTCAGCATCGACGCTTCCGGCCCCGGCGTGTGCGATTCGCGCGTGATCACGCGCAGCACCGTGGTCTCCAGCGCCATCATGTCGATTTCCAGCAGCGCGATCTTGGACGCGAAGATGGGGTCTTGCAGCAGCGGCTTGCCCTGCTTGTAGTGTTCGGAGGCGATCTTCTTCAGGAACAGCAGCTCGCGCTTGGAGCGGCCGATGGCGGTGATGCCGGTGCGCTCGTGGCCCAGCAGGTATTTGGCGTAGGTCCAGCCCTTGTTTTCCTGGCCGATCAGGTTCTGCACCGGCACCTTGACGTTATCGAAGAACACTTCGTTGATCTCGTGGTCCTCGTCCAGCATGATGATCGGCCGCACCGTGATGCCGGGCGACTTCATGTCGATCAGCAGGAACGAGATGCCCTCCTGCTTGCGCACGGTGCTGTCGGTGCGCACCAGGCAGAAGATCATGTCGGCGTGCTGCGCCAGCGTGGTCCAGGTCTTCTGGCCGTTGACGATGTAATGGTCGCCCACGCGTTCGGCGGTGGTCTTCAGCGAGGCCAGGTCGGAGCCTGAGCCGGGTTCGGAATAGCCCTGACACCACCAGTCGTCGCAGTTGAGAATGCGCGGCAGGTAGCGGGCTTTCTGCGCGTCGTTACCAAAAGCCATGATCACCGGCGCCACCATGTTGACGCCGAACGGCAGGATGGGCGGCGTGCCGGCGCGCGCGCACTCTTCTTCCCAGATATGGCGCTGCGTGGCGCTCCAGCCGGTACCTCCGTATTCGACCGGCCAGGCCGGCGCGGCCCAGCCCTGACGCGCGACGATCTGGTGCCAGCGCACGTAATCCTGACGATGCAGCCGCAGATGGTTGCGGACCTTCTTTTGCAGGTCGCTCGGCAAATTGTGCTCGATGAAGCCCCGCACCATGTCGCGAAACGCCAGATCCGCGGCCGTGTAAGTCAAATCCATGCTGACACTCCTCCTTGCAAAAAGCACGAACGTTCCAAACGATTGTACTCCGCTGCCTTTTTATAAGGCGACCGATTGCAAGAATTTCTTCACTTCAATGTGTCTTTTTTCACCGTCGCGTGGCTTGCTTTGAGGACTTTGCCATCGTGGTCATGCGGTGCTGCTGGTGCCGCTGGGCGACCTCCTGCCGCGCCGGCGGCTGATGCTGCTGCAGCTGGCAGCCCCGTCCGCGGCGCTGATTGCCGTCTGTCTGGCCGCTGGCGCCGCGATGCTGATGGCGCCCATGCTGGCGGTCGGCATGCTGGGTACGGCGATGACGCAGGGCCTGATCGCCTACCCGGCCAGCGCGGCCGACCCGGCGCGCTCAGCCTGCTGACTTTCCTGTTCTGGCTTGCGACAAAGTGGCCTGTCCGGATTGCAAAAGTGGCCGGACCAATCTAGAATGGTCTGACCAAATAAACGTTTTACAATAAAGAGACGAACCCTTGACCACCCCACGCGCCCTGATCGCGGCCCTGGTTGCCGCCCTGCTCACCCTGCCCGCCCACGCGGATGGCCCCTACCGCAATCCCGACAACAAGAGCGTCTACGACGCCGGCGAAGGCACCTACCCGGTGTTGTACAAAAAGCCGACCGTGGCCGAGATCACCGCAGCGCTAGACCGCATCCGCGGCTACATGGAAGCCACCACGCCGACCCGCGTGGTGCACAAGGACAGCGGCGTGCAGATCACCGACTTCAGCAAACCGGTGGCCGACGCCGTCGTCGAACCGAGCAGCGCCGAGTGGGGCATCCAGGTGTACGAGATGGGCGTGGTGCACGCAGGCCTGCTGAAAGCGGCGGCCGTCACCGGCGACAAGAAATTCACCGCCATGACCGCGCGCCACTTCCAGTTCATGGCCGACAGGCTGCCCTACTTCAAGGCGCAGGAACAGCAATTCCACCTGCAGCGCGCCAACAGCTTTGCGCGCGTGCTCGACCCGCGCTCGCTCGATGACGCCGGCTCCATGTGCGCGGCCATGATCCGCGCCAAATTCGCCAAGGTCGGGCCGGACATGGGCCAGTTCATTGACGTCTGCAGCAACTGGGTCTACAAGAAGCAGTTCCGCCTGCCGGACGGCACGCTGGCGCGCCAGCGGCCTCAGGCCGTGTCGCTGTGGGCCGACGACATGTACATGGGCGTGCCGGCGCTGGCCGAGATGGGCCACCTGACCGGCAAACGCGAATATTACGACGACGCCGTCAAGAACGTGCTGCAGATGAGCGGCTACCTGTTCAATCCGCAGCTGGGCCTGTACACCCACGGCTGGAACGCCAACAATCCGGACGCGCCGCGCTTCTACTGGGGCCGCGCCAACGGCTGGGCGGTGCTGACCATGAGCGACCTGCTGGACGTGCTGCCCAAGGACCATCCGGGCTATCCGAAAGTGCTGGCGCAACTGCGTGTCGCGCTGCGCGGCATCGCCGAGCTGCAATCGGGCACCGGCCTGTGGCACCAGATGCTGGACCGTAACGACTCGTATCTGGAAACCTCGGCCAGTGCCATCTTCACCTATGTGATCGCGCACGCCGTCAACGAAGGCTGGGTCAGCCCGGCCACCTACGGCTCGATCGCCCAGGCCGGCTGGGTCGGACTGACCACGCGCATCAACGCGAAGGGCCAGGTTGACGGCACCTGCGTCGGCACCACCTTCGCCAGCGACCAGATCTACTACTACAACCGTCCGACCAGCGTCGACGCCCTGCATGGCTACGGTCCCACGCTGCTGGCCGGCGCCGAGATGATCCGCCTGCTCAACAATCCGAAGATCGACATCCAGGTGCGCCTGCGCACCTATCACTACGTGCCGAAGGATGCCGGCGCCACCAATTACAGCCATGAATAAGGAGACTCTTGCGATGCGTACCTATTTGCTTCCGCTCGCCGCGCTGCTGGCCGGCGCGGCCACCCAGGTCCAGGCCGCCGAGCTGGCGCGTATCACCGTCAGCAACGATATTGAGCTGGCGCGGCCGTCGGAAACCATCGCCATCCCCTGGAGCGAAGTCAACCGCGTGCTGCCGAACGCCCTGATCCAGAAAATAGCCGTCAAGGACAGCAAGGGCAATCTGCTGCCCTACCAGGTCAGCAACGTCGCGCCGCAGGCCAAGGACCCGAAAAACATCGGCATCGCCTACGGCGAACTGTACTTCCAGCACAGCTTCGCGGCCGGCGAGAAACAGGCCAGCTTCACCATCGAAAAGACCGACACGGTGACCGCGCCATTCCCGCAGCAGACCTTCGCCCGCTACGTGCCGGAGCGGCTGGACGACTTCGCGTGGGAAAACGACCACATCGGCCACCGCACCTACGGCCCCGCGCTGGCCGCGCCCGACACGGCCAAGGTCGGCAAGGAAGTGCTGGAAACCAGCGGCCTGGACATCTGGTTCAAGCGCGTCTCGTATCCGATCGTCGACCGCTGGTACAACAAGGGCCATGACCACTACCACCACGACGAGGGTGAAGGCATGGACATGTACAACGTCGGCAAATCGCGCGGCGCCGGCGGTACCGGGATCTGGGACGGCAAGCAGCTGTACGTGGGCCGCAACTACGCCTCGTGGAAAGTGCTGGCGAACGGCCCGATCCGCAGCATCTTCGAACTGAATTACGACGCCTGGGATGCGAATGGCGTCAAGGTCAGCGAAGTCAAGCGCTTCACCGTCGATGCCGGGCAGGATTTCGACACCATGGACAGCACCTTCACCTTCAGCGGGGCGCAGACGCTGAACGTCGCGGTCGGCCTCAACAAAAAGCCGGCCGACAAGGGCGAGAAAGAGCAGATCGAGGTGGGCCGCCAGGGCGTGGCGCTGACGCAATGGGTGACGCAAGCCACCAAGGGCGCGTTCGGCACCGCCATCGTCCTGCCGGGCGCGAGCGGCATCGCGGAAGACACCTGGAACGAGCTGATCGTCGCCACGGTCGAATCGGGCAAACCGCTGCGCTACTACATCGGCGCCGCCTGGGACCGCGCCGGATACGCCAAATCGGCGGCCGAGTGGCAGGAAAAAGTCAAACTGATGACCGCCCGCGCCGCCCACCCGCTGAAAGTCTCGATCGCCGCCGGCCAGTAAATCCGGGGTCAGTTCTGCCAATCGCACACGAGCCCAGCCGTAGCGAACGCTACG
>NZ_SPVG01000067.1 GCF_004614165.1 Duganella callida | reverse complement strand
GCCGCCGCCTGCACGGTGACCGGCGCCACGAAGCGGTAACCGCGGCCGCTGACGGTGGCGATGTAGCGTGCCTCGCGCCCGCCCTCGCACAGGGCGCGGCGCAGCGCCGCGATGTGCACCTTCAGATTGCTTTCCTCGACCACGCTTTTAGGCCAGGCGCGCGCCATCAGCTCGCGCTTGCCGACCAGTTCACCGGGGCGCTCGACCAGCTCGGCCAGGATATCCAGCGCGCGGCCGCCCAGCCGCACCGGGGTGTCGTGGTACAGCAGCAGCTGTTGGGCGGGGATGAAGCGGTAGGGCGCGAAAATGAACTCGCGCTCCGCCGCGGGGATGTTCTGGTCGCTGGTCATCGTGTTCCTGCATGCGCTGGGAATAGTGTCGCCTCGGATGGCTATGATCGCACAGCCGGCGGCGCTATTCCAGCCCCGTTCAGCGTCCCGGCTGGCCGTGGGTGCCGGTCCAGACGCGGGCGACCAGGTAGGGCGGCTGGCCCTCGTCCCTGGCGCCGTTGAAGATCGGATTGCGGTGCAGCTGGTTGACCGCCACGTACAGCCACGAATCGGCGCCAAAGTGCACATTGTCCGGCCACAGGAAGCGCGCGTCGCGCACCAGCGGACGCAGTTCGCCCTGTTTGGTCAGCATGTCGATGCCGTTGTCGGGCAGGTTGGTGAAGAAGTGGTTGCCGTCGGCGTCGGTGGCGGCGCCGTCGGAGATCGGCTTGCGGCCGGCGCGCCGGATGGCGGCGCCGATGCGCTCATCGCTGGCGTTGTCGCGGAACAGGCGCGCCGGCACCGAATACCAGGTCAGGCCGTTCATGGCGCCGAAGTAGAGCGTTTCGCCGTCGGCCGACAGGGTAATCGGATTGATGCCCACGCGCGCGGGGCCCATCACGCCGCCGGCGCCGGGGAACAGCAGGGGCTTGCCTTCCACCACCAGGTCGACGTTTTCGGATGCCAGCGACGGGTGGCCGGCAAAACGGCGCGCGGTGTTGGACTTCATGTCGACCACCACGATCGCCGGATTGGGGCCGCAGTCGGCGATGTAGATGAAGCCGCGTTCGGTATCGACCGCCAGGTCTTGCAGGATCTGTTCGGCCGGCGCGACGGTGTGGTTGAAGTCATGGCGGTAGACCAGTTTGCGGGTGTGGATGTCGAACGCCAGCAGCTTGGGCGGCTGCGGCTGGTCCATCCAGTTGCCGTGATCGATCACCCACAGCCGGTCCTTGCCGTCGATCAGAATGCCGTGCGGGGTGTTCAGCACGTTCGGCCCGGAGCCCGGTCTGGCGTTCCAGCTGGCGTCGGGGAAGGGCTTGTAACTGTGGCGGCCGGTGATCTCGATCAGTTGCACCGGTCCGCGGCGCATGCCATGCACGCTGGCGAACACGCGGCCGTCTTTCGAGGCGGTGACGTTGCCGGGTGTGATATCGAGTTCGGCGACGATTTCGACCGTGCCGACGGCCGGGGTTTGCGCTTGCGCCACGCCGGTGGACAGCGCCAGCGCCGCCGCCAGGGCAGCCAGGGTTTGGTTCAGCATGTTGTTCTCCTTGATGAAGTGGTTGGTGCCGGCAGATTAGCGCGGGGGCGGGCGGCGCGGGGTTAAGCGTTGTCTATGTTGGAGGGGACCCGCGCTTTACCAAAATTAACCGCGCTTAACTGGCCGCCGCCGGGGCGGCTCGCTACAGTGAGTCCATTCCCATTTCACTACGGAGCAAACAACATGTCGAACCAATTGGATAATCCGGGCCGCCGCGACGTCATGCGCAAGGCCGGCGCCATGGCCTTCGCCGCCACCGGTGTCGTCGCCGCCGTGACGCCCGCCGTGGCAGCCACCAGTTCCGCCGCCGGCGCGCTGGGCGCGCGCCTGCAGGGCGTGCAGCACTTCGGCCTCACCGTGCAGAACATGGATCGTGCATTCGAGTTCTACACGCAAGTCCTGGGCGGCACCGAGATCATGCGCGACGGCGACTTTCAGGGCGACGTCATACACAACACCTTGCTGCTGACCGAGGAACTGGACGCCCGCCAGCGTCACGTCAACCCGCGCGCGGTGGGTATTCCGGACCTGCGCAGCGGCGCCCAGCGCCTCGACGTGCGCTTCGTGCAGTTCGATAACGTGGTGATCGAACTGCTGCAATACCGCGACAGCAACCAGCCGCAGGGCAAGGGCGACAGCTTCGCGCCGCCGACCGAAAAGACCAGTCCGGCCTTCCCGCGCTCGATGCACATCTGCTTCTACATCCGCGACGACGTGGACTTCAACCAGTTCGTGCACGACCTGGAAGCCGAATCGGCCAAGCGCGGCATGACCCAGGTCAAGGCCAACCGCGTGGTCCACGCGGCCAGCGAGCAGGAACGTCTGAACGCGCCGCTGAATACCAACACCAACCGCATCACCAGCGGCAAGTCGGATGGCTGGACCCTGATCTACGCCAAGGGACCGGAAGGCGAGCAGCTGGAGTTCGTGCAGGTGCGCGGCCAGGCCAAGCGCGTGTTCGACGGCGCGAAGGACGCCCGCCGCCAGCTGGTGGCGGCACAGTAATCACACAGGTGGAACATCATGCAAAATTTCGATTTACATAACCCCACCCGTATCGCCTTCGGCCAGGGCACCGTGGGCCGCCTGGCCGAGCTGGTGCCGGCCGGAGCGCGGGTCCTGATACTTTACGGCGGCGAAAGCGCACGCCGCACCGGCACGCTGGCGGAGGTGCAGGCGGCGCTGGGCAGCCGCGTGGTCTACGAATTCGGCGGCATCGAACCGAATCCGAGCTACGAAACCCTGATGCGCGCGGTGGCGCTGGTCCGCAGCGAAGAGCTGGACTTCCTGCTGGCCGTCGGTGGCGGCTCGGTGATCGACGGCACCAAGTTCGTCGCCGCCGCCGTGCATTACCGCGGCGACGCCTGGGACATCATGGAAAGCCACGGCACCGTGGTGAATACGGCCATGCCGTTCGGCTGCGTGCTGACGCTGCCGGCCACCGGCTCGGAAATGAACAAGGGCTCGGTGGTCACCAGGTCGGCGACCAGGGCCAAGCTGGTATTCGCCAGCGAACATGTGTTCCCGCGGTTTTCGATACTGGACCCGACCAAAACCTACAGCCTGCCGCTGTCCCAGGTCGCGAACGGCGTGGTGGATGCGTACACCCACGTGATGGAGCAGTATCTGACCTATCCCGCCGACGGCATGGTGCAGGACCGCTTTGCCGAGGGTCTGCTGCAGACGTTGATCGAAATCGGCCCGCGCGTGCTGGCCGCGCCGGACGATTACGCGGCGCGCGCCAATCTGATGTGGACCGCGACGCTGGCGCTGAATGGCCTGATCGCGGCCGGTGTGCCGGAAGACTGGTCGACCCACATGATCGGCCACGAGCTGACCGCGCTGCACGGCATCGATCACGCGCGCACGCTGGCGGTGGTGCTGCCGGCCAACCTGCAGGTGCGCCGCGTGTCCAAGCATGACAAACTGCTGCAGTACGCGGCGCGTGTGTGGGGCATCACGGAAGGCAGTGAGGAAGAACGCATCGACGCTGCCATCGCGCGCACGCGCGGCTTCTTCGAAAGCCTGGGCGTGCCGACGCGCCTGCGCGATTACGACCTCGGTACGAAGCACATCGACGCCGTGATCCGGCAACTGGAAGCGCATGGCATGACCGCGCTGGGCGAGCGCGGCGACGTCACCCTGTCGCTGAGCCGGCGCATCCTGGAAGCCAGCGTCTAGGCGCC
This sequence comes from Duganella callida, assembly GCF_004614165.1. Taxonomy (GTDB): domain Bacteria; phylum Pseudomonadota; class Gammaproteobacteria; order Burkholderiales; family Burkholderiaceae_D; genus Rugamonas; species Rugamonas callida. The sequence goes on along the minus strand of NZ_SPVG01000067.1, from coordinate 16,769 downwards.
AGCCTGGCGGGCGGCGTCAGGCGCGCGCCCCGGAATCGCCATCGGCGTTATAGTCCGCCGAGCGCGCTGCATTCCGGGGAGATCAACCATGTGGAAGCCAACGGGTTTTGCTGTGCAAGTCGCTGTCGCCGCGCTGGCGCTGTCCTGCGCCGGCTGCGGCAGTGGCGGCGACGCCGGTTCCGGCGGCGGTGGCGTGACGCCGCCGCCCGCGGGCGACGCGCCGGTCACGCTGGCGACGGGACTCGGCGTGCCGTGGTCGATTGCCTTTTACGGCAGCACACCGCTGATCAGCGAGCGCAATTCCGCCCGCATTCTGGTGCTGGGCAAGAACGGCAATCTGACCGCGATTGCCACCATCGCCGGCGTCAGCGGCACAGGCGAGGGCGGGCTGCTCGGCATCGCCGTGCGCGAAAACTACCTCTACGCCTACCTGACCGCCGGTGCGGAGAACCGCATCCAGCGTTTCCCGCTCAGCGGCGACGACGTCAATCTGCGCCTGGGGGCGGCGCAAACGCTGCTCGCCGGCATACCATCCGGCAGCAATCACAACGGCGGCCGGCTGGCGTTCGGCCCGGACGGCATGCTGTACGCCAGCACCGGCGATGCCGGCACCAGCAGCCGCGCGCAGGATCTCGGCTCGCTGGGCGGTAAAATCCTGCGGCTGACCCCGGACGGCCGCGTGCCCGCCGATAATCCGTTCGCCAACTCCTATGTGTACAGCTATGGCCACCGCAACGTGCAGGGCATGGCCTGGGGCAGCGATGGCGCCATGTACGCATCGGAATTCGGGCAGGACACCTGGGATGAGCTGAACCTCATCAAGGCCGGCGGCAACTATGGCTGGCCGCTGGTGGAGGGCAAAGCCAATAACGCCAGATACACCGACCCGTTGCAGCAGTGGCGCACGGCGGACGCCAGTCCCAGCGGCATTGCCGTCAGCGGCGGCAATATCTACATGGCCAATCTGCGCGGCGAGCGGCTGCGCAAGGTGCCCATCGCCGCGCCGGACACCGCCACCGAATTCTATGCCGGCCAATACGGCCGCCTGCGCGACGTGGTGCTGTCGCCCGACCGCAAGCTCTACATCCTCACCAACAACACCGATGGCCGCGGCACGCCGCGCACCGGCGACGATCGCATCCTCGGCGTCGCGCCGCTGTAGTCCCACGTAGGCCTACGTAGCTCTACGTAGCGCGGCTTTGTCGCTGTGCACGCAGGCGCCAATGCGGTTATGCTTCGTCCTCTGACTTTCAAATTATAACGATCTCAGGAGAACAAGCATGACCGTACCTGCCCAGTACACCGCGGAGGAGAAACGCAAGCGCGTATTTGCCATCATCAGTGCCTCATCGGGCAATCTGGTGGAATGGTTCGATTTCTACGTCTATTCGTTCGCATCGATTTACTTTGCCAGCCAGTTCTTCCCGAGCGGGAATGCGACGGCGGAATTTCTGAAATCGGCCGCGGTGTTTGCCGTCGGTTTCCTGATGCGCCCCATCGGCGGCTGGATGTTCGGCCGCATCGCCGACCGCGTCGGCCGCAAGAAGTCGATGGTGATTTCGGTGCTGATGATGTGCGCCGGCTCGCTGGCGATCGCCGTGCTGCCGACCTACGCCAGCATCGGCGTGGCGGCGCCCTTGCTGCTGCTGGTGATCCGCATGTTCCAGGGCCTGTCGGTGGGCGGCGAGTACGGCACCACCGCCACCTACATGAGCGAGGTGGCGCTGCGCGGCCAGCGCGGTTTCTTCTCGTCGTTCCAGTACGTGACGCTGATCGGCGGACAGCTGCTGGCGGTGCTGACGGTGGTGATCCTGGAGCAGTTCCTCAACGAGGCCGAGCTGAAGGCCTGGGGCTGGCGCGTGCCGTTCGTGGTGGGGGCGGTCGCCGCGCTGGTGTCGCTGATGCTGCGCCGTACGCTGCACGAAACCAGCAAGGCCGAAGACCTGAACAACAAGGAAGCCGGCACCCTGAGCTCCATCTTCAAGCACCACCGCGCGGCCTTCCTGACGGTGCTCGGCTATACCGCCGGCGGTTCGCTGATCTTCTATACCTTCACCACCTACATGCAGAAGTATCTGGTCAACACGGCCGGCATACCGACCAAGACCGCCAGCGCGGTGATGACCTGCGCGCTGTTCGTCTACATGTGCATGCAACCCTTGTTCGGCATGCTGGCCGACCGCATCGGCCGGCGTCATTCGATGATGCTGTTCGGCGGCCTGGGTACGCTGGCGACGTATCCGATCCTGGAAATCCTGCGCGGTAACCACAACGTGTATGTGGCGTTCGCGCTGATCGCCGTGGCGCTGGCCATTGTCAGCCTGTACACCTCGATCAGCGGGCTGGTGAAGGCCGAAATGTTCCCGCCCGAAGTGCGCGCGCTCGGCGTGGGGCTGTCGTATGCGATCGCCAACGCCATCTTCGGCGGCTCGGCCGAATTCGTCGGCCTGTCGTTCAAGAACCTGGGGCATGAAAACTGGTTCTTCATCTACGTCACCGTCATGATGGTGATCGCCTTCCTGGTCAGCATGCGGCTGCCGAAAACACCTTCGTATCTGCATACCGATCATTGAGCATGCGTAAATTCCGCCTGGCGATGGCCTGGATGTTATGGCTGTTCGCCACGGCGGCGATGGCCGCCGCGCCGGCCGACGATCTCTCCTTCTCGCGCCGCCGCTGGACGCTGGCCGACGGCGCGCCCGATCCCTCCCTGAGCATGGCGCAGACGGCCGATGGCCTGATGTGGTTCGCCTCGCCGGGCGGCTTGTACAACTTCGACGGCCGCCGCTTCCACCGCGAAACCAGCGTGTATGGTCATGCCCTGTTGTCGCCCAATGTGTATTCCATCCTGGGGCTGCCGCATGGCGGGCTGGCGGTCGGCTATATGTTCGGCGGCGTCAGCATCCTGACGCCGCAGGGCGGCCGTCATTTTGTCGCCGGCAGGGACTTCCCGCTGGGGACCGTCAAATTCCTCACGGCCGACCCGCAGGGGCACTTGTATGCGGCCACCACCAGCGGTGTGGTGCAACAGCAGGGCGAGCGCTGGCTGCCGGTCGGCGCCGGCTTGCCGACCGCCGGTGTCGATGAAATCGGCTTCGACAGGGATGGCACGTTGTGGGTGATGTACGACGAAGAGATTTATGCGCGCCGCGCGGGCGCCGCCGAATTCGGTTTCGTCACCCGCTACGCTGCGGGCCGCGCCAATTTCTTCCAGGGTTATCTGCTGGCCAAGCTGCCCGATGGCGACTTTGTCCGCCTTTGCGGCGGCACGCCGCCGCAGCGTCTGAAGCTGGACCAAGCCGCGCGGTACTCCGATGTGCTGGATGGCCCCAACGGCACGGTGGTGGCGCTGCGCGAAAACGGCATCGCCCGGCTGGCGCAACGCGCCGACGGCAGCTGGCACGAGACGGCCTATTATCCGCCGCTGCCGGGCGGGCAGGCCGGCGGCGCGGGGGAGAGCCTGCGGACCATGCTGGATCGCGAGGGCAACCTGTGGCAGACCACGTATGAAGGCGTTGAAAAACTGCGCCTGCACCGTTTCCACCAACTGCAGGCGCCCGGCATCCTGTGGCTGGCCCAGGCCGGCCTGGACGGCGAGATCTGGGCCGGCTCCTACTTCAATCCCATGCTGCGCCTGAAGCCGGACGGCGCCATGCAGCCGACCAGGGTGGTGGGCGCCGGTGTGATCCTGAAGGCCGGTCCGCAACGCGTCTGGGTAGCGGCCCGCAATGGCCTGTGGCGCTTTGACGGCGAGGTCGAACAGCGCTGGGATTTTCCGGAAGGCCTGGGCAGGCGTTTCGATGTGCAGGCGATGGCGCAGCAGGCCGACGGCACGCTGCTGGTGGCCATCGCGCGCAACGGCCTGTGGCGGTTCGACGGCAAGCGCTGGCGCCGCGATCCGCGTCTGGATGGCCAGCAGGACGCCACGCCCATCAGCATGCTGACCGATGCGGGCGGGCGTACCTGGGTGGCGCTGACCAACAACCGGCTCGGCGTGCTCACGCCGGCGGCGCTGCGGCTGCTGCCGGCCGCCAGCCAGATGCGGCTGGGGAATATCCTCAGCATGGTCGACATCGGCGGGCGTCTGCTGGCCGGCGGCGACGCCGGTGTGGCATGGATAGACGGGCAGACGGTACATCCGTTGCACTTCGCCGGCCGCGACGGCGTGCAGCGCGTGACCGGGCTGGTGACCGATAATCTGGACCAGCTCTGGGTGCATGGCAATGACGGTTTGCTGCGTGTGCCGGCCGAGGCGCTGCGGCAGTTCTGGCAGGCGCCGGGACAGCCGGTGACGGCGGAATTGTTCAACTTCGAGGATGGCGTCAGCGGCACGGCGGCGGCGCTGCGGCCGCTGCCCTCGCTCGGCACGGACGGCGCGGGTCGGGTCTACTACGCGACCACCTCGCAGGTGGGCTGGATCGATGCCGCCCGCATCCGGCGCAATCCGCGCGCGCCGGACGTGATCATCCAGTCGCTGCGCACGCCTGCCGGCGAGTTGCGGCCGCTCGACGGCATGACCCTGGCGGGACAGCCGACCGCCATCGATATCGCCTTCGCGGCCACTGCTCTGGCGATACCGGAGCGCGCGGCGCTGAAGTACCGGCTGGAGGGCGTGGACGCCGATTGGCGGGAGGTGCGGCAGGAGCGCGGCGCGCATTACACCAATTTGGCGCCGGGCCGCTATCGTTTCCAGGTGATCGCCGCCAACGAGGACGGGGTGTGGAACATGCAGGGTGCGGCGCTGCGTTTCGAGATCGCTCCCGCGTTCTGGCAGACCTGGTGGTTCCGCGGCTTGTGCGCCTTGCTGCTGGTGCTGGCGCTGGCGGCGCTGTATCGCTGGCGCATCGCGGTGGTCGAACGTCACGCAGGCGTGCTGGCCGAGGCCCGCGCCGCCGCGCGGCTGGCGGCCACCCGGCAGGAACGCGGACGCATCGCCCGCTCGCTGCACGACAATCTGCTGCAGTCGGCGCAGGCGCTGATACTGCAGTTCCGCGCCTTGCAGAACAGGATGCCGCCGGAACCGGCATTGCAGGCGAAGATGGAACAAGTGCTCGGCTTCGCCAAGGAGATGGTGGAGAGCACGCGTGACGAAGTGGTGGCGCTGCGCCGCGATCCTTCAGGCCATGACCTGCTGGTGAAACTGCGTGAGGCGCTGGCCGCCGCCATGCCCGGCGCCGAACAGATGCTGGTCTGCGCCATGGTGGGCGTACCGCGCCTGTTGCACGAGGAAGTACGCAACGAGGTGTTTGCGGTGCTGCGCGAGGCGGTCTGGAACAGCGCCAGGCATGCGGGCGCCCACCGCATCAGCGTCCGGCTGCGTTTCGGCGATCAGGCGCTGGAAGGCGAGGTGCTGGACGACGGCTGCGGCATCTGCAGCGAAGTGGGGCGATCCGGTGCACCCGGCCGCTGGGGCATCGTCGGTATGCGCGAGCGCATCCAGAGGCTGGGCGGTGGTATCGACATCGTTCCCGGCGAGGGCGGGCACGGTGTCAGCGTGCAGTTCAGCATACCGGCTGCGCGCGCTTATCCGGAGAGTTGAGGCATCGCCTTTCGCGCCAGCCGGGCCGCGGTCCGGCGCCTCGTCTACCGTGTTTGCTGTAGCGGCGAAGGCGGCGCTGATGCGGGTGCGGCTGGCGGCACGGTGGCAGCCTGCGTTTTAAGCGCCATCGCGCGCTGTATGCGGCGCGCGATCGACGGGTGATCGTAGAACAGCCATTCCTCCAGCGCGCCCGGTTCAGGTGCGCGGTAATCGGCGGTGCGCAGCAGGGCGATCGCCATGCCGTCCGGCTCGCGCGCATGCGCGAGCGAATAGACGTCGGCCTGATTTTCGACGTAGCGCGTCAAGCCGTTGGTGACGGGCGTCAGCAGCACGAAGCTCAGCGTGACGATGATCGACAGCAGCGGCAGTCCGGCCGGATTGCTCAATGCATGCAGGCCGTCCAAGCGCAGCCACGCGACCAACGGCGCGTACAGCAGATGCGTCACAAAGAAAGCCAACGTCAGCAGGGCTGAATAGGCCAGCGCAAGCAGCAGCGCATGGTGCATGACGTAGTGGCCGATCTCGTGTGCGACCACGGCGCGCAGCTCGGCGCTGCTGGCCTGGTTCAGCAGCGTGTCGGACACCGCGATACGCGCGGTGCCGAACAAGCCGGTCACGTTGGCGGTGTAGTTGGACGATTGTTTGCTGCCGTCGAACCAGACGATGCGGTCGGCGGCGATGCCCGCTTCGCTGGCCAGGGCCGCGATGGCGTCGCGCTGGCTGCCGGCGGGCAGTGGCTGATAGTTGTTGAAGCGCGGTTCGACCACGACCGGCACGATCACAATGGCGAAGACGATGATCGCCGACGTCACCGCGCTGGACCAGAGCCACCAGCGGCGCGGCGCGCGCCGCATCAGCGCATACAGCAGCATCAGCAAGCACGCCACCAGCAACGCGGAGAAGCAGGCGCTGACCAGGCTCTGGCCGATCCACGCGCCCAGGCCTTGCGTGCTCAATCCGTAATGCACTTCGCGCCACCATTTCGAATAGACCGCCCACGGCAGATCGAGCAGCCAGGCAGCGGCGTAGTAAACGACCGCCACCGCGAATGCCGCCGACCAGGGACGCGGCCGGCGCCGCTGCCAGCGCGCCTGCACGCGTTCGAGCAGTCCCCAGCGGATGATGATCAGATTAATGATCACGCCGACCAGCGCGCTTAACAACAGCAGCCAGTGGCTGCCGTGGGTGTAGTCGATGGCGCGTTCGCGCACATCTGCGGGGAGCTGCGCCAGATAGCCGGCGGTACTGGCGGCGGGGATAAAGTTCGTCATGCGTTCTTTCGGCGTAGTGCGGTAGCCTGCAAGATTACCCCGCAGCGCAGCAAACGCCTCCCCTCTTTATGACTATGCCAGAAGACCGGACGCGATAACCGGGCCTTATCGGCAAAAACATTTCCGCCGCGATACGCGTATCGGCGGCATCCTCAATCCGCGCCAATCATCATTGTGATTCTTTAATTGCGTGCCGTTTTTTTCGTGCGACTCCCACCTAGAATGCAAGCACAAGCTGATGAAAAAAAACGGCCATTCAATCACGGCCGATACACGGGAGACCCTATATGCGCAAGTCAGTGATACACGCCAGCCGTTTCCAACGTCCCACCATCGTACTTGCAGTCGCTTCGGCGCTGGCGCTTCTGTCCAGCGGCGCGGCGCTGGCGCAAACCGATGCCGCCAGCGGTGCCGCCAGCAAAAACACCAGCAAGGATGCCAGCGGCAGCGAGGCGCAACGCGCGCCGGACGATCAGAATGTCGGCACCACGGTGATGGTGGTCGGCACGCGCAAGTCGGTGGCATCGGCGATCGACCGCAAGATCCGCAACTCCACGGTGTCCGATTCGCTGGTGGCGGAGGATATCAACCAGTTTCCCGACAAGAATGTGGGCGAGGCGCTGTCGCGTATCACCGGCGTGCAGCTGACGCGCGATTTCGGCGAGGGCACGCAGGTGTCGATTCGCGGCGTCGAACCGAACCTGAACCGGGTGGAAGTCAATGGCATGTCGGTGCTGAGCACCAACGGCACGGCGGGCCGCGGTGCGGAACTGCGCGAGCTGGCATCGGAATTGATTTCGTCGATCGACGTCTACAAGGGCAGCACCGCCGACCTGACCGAGGGCGGTGTCGGCGGCTCGGTGATCATCCGCACCCGCAAACCGCTGGATTTCAAGAAGTTCACCTTTGCCACCACCCTGGCCGGCGAGCAGGCCAGCAGCGTGGGCGGTGTGCAGCCGCGCGCCAGCGTACTGATTGCCGACCGCTTCTTCGACAACCGTCTGGGGCTGATGGCCAACATCGTCTACGACAACGTTTTGACCCGCAACGACTATTCGCGCAATACCTCGTGGCGCTTCCTGCGCGACTGGGATTTTTCGCCTGATAAAACCGTTACCAGCATCGATCCAGCCCTGGCGGCGATCACCAGCCCGGGCGGCTGCTCGGCCAGCTCCCTGAGCGCGGCCCAGAAGACTGCCTGCCAGCAGCAATGGTATGACTATTCGCCCGGGATCTCGCGCTACGGCACCTGGACCCGCGACCATGATCGCGCCTCCGCCGAGCTGACCGCGCAGTACAAGTTCAGCAACGACCTTACGGCCTTCGTCAGCTATCAGGGCAACCGCCAGCACGAGGAACTGAACGACCGTAACTTCGGCACCGACTTCGGCGCCGTCACGCGCCTGGCCAACACCGGCGCCGCGCCGATCTACAACATGGCGACCGGCGTGCCGACCACGCCCGGCACCTGCATCGCCGCGCCGACCGCCAGCACGCCCGACGGCATGGTGGTCAACAATCATTACGTGACGCAGTACACGGTCGGCAGCTGCAACTACCTGGCGGGGCAGGGCGGGCAGGGCGCGTTCAGCACCTCGGCGCGCGACTATATCCTGCGGGTCAGCTCGAACTACACCTCGGCCGGTTTCAATTACAAGCACGAAGCGCTGGAAGTCGAGGGCCTGGTCGGCACCTCGCGTTCCGATTATCACAGCGACAGCAATAACATCGTGCTGACGCAGAATGCGCCCGGACTGAAGGTGACGCTGGATGCGCAGGGCCTGCCGCACTTCGACTTCCCGGCCGGTTACTCGTCGGACGCCAGCAGTTCATACGTGCAGGCGCAGCTGCAGTACCGTCCCACCGCCACCAAGAACAGCGAAGACCAGGCCAAGATCGACTTCAAATATCGTCTGGCCACGCCGTTCTTCAGCAAGGTGTGGTTTGGCGCGCAGGGTACCAAGTCGACTTCGCAGCAGTACAATGGCGGCGGTTACCTGGCCAGCAACGGCTCCGACCTGGTCAGCCCCGCCGACGATGTCAACGTGGTGACTGCCAACGTCAACCAGACACTGATCTACGATCCGTACTACACCGGCACCGCGCAGCGCGCGCCGGAAGCGCAGAGCTACCTGAACGCCAACTACTCCACCAAGTACATCAACGCGGCGCAGATGGCGGCACTGATCGACGCGGTGCGCGGCCGCACACCCGGCACCTTCTTCCAGGGTTACGACAAGATCAGCAACATCCCCAGCGGCTGGATGTCGCCTGTGTACAGCAATGCCACGCAGTTCTTCGATACGTCGCACTTCAACTTCGGCAACGTCTACCAGGCGTTGGGCAGCGACGGCAAGATGTATCCGCAGATCCCGGTCTTCCAGGTGGAGGAGCGCACCAAGGCCGGCTACCTGCGGCTGGACTTCGACACCGAAGTGGCCGAGCACCAGATCTGGGGCAATATCGGCGTGCGCTACACCGGCACCCGCGACAAGGCCAGCGGCTTGTACAAATTCTCGGTGCGGCAGGCGAATACGCCGGGCGGCTCGACCTATACCGACCGCGTGGTCACCAACTCCATCGTCAGCTGGGAAAACCAGTACCACGATTATCTGCCCAGCCTGAACGTGATGGGCTGGGTCATCCCCGACAAGTTCATGATCCGCACCGGCCTGTCGAAAGTGATGTCGCGTCCCAGCATCGACCTGCTGACGCCAGCCGCCACCTGCACCCTGAACAGCGGCCTGGCGCAGTTTGGCGGCGACGGGCAGGACGACTGCACGGCCGGCAATCCCAAGCTGAAGCCATTCCGCGCCACCAATACGGACCTGAGCTTCGAATACTATCCGAGCCAGGACAGCCAGTACAGCATCGGTTTGTTCAAGAAGGAGATCAGCAGCTACATCCTGGAGAAGCAACTGGTCAGGAACGTCGACCTGTTCGGCACCGGACAGCTGTTCGACGTGACCCAGCCGATCAACGGCAAGGGCGCCACCACCAAGGGCATCGAGCTGACCGCGCGCACCGCGTTCACCTTCCTGCCCGGCTGGCTGAGCGGCTTCGGCATCGACACCAACTACACGCGCATGACCTACAAGTATGCGCCGGGCACGGAGCGCATCAATCCGCTGGACGGCACGGTGCTGCCGTATGCCGGTCTGTCGCGCAACAGCTACAACGCGGCGCTGTGGTATGACCTGGGCAAGATCAATGCCCGCGTCGCCTACAACTACCGCGACCGCTTCTACACCGGCACCAACGACGTCTCGGGCAATCCGAACTTCCAGGAGAAGACCGGCTTCCTCGACGCGAAGATCCAGTACCGCTACAACGACCATATCACCATTTCGCTGGAAGGCAAGAACCTCACCGACCAGGCGCAGATCACCGACGCGGGTGACCTGTTCCGGGTGAATGAGCTGGCGTTTTCGGGCCGCCGCTACTTCGTCAGCCTGTCGTACAAGAACTGATGAAGAGGCATCTGACCGCCGTGCTGCTGTTGTGGCTTTGCGCCGCGGCGGCGGCTTGGGCGCAGACGACGTTGCCGGCCGCCGTCAACACCGATCCGGCGCGGGCGCAGATCGTGCTGCCCGAGCCGGCCAATCCGCGGCTGCCTTCGCTGATCCTGATCGGCGATTCCACCGTGCGCAATGGCCGCGACGATGGCCAGCATCTCGGCGCCGCCGGCCAGTGGGGTTGGGGCAATCCGCTGGCGGCGCTGTTCGATCCCGCCCGCATCAATGTGGTCAACCGCGCCATCGGCGGCTTGAGCAGCCGCACCTTTCTGAGTGCCGGCCACTGGCAGCGCACGCTGGGCTACATCAAGCCGGGCGACCTGGTCTTGATACAGTTCGGCCACAACGACAGCAGCGCGATCAACGACACCAGCCGCGCGCGCGGCACCATCAAGGGCGTGGGCGATGAAAGCCAGGAGATCGACAACCTGCTGACAGGCCAGCACGAGACGGTGCACAGTTACGGCTGGTATCTGCGCCGCTACGTGGCCGACATCAGGGCGCGCGGCGCCACCGCCGTGATCTGTTCGCCGATCCCGCGCAAGAGCTGGGACGCCGCCGGCAAGATCGTCCGCAACCGCGCCGACTATGGCGGCTGGGCGGCCGAGGTGGCGCGCCGGGAGCAGGTCGGCTTCATCGACCTCAACGAACTGGTGGCGCGCCAGTACGACGCCATGGGCCATGACGCGGTGATGCGGCTGTTCCCGCAGACCACGCCGGACGAGCACACGCACACCAACCTGGCCGGCGCAGAGCTGAATGCGCGCACGGTGGTGGCTGGCCTGAAGGCCCTGCATGTGCCGCAGGCGCTGGCCGCGCTGAACGACGCCGGGCAGGCGATACCGGCGGCCGAAGATGAACGGCCGGTGGTGGATGCGGCCAAAGTCACGGCGGAGCAGCCGCGAGACGCGGCATTGCCGACGCTGTTCCTGGTCGGCGATTCCACCGTCAAGAGCGGCGGCGCCAATGGCGCCATCGGCTGGGGCGAGCGGCTGGCGCCGTATTTCGATCCCGCGAAAATCAACGTGGTCAATCACGCCATCGGTGGCCGCAGCAGTCGCACCTTTCTGACCGAAGGGCGTTGGGACAAGGTGCTGGAGCAGCTCCGGCCCGGCGATTTCGTCGCCATCCAGTTCGGCCACAACGACGTTGGCCGTATCGGCGACCCGGCCGCAAAGAACCGTGGCTCCGTGCCCGGCACGGGAGACGAAACGGTGGAGGACACGCGTCCCGACGGCGGCAGGGAGCAGGTGCACAGCTTCGGCTGGTACATGGCGCGCTACGTGACGGATGCACGGGCCAAAGGCGCCACCGTGATCCTGCTGTCGCCGATTCCGCATCGCGACGCCTGGCAGCAGGGCCGCGACTTCGCCGGCTACGCGCAGTGGGACGAGGAGGTGGCGCGCAAGGGCGGCGCGCTGTATGGCGACCTGACCATGACCATCACCAATGCGTACCGCAGCGTCGGCGCCACCGTGGTGGACACGTATTTTTCCGACGCGCGGACCCATACCAACGATGCCGGTGCGCGCTTCAATGCCGAACGGGTGGTCGAGACGCTGAAGGCCCTGCCGGGCAATCCGCTGGCGGCCTACTTCCGGCGGTAATCAGCGCAGGCTGTCCACCAGCGCCGGCGGCACCGCGAGCACGGTGCCGTGGCGCAGCCGCTGCGGCGTGCCTTCGTCCGGGAAGTGCATCTGCGCGGTGACGTCTTCCCAGTGCACCAGGTCGCGCGAACGCATGGCGCCATAGTGCTTGTCGCGGTAGGCGTCGTAATAGACGATGATGTCTTCGCCGACCTGCAGCGCGGTCGGGCCTTCGGTCCACAGGCCGGCCGGCGTCAATGGCGCGCTCAGTTTGCCGAAGGGGCCATGCAGGTCGGACGCGGCGGCCAGCTGCAGGTATTTGTGCGGCGGGTTGCGCGTTTCGTCTTTCACCAGCAGATAATCGGCGCCGCGGGCGTGCAGGAAGGTGGCGTCGATCACGCTGAAGCCGGGATCGTAATACAGCCGCGTCGGCGCGTAAGTGACAAAGTCGCGCGTGGTGGTGTAGTAGATGCGGTGGTTGTACTTTTCCTCGGAGCTGCCGTCGGTATCCTTGAAGCGGCCTGGAATGGTGGAGGCCCAGAAAATCAGGTATTCGCTGCGCTGCGCATCGTAGACGATCTCCGGCGCCCAGGCGTTGAGCGCCTGCGGCTCGTGCGCCATCACCGCGATCTGCTGCTGTTTCGACCAGTGCAGCAGGTCTTTGGACGAGGCGTAGCCGATGTTGTTCTCCTTCCAGCCGGTGGTCCACACCATGTGGTAGACGCCGTCCGGTCCCAGCACGATACAGGGATCGCGCATCAGCTTCGCGGCGCCGGCTTCCGGCTTGAGATAACTGCGGCCCTGACCCAGCTTGTCCCAGTGGTAGCCGTCGTTGCTGGCGGCCAGGTGCAGGCCGTCCTCGCCATTGCCGGTGAAGTAGGCAAACAGGTAGGCTTGCGCCGCCGCTGGCGCGGCGGCATGGCTTTCATCGCCCAGTGGCCGTTGATTGGTGAAGTTGGGGCTGGGCGGCACCGCAAACGTCGCCACCGGATCGGGATGGGCCGGATCGAAGTGCCCATAGCCGTCCGCGATATAGGCCGCTGCCGGCAGGCCGGTCTGCTTCAGGCCCGTCACCACGGCCTGCGCCAGCTCGTAGCTGCCGTAGCTGTTGTGGTGGGTGTTGTCGATGCGGCCGGGCTCCGGCTCGGCGAAGGCGCGCTTCGAGTGCTCCGGCCCCAGCGCTTCGTAAAACGGCTTGCTCACCGCATTCAGGTCGATGAAGGCCGTGCCCAGCTCCTGCGCCGACTGGCGCGCGGCATCGGCGTAATCGATCAGCGAGGGCACCACCTTGCCGTTGGCGTCGAAATTGCGGCGCTCCATCGACGACACGATCACCGCCGTGCCGCCATGCGCGCGGATCGCTTCCACGTGCTTGCGGATCTCGTCCTTGTAGGTGGTGAACGGGCCGCCTTTGCCGTCCTTGATCTGCTTCTGGTCGTTGTGCCCGAACTGCATCAGCACCGTGTCGCCCGGATGCATGACGCTGAGGATCTTGTCCAGCCGGCGGCGGCCCAGCGAGTCGCGGTAGGTTTCGCCCGATTCGCCATGGTTGGCGATGGCGATGCCGGGTTTGAAGAAGCGCGGCAGCATCTGTCCCCAGCTGTTGTACGGCTCCGCCGGCTGGTCGCACACGGTGGAGTCGCCCAGCAGGAACAGCGTCGGCGCGCGCACCGGCACGATGTCGATGGCGCGGACGGCCGGGTGCTCGCCGTTGAATTCCAGCGTCAGGCGCCGGTCCCAGGCCCAGGCTTCCTGCACCGATTCGCGCGGCGACTTGAGCTTGACCGCGCCCGCCGCGACGCCATCCACGGCGGCGATGCGCGGCGTGCGGATGTTGACGGTGAAGGTGCGTGTGACGGTGGCGCCGGGCGCCGTGGCGACGCGCTCCAGCATCAGGCGGCGCAACTCGGCCTTGACGGTGGTGTTGGCCGCCTGCTCGCCGCCCAGCGTGACGGTGACGTTGTAATTGCCTTCCGGCAGATCGGCGGAGAAGAAGAAGGGCTGGTCGCTGGTCAGCGAGGGACCGCCGGCACCACCGTCGGTGCGTACGCGCGCACCCGGTTCGAAGCCGTAGCCGCGCTGGCTGTCGTAGGCCATGTCCGGCTGCACCGCGCTGTGACCTGCCGACGCCGTCGGTCCGAAAGTGAAGTGCCAGGCATCCGCGGCGGCCGCTTGCGCGCACGCGGCCGTCAGTATTCCCAGGATGGCTGCACGCCGCATCGTGTGATTCACTTGCCGCTCTCCAGTAGCTTTGAAGAGGACGATTGTAGGCGCTGGCGGCGGGCGCGCCCGCGTCGGCGGACAAACAATCAGTACTTTGAGCACCGCGCCTCGTGTCGCAAAAAACAAACGTCGTCCATGTCGCGCATGTGCCGCCTCCGGCCTTTGACCGAACGGAAAAATCTGTTTGATGTCTAAAGCATCGTGTCATAGGGAATTGACAGTCTTTCATGTGCATCACGACCCCAAGTTACAATTTTCCTGTGGGAACACGCGGGTGTTGATGAGAAACTTGGTTACATTTTCCTTACAATTTAGTGATGCAATCTCTTTGACAGCCAGTCACCAGCCTCACAGAATCGGCTTGGCAGCTTAAGCAAACATTAATTTCCGTATGCGCCGGGCTGCCGTATCCGACTAATCTACTGTGAAGGAACACCCATGATGTTGAACAAAGTGATGATGGCGTTGGTGTTGTCTCTGGCGGGCGGCGCAGCGATGGCGGCCTCCTCTGCAACCGTGGATTTCTCCAAGGGCGACGAGGGCTGGTGGGGTATGCAGCCGCTGAACGGCGTCGGCGGCTCCGGCATCGATGCCTCGCTGGGCAATGGTGCACCGGCGCTGCGCACGGTGATCGAAAACTTTGGCGTCACCTGGGGCACCAGCAGCAACCAGGCTTTCCTCGGCGATTACACCAAGTCGTCCAGCGTCACCATCGGCCTGGACATCTCGGCACAGCAGATCAACTATTTCGGCCAGGATGTATCGCGCAACGTGGTGGTGGAACTGCGCGACTACGATAACAAACCGGCCGACCTGCCTTACACCAGCGTGTTCTACAACCTCGGCAGCATCGACGCCACCAAGGGCTGGCAGCACTTGTCGGTGACTATCGGTGACACCAGCTCGGCGCTGCTGCCGTCGGGCTGGGGCGGTTACGGCGGCCCGGACGCCACCGGTCCGACGCTGCCGTCCGGCCGCACCTTTGCCAGTGTGCTGTCCAGCGTCGATGAAATCGTGTTTACCACCTTGCAGCCTGGCTATGTCTACGGCTTTACCCAGTTCGATGTCGCCATCGACAACGTCTCGATCTCCGCCGTGCCGGAGCCATCGACCTACGGCATGCTGATCGGCGGCCTGGGCCTGGTCGGCTGGCTGGCACGCCGCAAGCACCGCGCGGCCTAAGCCGACGCAACGGGGGCGGCCTGGCCGCCCCCACCGCACCGACGGGCGCTGGCGTGCGCACGATAGTGGTGTGGCAGCTTTTTGCCGAAGATCATACAATCGTGTTAATTAACACATTTGTGTGAATTTGCGCACTTGCCACATGGACGACAGCACGATGAGCGAACCCGACAATCAGGAACACGACAACACCGCACCGGCATCCAGCGACGAGTCCAAAGACACGCCGGAATCGCCGGCGCGCAAACGCAAGATCCGCCTGGTGCTGATCTCGCTGGCGGCGGTGGCCTTGCTATTGGGCGGCGGCTGGTTCCTCTATCACCAGCTGGTGGGCCAGTATTACGAATCCACCGACGACGCTTATCTGCGCGCCGACGACATCACCGTCTCGCCCAGGATCGGCGGCTACGTGGCGCAGGTGCTGGTCAGGGAAAACCAGGAAGTGCGGGCCGGGCAGGCGCTGGTGCGCATCGATCCGCGCGACTACAACGCGCAGGCCGAGCAGTATCAGGCGCAGATCGACGTCGCCCATGCCAACGCCGATGCGGTGCGCGCCCAGATCGCCGAGCAGCGGTCCACCGTGGCGCAGATGCGCGCCCAGCTGGCCGCCGCCCGCGACAACGCCGCTTTCGCGCGGGGCGAGGTGGCGCGTTACGCGCCGCTGGTCGAGATCGGCGCAGAGAATGCCGAGACGCTGTCCGCGCGCCGCAACCAGGCCGACCAGAGCGTGCGCCAGGTGGCGGCGCAGCAGGCCGCGCTGGACAACGCGGAAAAACACATCGCTTCGCTGCAGGCGCAGGTACGCCAGGCGGAAGCGCAGGCCGGCACCGCGCGCGCGCAGTTGAAGGCGGCCGACGTCAACTTCGAATCGACGCAACTGGCCGCCAGCGCGGCCGGCCGCATCGGCGATCTGACGGTGCGCGTCGGCCAGTTCGTGCAGCCCGGCGCGCGGCTGATGTCGATCGTGCCGCTGAATACGCTATATATCGCCGCCAATTTCAAGGAAACCCAGATCGGCCGCATGCGCGTGGGCCAGCCGGCCGAGATCAAGGTGGACGCCTTGCCCGGCCTGAAGCTGCGCGGTCACGTCGACAGCCTGGCGCCCGGCACCGGCGCGCAGTTCTCGCTGCTGCCGCCGCAGAACGCCACCGGCAACTTCACCAAGATCGTGCAGCGCGTGCCGGTGCGCCTCGCCATCGACGCCAGCGCCGAAACGCGCAGCGTGCTGGTGCCGGGACTGTCGCTGAAGGTGGAAGTGGACACCACCAGCGCCAAGCATGCACTCAGGCGGATCCGCGATAACGAGGACGCCCGCAAGGATGCGCGCCGGTGAGCACGCCGGACGACAAGGCGCCGGACGAGGCGCGGGAGCAGACGGGGGAGCGGCCGCACGACACCGCGCAGGACCGGGTGCGCGGCGCGACGGCGAAGCGGGCGCCGGAGCGGTCGCACG